>JAYWHJ010000147.1:0-3471 GCA_043777795.1 Polaromonas sp. | reverse complement strand
GCCCTGGCCGCGCTGGGCACGGTGAATCAGCAAATACTCCAGCTCGGCCAGACGCGCCAGGTGCACCTTGAGCTGGGTATCGCTGCTGGCCGTGGCCGCGCGCAGTTGGGCGCGGCTAAAGCGGATGTCTTTGCGCGGCGCACCTTGCGCCTGCATGCGCGCCTGCACGAGCGTGCATACCTGCGAGAGCACGCGGCGCGTCTGCGGCGCCAGCTCGTCCAGACTGGTGCCCAAGACTTCATGGGCAATGCGGTTGGCCAGCTCGATGTCGGCCAGCGTGGCTTCGATGTACTCGACTGTCTGACCGTTCACATCGACGCTGCAAACCTTGCGCTGGTATTGGTGCAACAGAGCAATCACGTCAATCAAGGTGAGGTACTTGTCATGGTCGCGCCGGGTGCGCGTGCGGTCGTCCAGGAAGGTCAATTGATCGGCGTAGGGGTTGACCACGGCCAAGGATTTCAAGAGCCGTTGGGCGTTTTGATGGACGTGCAGGATGGCCGCTTTTTGATGGCGCTGGGTCAGGCCCGCCAGGGTGCGCCGCTGGCGCTGCAACTGGTGGATGGCTCTTGTTTGTTCGCGGTTTTCATCCACGGACAGGATGAGGCAGCGGTTCATCAGCTCTTCGTCAATGTCGATGGCCGTGGTGGTCATGAACAGGCTCATCGGGCCTTCGACTTTGTATTCCTGGGTGATCAGGTTGCCCGTGGCCGCATCGGTGCCGGTGGACGCAATGGTGAGTTCACCTTCACTCTGAAGCAGCTTCAGAGCATAGGAAGCCCGGTGCGCCCCGGTCTCCTCGGCAATCGCCAGGATCTTGTGCTTCAGGCTGGTCTGGCCCATGTAGAACAACGATTGGCCCGTCATGGCGCTGTACTGGATGCGTTCTTCTTCGGGGACGAAACTGAGGATGGCATCCATCAGGCTGGATTTGCCAGCTGCGCTGCTGGACTGGATCACCACGGCCAGGGGGCGATCAAGCTTGCGGCTGACGGCGGCTAAATACCCGACCAGCTTGTTGGTGGCCTCGCCCACCACGCCCGCGGCCTCGAAGTCAGCCAGGATGCGTGCGGGTAGATCGGGCGACTTGAGCAAGGCCAGCGCCGCCGCCTGGTCTGAATCATTCATCATGGGTACTGCCGATTCTTTGGGTTTCAAAGCAGCTTGAATCGCCTCGTCCTGCAAGGCCTCCAGCTTCAATAGCACGCGCCCCAGGTCGGCTTTGAGCAGGTCCACAGACACGCCCAGCTCGGCCGCCGCCTGCGTGAGGTAGGCCGCGCGGGCGCGGGCGGCATACAGATCGAACGTGTCGATATGGAAGTTTTGCTGCGCGCCGACGAGTACGTTCACCTTGAGTACCTCATAAGCCAGGTTCTTGGCCAGCCCGCGCACGCGCCAGCGCCGGGCCTGAACACCGTCGCCAAACAGCAGCGTGATTTCGTTGTCGCTGAGCGCCGCAGCAGCAGACTCCTGCACGGGTGGCGCGGGCGCTGTCGGCGGCGATAACAGGGGCGATGGAATTGGCAGTGGGTTTTGCCCTTTGCCAAGCCAGGCGGCTTTGCGAATCAAGATACCCAGACTTTTAGCCGCTGGCTGCACCTTTTGCGCGTACTCGTTGGCATCCATGCCCCTGGGGAACTCGATGCGCCACACCTCCAGGCCCGCCGCCTGCAACAGCGGGGCCAGCTTCACAGCAGCACGCTCCCCAGCCTCGTCGCGGTCGTAGGCAATCATCACGCGCTGGATGCCGTGCGCTTTGAATGCCTTCAGCAACTCATCGGTAAAACCTTCCACGCCGTAGGCCGTGGTGACGTTGCGGTATCCGGCGCACCAGAAGGTCAAGGCGTCGATGATGGACTCGCACAGGATGATTTCCTTAGCCGCCGACCCGTCTGACCCCGTGGCCACGCCTGCCGCTTTGAAGGCCGCCAGGTTGAACACGCCTCGGCTGCGCTCGGCATGTGCGGGCAGATATAGATGCAAGGGCGTGCCTTCGCGCAGGCGCTGCGTGATCTTGCGCCCGTACAGCTCGCAGACTTGGCCGTGCGCGTCCAGCACCGGCACGATCAAGCTGCCATTGAAGTGCTCATGCCCAGACTCGCGGTACACGCCCAGCCTCTCCAGCCGCGCGCGCATCTGCGCACCCTCCACGCGGCGTTTGTCCGCCAGGCGCAGCCCAAGCGTTCGATTGGCAAACCCGAGTTTGAAGTGCTCCACCAGCTCAGGGTGGTTCAGGCCACGCGACTGCAAATACGCCAGCGCTTCGGGCGATTGCTTCAAGCTTTGGTGGTAGTAATCGACGACTTGCAAGAGCAAGGCCCGGTCATCCGCGTCCAGTGTGACCGGCGGCGCGAGCTCACGAACGGTGCTGCGTTTGACGGGCTCACCGGCAGAACCCACACCACCGCCCAGGGCTGTAGCAGCTAAAGAGGTAACGGCCGAATCATCCTTAAGCAGCTCCACCGCATGACGAAACGAGATGCCCTTGAGCTTCATCACCCAGTCCAGCGGCCCACCTCCAATCTGGCAGCCAAAGCAGTGCCACAGGTTTTTACTCGGGGTCACCACCAGGCTGGCCGTGTCGTCGGCATGAAACGGGCAGCGCCCTGAGAGGTCTTTGCCTACGCGCTTCAAGTCAACGCCCACCGACTCGATCAGCCGCTGCACGCTGATGTCTTCTTTTAGCCGCTGGATTTGCTCATCAGGGATGCGTGCCATTTTTACGTCACCTTGGAAATAAGTTGCAATAAAGCATGAATGCTTGATATTGTGGCTGTCATGCTTTATCATGTCAAGCATGAGTACCGCGCAATCGAGCATCAAGGCATGGCTTTTAGCGGCCAAGTCCGGCAACATCACTCCAAACAATGCCGCTTTAGCGGTTGGAGTGCTGGATATGGCTGAGATATTGGAAGGTTTTGCCAAGCGCCTGCGTGAGCTGCGCAAGCAAAAAGATTTGTCGCAGACCGAGCTGGGCAAGCTGGCGGGCTTGCATTACACGCACATCGGGCGCTATGAGCGCGGCGCTTCACGGCCTTCGGGCGATACGCTCAAGCGTCTGGCCGATGTGCTGGGGGTCACCAGTGACTATTTGATCGAGGGTGCTGCCGATGCGGTGGCCAAAGCCCGCTTTGAAGACCATGAGTTGCTGCAGCAGTTCCACGAGGTCGAGCGTCTGGGGGACGATGACAAGCATGTCATCAAGCGGCTGCTGGATGCGTTTTTAACCAAGAAACACTTGCAGGCGCTGGCTCGGTGAGTACAACGAATCCGATGCCTCCAACGACCGACGTGCTGCCCGCCCTGCAAAGCATCGGCCTGGCCATCACTGTGCTGCGTGGCCAGCGGGTGATTTTGGATGCCGATTTGGCCGAGCTTTATGGCGTGGAGACCAAGCGGTTTAACGAAGCCGTCAAGCGCAATGCCGAGAAGTTTCCGCCGGATTTGATGTTTGAGCTGAGCGTTGAGGAG
>JAYWHJ010000146.1:0-3471 GCA_043777795.1 Polaromonas sp. | reverse complement strand
CTCAGACGCCGCGAGGTGAACGCATTCGCTCAACCGATGCGAGCGCTCTCAGAGGCGCAACAGCCCCATGCGGGTCGCCTCGTACACAGCCTCGGTTTTGTTGTGCACAGCCAGTTTGGCGTAGAGGTTTTTGATATGGGTTTGCACGGTGTGCACGCTCACATGACGCAGCTTGGCGATCTCGGCGTAGGAGAAGCCTCTGGCTATCAACTCCAGCACTTCTTGCTCTCGCGGGGACAGCGGGGGGCCGTCTGTAGGGTCGGGTGTGAGCACGTTATGCGCTACATTTTCAGTAGCTTCTGCCGCAATATTTTGCTGCGCTAGCGCCTCATTTTGCTTCAAATCACCCAGCATGCTGCGGTATTTGGCGAGCACGCGGCGCGCGATCATGGGCGAGATGGGGGACGCTCCTGCTTTGAGCTGCAAGATGGCTTGGGCCACGTCGTCGGGCGCGGAATCTTTATGGATATAGCCGGTAGCCCCGGCCTCAATGCTGGACAGCACGTTGTCTTCGTCACCAAACATCGAGATCACCAAAGCCTCACACTGTGGATGGCGCTGCAAGGCGTGGCGAATCACCTCCAGGCCGCTGCCATCGGGCAAGCCCAAGTCGGTGAGCAGCACGTCGATGCTGTGACGGCCGTCATCGAGCCAAGTGCGCGCCTCTGCCACGCTGGCGGCTTGGCCCATTAGCTGCAACTGCGCGCACCTGCGCACCGATTGGGCAAAAAACTCCCGGGTGGTGGGGTCGTCTTCGACGATGAGAACGCGCCATGGAGTGGGCATACGCTGTGGGCTCTGGGTTAAAACTGCAAAGAGCTACAGCATAGCGCAGAGCAATGCGCTGGGGCCAGATAGGCCCTAAGCTAGGGCGCCAAACGCCATCAAATCCCCATGTTTATGGGAGGTGGCGCGCCACCACGGGTCTGCTCAGCGCCAATGTCCGCCGTGCCTACGGTAGTGCCCGCCATGGCCACCGCGAAACACGAACGACGCACCGAACACAGGGTTCGGATAGTAGTAATAAGGCGCAGCTACCACTACAGGAGCCACATAGGGCTGGTATACCGTGCCCGAGCTGATGACGGTTTGGCTGACCACAGGGGCCTGCTCGGTGTACACCGGCGGCTGGGCCTGCGACATGACGCGCGGCGCACTGAGCGAGGGGGAGACAGGCGCTATGGGCGAGACTTGCAACTGGATCGTGGGACCAGGGTCTTGCGGCATTTGCACGCTGTACTGCTTGCCTGCGTACTCGTACACCACCTGATAGCCTGTGGCGCGGTTTTCAATGAAATTTTGCGTACTGCAACGGTTGACCGTTTGCTGCGTAGTGGCCACCTGAGCGGGGCTGCCGCCCTCAATGCGGTCGCCCAAAATGGCACCGGCAAACAGGCCGATTACCGTGGCTGCTGCGCGGCCGCTGCCCTGGCCTACCGCGTTGCCTAGGGCACCGCCAGCAACACCGCCCATCAGGGCACCAGCGCCAGACTTGGTAGCCGGAGTTTGGCTTTGTACTTGCACCACCTCTTGCGCACACACTTGGCGCGGCACACTCACTTGGCTGATGATAGCGGTGCTAGAGATGACACGACCTAGCTCCGGTCCACCAGTTTGCTGCGCCACCTCGGCTTGATCTTGCAACACTACTTGGGCCTGGGCTGCCATGCCTAAAGCCGACAAAGCCGCTACAGCCAACACAGATTTCATGGAAAGACGGTTCATGCCAAATACCTCGTATCAAATGCACTGCAAAAAGCCACTGGGCGCAAAGCCTCAACCCCTAATGCGCTTTTGCACCTCATGGTAGACCGCTTGGGGTGTCACGGGTTCAAAACAAGTGTGTAAAGATTCCTTTACACACCTGTTGAAGCGCGCGGAAACAGGGATTTCAGTGGCTTTATCGCTAATTTCAACTAAGCAACCGATTTAGAAGCCCTAATCCGGTCTAAACGGCGCCCTTCCAAGGCTTGCACCTCAAAGGCCCAGCCTGCACACTCAATCGTGTCGCCCTGCTGGGGCAGCTCGCCCGCCACGGCCATCAAAAGGCCCGCCAAGGTGTTGTAACGGTTTTTGTCTTCTTCGGGCAGGTCGTCGTCGATACCTAAACGCGACTTGAGCTCGGCCACCGGCATCAGGCCGTCCAGCAACCAACTGTCATCTGCTTGGTGGATAGCCCAGGCATCGGCTGCAGCCTGAGGCTTGAGCTCGCCGGTGATGGCCTCTAGCAGGTCGCGCGGGGTCAGCAGGCCCTGCACGACACCGTATTCGTCCACCACCAGCACCAGGCGGGCCGACTGCGCGCGAAACTGCTCCAAAAGCTCCATGCCACTGAGCGTCTCGGGGATAAAAATAGCTTGGCTGATCAGCGACTCAAGGCTGGCCGAGGGGTCTGAGCGCAGCATGCGCGCCACGCTCACCAAGCCCAGCACATCGTCCAGTCCCTTGCGGCACACCGGAAACCAACTGTGCGAGGTTTTGACATTTGCATCCTTGGTACCCCCTGCTTTCTCCAGGCCTTGCGCTACGCTAAGCGTAGCGTCCAGCCACACAATGTCGGTGCGTGGCTGCATGATGGAGGTGAGTGGCCGCTCGTCCAAGTGAAACAGGTTTTGCACCATCTGCCGCTCATGCGCCTCGATCACACCCGCGTCCATGCCTTCGTCCAGGCTAGCGGCAATTTCTTCTTCAGTGACGGCGCGGGCGTTATTGGTATTGACGCGCAGCAGGTTCAGCACACCCTGTGTGCACATGGTGAGCAGCTGGACAAAGGGGTTCGCCGCCTTGGCCAGCCAGGCCATCGGCCGGGCCATCACGCGGGCCACGCCTTCTGGGTAGAGCAAGCCAATGCGTTTGGGCACCAACTCGCCAAAAATCAAGGTAATAAAGGTGATGACCACCACCACAAAGGTGGTGGCTGAGGGCGCGGCAAATTTGGCCGCCAGCCCCATGCTGACCAAAAAGCTCGCCACCCCTTCACTGAAAGCCGCCTCGCCCACAATGCCGTTGAGCATGCCAATGCTGGTAATGCCCACCTGCACGGTAGAGAGCATTTGCGTGGGGTTTTCATTCAACGCCAAGGCCGCTTTGGCCCCCTCATCACCCGCTTCGGCCATGGCCATGAGCCGAGTCTTGCGGCTGGCGGTGAGCGCCATTTCGCTCATGGCAAAGGCCCCGTTAATCAGGGTGAGCAGCGCAATCAGGATAAAGTCCATACCAAGGAAAAATGAAAGTACACCATGGGACTGTATCTGATTGGCGATGTGCAGGGCTGCGATGGCGCTTTGGGGGCACTTTTAAACGAGATAAATTTCTCGCCCAGCCGCGACCGGTTGGTACTGCTGGGCGACCTGGTCAACCGTGGCCCCGCATCGCTTGCCGTACTGCGCCGACTGACCGACCTAGGCGACGCCGCCCAGTGCCTGCTGGGCAACCACGACCTGCACGCCCTTGCCGTGGCCGCAGGCGTGC
>JAYWHJ010000145.1:0-9700 GCA_043777795.1 Polaromonas sp. | reverse complement strand
CGGGCCCCTCATACTGGGGTACCAGAAATCGGTGCCCAGCAAATCCCGCCCCACCGCTGTTCCAGTAGCACTGGCGTTTGCTATCGCAGACCATCCCTGGGTAGACAACGCCAACGGGGCTGCCGTGCGCATTGCTATGACGGTCGGCGTGCCTGCGCCGCAAAAAGCTGCTGCACCTGCTAAGCGCGGTAAAGCTAAAACTCCCGTTGCGGCTGAACCTGTTGAAGTCATCGCAGGCCGTCTGCTTACCGTTACCAGCGAAGTCACGGGCGAGCACGGCGAAGTCAGCGTCACGCTGTCTGAAAAAACGGGTGGTATTCATGCTGACTTGAGCACGGGTGCCAACGTCACGTCCGCGTTAACACTACAAGCCGACTGCAACATTTCCTCTCCTGGTGTCAAGCTTCACGGCGCAGGTTTTATCGTCACACCCGAAGAAGCCACTTCGTTAGGCTTAGGACAGGTGCCAGGCCTAGAACAACACATTCGCGAGTATCGCAATGGCCGCGACCTTACTGATATACCCAGACAAGTAAAAGTCATCGATCTTTTTGGACTCACCGCAGAACAAGTACGCGCACAGTTTCCAGCGGTATACCAATGGATCGTCGAACGCGTAAAACCTGAACGTGATGCAAAAGCCACCAGCAATGATGGCGCTACATACGCAAAACTATGGTGGCTCCATGGCAAACCGCGACAAGAAATGCGCAAACAACTCGCGAGCCTCCCGCGCTACATCGCCACCTTAGAAACCGCTAAGCACCGCACCTTTCAGTTTCTCAACGCTAGCATCCTGCCCGATAACATGGTGACTGCGATTGCGAGTAGCGATGCGTTTCATTTGGGCGTTTTGTCAAGCAGCATGCATGTCTCATGGGCGCTCGCACAGGGCGGCACACTGGAAGATCGCCCTCGTTACAACAAGACCCGCTGCTTTGAAACCTTCCCCTTCCCCGATGACGACACGGGCCTCACCCCCGCGCTGCGCGAACGCATTGCCAGCCTGGCCGAGCAGATTGACGCGCACCGCAAGCGCCAGCAGGCCGCCCACCCTGGGCTGACGCTCACAGGCATGTACAACGTGCTGGAGGCGCTGCGTGCAGAGCGCGCGCTGACGGCGAAAGAAAAAACCATCCACACGCAGGGCCTGGTGGCCGTGCTAGCCAGCTTGCATGCCGAGCTGGACGCAGCGGTGCTGAGCAGCTACGGCTTACCCGCTGTAATAAGCAACGACGCGCTGCTCACCCACCTGGTGCAGCTCAACGCGCAGCGCGCCGCCGAGGAGGCCGCAGGCCACGTGCGCTGGCTGCGCCCGGCTTTCCAAGACCCTCACGCCGCCGTGCTGGCCACCCAAAAGGCAAACGGGTTACTATCAAATAATGAGCTGCCCCCGCAATATTCTATTGCGCTGCAGGCTGATTTGGCACTTGAAAACGACTCACAAGAGGCTACTACAGCGCCTGACGGGTCGCCAGACAGCCCCCTCACACTGGCCCAAGCCATTCAAGCCACCCAGCCCTGGCCCGCCGAGCTGCCTGCTCAGGTGCGCGCTGTGTCGCAGCTACTGTCCGCCAGCGCCACCGCCCTCACCCTGCCCCAGCTAGAAGCCCAGTTCAAAGGCCGAGGCCCGTGGAAGAACAGCCTGCCCCGCATCTTGGCCACGCTAGAGGCCCTAGGCAAAGCGCAGCGCGAGGCCGATGGGGCGGCTGAGCGCTGGCGCGCTTAGCTTCTTAAATAATAGCTGCTACCGCAATATTTTATTGCGCCACAGCCCTATTTGTTATAAAGAATGAGCTTCTGGAACCGCCCCCGCCAGCACCCTGACCCTACCGCAGGCCATGCAGCCTTTGCGGGCCACCACAGCGACACACCCATCGCCCTGCACGACGCTCGGCTACCGCTACAAGTGCTCGTATTGGCGCAAAGCTTTGGCACGCAAGCGGCCTGCGTGCACCGCATGCAAACCGACAGAGGCATTGAGTGGTGGCTGATGGACCACAACGGGGATTTGCTGGAAGCACTGTGGTTTGAGTGAGTAGCCACATAAAAAAGGCCTGCCACGCCGCCGCGTGGCAAACCCTGTGCAAGTAGGATTGGAGGCCACCGGCGGCGGCGGCTCATGCAATCAGGTGAGGTTGATTTTCTAGACGATGGTGCGCCCAGGTGCCAGGTCACACGGTGACAGCGAAATTACGGGCGAACGCCTTCAATCAGCCTCTGGAATGCGCATTTGCCGTGATTGAGCCGGCACCACGAGCTTTTTTTGCGTGAACATCCAGTCAAATTTGAACTTGGTACGCGTAATGTCGCGCTGAGATTTTTATCCCAAGCCTGCTCCGGGAAGATTGCGCGCTTTGTCGCGGCGCAGCAGGCAAACAGCGCACTATCAAATAATGAGCTTTTACCGCAACATTTTAAAGGGCTGCAGGCCGATTTGACATTAGAAAACGAGCTTGACGAGGCTGCTGCAGCGCACGGAAGCGCGCCAGCTATGGTCCAAGCCATCCAGCCTTGTCCCGCCCACCTGCCCGCCCAGGTGCGCGCCGTCTCCCAGCTACGGTTCGCCGCCGCTAGGCCGCTCACGCTGCCTCAATCAGAGAGCAAGTCGCTCAGCAGGCGCTCAGTTGGCTTTAGCTGACTGAAGATAAGCGCCTGATCCTACAACTGCCGCAGGTCACAGTTATCACAATGGATTTGCCTGATTTTGGGTAATTTTAAGGAATCAAAATGCTCAGCCAAAAAGAAACCGATTGCATCCACGCCTGCCAAGAGTGCGTTGTCGCGTGTTTGCAATGTGCCACGGCTTGCCTGAAGGAGAATGACCCTAAGCCAATGGCTGCGTGCATAGCCGCTGACATGGCATGTGCCGATATCTGCCAATTGGCTGCCGCATCGATTGCGCGTGGCGATGCCCACGCCCATGAAGTTTGCACTCTTTGCGCCAAAATTTGCCAAACCTGTGCAGCAGAATGCGGCAAACACGACATGGAGCATTGCAAAACATGCGCTGCAGCCTGCAAACGCTGCGCCGATGCGTGCACCACGATGGCCTCCAAGTAAGAGTTATTTTTCAAAAAACCAATCGCCACTTTTATCGTGCGTTCGGGCTTCCAAGGCCCCGCGCAGCTGCGCAGCCCGCGCAACAGGCAAATGGCGTACTATCAATTAAAGAGCTGCTCCCGCAATATTTTATTGGGATACAGGCCTATTTGGCATCAAAAAATACGCCCAAGAGGCTTCCACAGCATCTGACTACCCGTTAGAAGCCGCCCAAACCGCCGCTGGTCTATCTGTTCGTTACCGCATAGACAGCGGACAGCGCAAGGTCGATAGTGCCACTGGCCAGGGAAACTCCCCTCGGCCCACTTCATCCCAACAGGAGCCACCATGAAGCAGCCTAATACCGCGTCCAAGACCCTGCATGCATCACCCACACCCCAGAATCCCCAGGCATACCCGTTGCATGGGCAAACTGGGGCAACGCCGGGGCGCGACCAGGTGCGCGAAGAAACGCACTCCACCCGGTCACCGCGTGAATCAAAGCGCCCGATCGAAAGATCGGCCAGAACCGGAAATAGCCGCGCTGGCACCTGATGCCGCGGCGGCCCAAGCCGCGCAATAGAGCTAACAAAATACTATTGATTTATGAGCTGCTTCCGCGATATTTCATTGGGCTAAAGCCGTATTTACTATCTATACGAGCTCCGGTCAGACAGGTACTTTAAAATTGTGTGATCTACACTTTTTAAAGGTGCCTTATGTTTACTAGCGTTCAACTCAAACTTGTTTTTTTCAGTTGCATTTTTGCCGTAGCGGGCCTTGGTTGCGATACAAAAAAAGATGCCGCCCCACAAGTAAAAGCGGCTCCCGCGGGGGCACCTGCCACGCCTGCATCACCACCAGCTTCGGTGGCAATAGACAATGTTGCCAGCCTGGAAAACGCCAACGACACCAAAAAGCTGTTTGCCGACCCTAGCATCACCAAACATCCGGCTAAAGACTTGGTGTATGGCAATGGCCAAACGCTCAGCATTGAGTACGACGGCAGTAAGTCAAAGCCGGGTGACCCGGTGTTTTTTGACCTCACGATGGTTCGCCCAGACGGTATCGTGGTGCAAGTGGGCAGTGATACCTTTGACGGCAGAACGCCGGGCACCACATTTAGCAAGTCCAACAAAGTGTTTAACTCCGATGTGCAAGGCCGCGCCGGCTTTGTCGAAATCAATATTGTGCAGAACGCGGGGCTGGACGCTCAAGGCAAAATTAGCGGCAAAAATATGATGATTGGCCGCTTTCCCATCAAGTTTGAAGCCAGCAAGTAACGCTGGCATGGAGCACATTCACAGCGTGATTGCCAGCCTGTGGGCATGGGCGATGCTGCCCATCAGCGGCGCGGCCGAGCACAGCATTGCGCCATTGGTGGCGTGGCATGCGCGGCTGATGGTGTTGGCTTGGAGCGTGCTGATCCCGCTGGGGGTGATAGAGCGCGGTTTTACAAGGTAACGCCTGGGCAAGATTTTCCGCGTGTGGTGGACCACAAATTTTGGTGGACCGTGCACCGCTCTACCCAGTACACGGCTGTGGGCATGGCAGCACTGGCGTGGCTGTTGGTGTGGCCTGGGCGCGGCTGGGGGTGGCACCAAGCTGCGGGGTATGCGGTGCTGGCCTTGGGCCTAGCGCAGGTGCTGGGCGGACAGCTGCGCGGCACCAAGGGCGGGCCGAGCGATGTGGCCAAAGGCTTGGCCCTGCGAGGCGACCATTACGACATGACGCGCCATCGGCGCATCTTTGAATGGTGGCATAAGCGCTTGGGCTACGCCAGCCTGGCTTTGACGGTGCTGGCTACGGCGTTGGGCTTGTTTTTGGCAGATGCGCCGCGTTGGATGGTGCTGACTATTGGACTTTGGTGGCTGGTGCTGGTGTGTGCTTTTTGCAGGCTCCAAAGACAAGGGCGCGCGGTTGACACTTATAAAGCGATTTGGGGCCATGCTTTCGGGGAAAGCCCTATGGAAAGGGACGCATAAAGCGGGCACATTAGTTGTAATTAAATATTTTAATTTTTGGAAACAACCACTATGCATCGCCGCACCCTGATTCAGTCCACTGCCAGCACCGCAGCCCTGTCCGTTTTTGGCGCGGGCCTGCCCATCGCCAGCAGCTTTGCACAAGACCGCTATGCCAAGTACCGGGGCTCCACGGTAGTGATGAGCATCCCCGCGCATCCGCACTACGACGCAATGCTCAAACTGCTGCCAGAATTTACCAAAGAGACGGGTATCAAGGTGGAGGTCGACAAGCTGGCCGTGCCGCGTATGAAGGACAAACAGCTGCTGGAGATGGCCAAGTCGCAAGGCGACTACGACTTGATTTGCTATGTGGTGATGTGGAAGGGCGAGTATGTCAAGAAGGGCTTGATCCGCGAACTGGAGCCATTTTTCAAGAACGCTGCGTTGGCAGACCCGAGCTTCGACATGAAAGACATCGTGCCGGGCTACCTCGAAAATATGGGCCTGGTAGGTGGCCCCAAGGGCTATTTAGCAGGGCCCGGTGCCAAGCTGTACGGTCTGCCTTATGGCGCAGAGACTTCTATTTTGGCCTACCGCCGAGACATTTTTGCCAAACACAATTTGAAAGCGCCTGAGACTTATGCCCAGATGCAGGCGCTTCTGCCGATTTTGAAGCAAAAAGAAGGCATCGGTGCGCTGACATCGCGCGGCCAGGCAGGCCACCAATGTGTGCATGCGTGGTTGCTACATTTGAACCCGCTGGGCGGCAAGATATTTGATGCCAACTGGAAGCCCATTTTTAACAACGCGCAGGGCGTGCAGGCACTCAAGCTGCTGAAGGAAATTTCAGACACCGGGCCTGCCGGCATACCGAGCTACGGCCAAGGCGAGATGATGACCGCCTTCTTGCAAGGACAGGCGGCCATGTACTTGGATGCGACGGTGATTTTCGGGCCAGTCAACGACCCAGCGCGCTCCAAAATTACGGGCAAGGTGAGCTACGCGGCGCATCCCAAGGGTGTGCGCTATTCTTCCCAATCGGGCGGCTTAGGGTTGGCTATTCCTAAAAATGCCAAGAATGCCGATGCGGGCTTTTTACTCATGCAGTGGCTCACCAGCAAGGCGCAAGACGTAGCGGTATGCCGCCTGGGTGGCGGGCCTACCCGCAGCTCCACTTTGATCAATGCAGACTTGGTGCGCCAGTACCCAGAATACATCACGCTCAAAGAGCAATTGGCCTACTCTGACCCAGACTGGCGGCCCATCATTGCCGAGTGGGATGAGATCAATGTGCAGGCACTGGGGGTTGCCGTATCAGAGGCACTCACAGGGAAGAAAACTGCTGAAGACGCACTCAATGGCGTGGTGGGTAAAGTCACAGACATCATGCGGCGCGGCGGGTATTTAAAGAGCTAAGTGAAGGGCTAATATAGGAGCCAAGTCAAGAGCTAAGTATCCAATTGATCTCTAAACGTTTACTGCCGTGGCTGTACATCGGCCCTGCCGTGCTGGTGATGGCGGTGGCGTGCCTGTACCCCGTGCTCTCCGCCCTGAGGCTGGGGTTTTATGACTGGAGCATGGGCACGCCTTGGAGCGAAGCCAGGTGGCAAGGCCTGGATGCTTTCGTCCGCGCATTTACTGACGCGGCCGTTTGGCGCTCGCTCTACACCACCCTCATTTTTGCGTTTGTGTGTGTAGGTAGCGAGATGGTGCTCGGCATCGCTTTGGCATTGGCGCTAGAGCAGCGAACCCACAAACCCTTGCGCGGCATGATGGTTTTTAGAACCCTGTTTATCTTGCCCATGATGATCGCACCGATTGCCGTGGGCCTGACATGGCGCTATCTGTTTGATGCGCAGTTTGGCCTGCTCAACGCCATCGTCGCTTTGTTTGGCGTGGAACCGATTGGCTGGCTGGCCAATGAGCAGCTGGCCTTTACGGCCATTGTGATTGCCGACATTTGGCAGTGGACCCCGTTTGTCTTCATCATGATGATCGCAGCGCTGGCCAATGTCGATGCCTCGGTGATGGAAGCAGCCAAAATCGACGGTGCTACTTGGTGGCAAAGCACGTGGCTGGTGAAGCTGCCAATGATTCGGGACGTAATTGTCATCACCCTATTGATGCGATTGATCGACGCTTTTCGCGTGCTGGAGGTGATCTACATCCTCACCTTTGGCGGACCAGGTGACTCCACCGAAATACTGTCGCTGCACATCTACAAAACCGCCTTTATTAGCCAACGCTTGGGCTCTGCCGCTGCCATCTCTGTGCTGTTGCTGTTGGTCGTCGCGCTCTTGTCGTGGTGGGCATTAAAGCTGTCCAATCCACTGAAGGACAGAAAATGAGAGCGTGGTGATGAAGCGTCAACTGCACTACCTGGCTCTTTTGTTGTTAGCCGTTTTCTGTGTCGCACCGATTGTGGTGATGTTCGCCACATCCTTGAAGCTGCAAACGCAAATCTTCAATACCGGTATCAACTTTATCTTTACGCCCACGCTGCAGAACTACCGTGATGTGTTGAACGAAGGAGGCTTTACCCGCTACCTTACCAACAGCCTGATCGTCGGCACAGTTTCCACCCTGATTACCCTGGTACTGGGCTGCATGGCAGCGTATGGCTTGGCCCGTTTTCGTTTTGCGGGCAGAGAGACAGTCGCCTACACCACCTTATTGCTGCGCACTGTCCCGCTGGCGGTGTTGGCGGTGCCCGTGTTCATGATCTGGAACGAAGCGGGCATTATCAACTCCCTGAGTGGCTTGATTGTGCTGTATGTCGCGGTCAACCTTCCGTTCACGATCTGGCTGCTCTACGGCTTCATTCAGCAGGTGCCCATTGAGCTGGAGGAGGCTGCAAAGATGGACGGCTGCGGGCCGGTAGAAATTTTCTATTTGGTCGTCCTACCGCTGATCAAGCCGGGGTTGGCTGCCGCGTCTATCTTTACTTTTCGGATTGCATGGAACGAGTTTATTCTGGCGCTGGTACTGACCGACCGCGCCACACGCACCCTGCCCGTAGCAGCCTCACTGTATATCACCGACATTGGTGTCGACTGGGGTCGCATCATGGCGCTGGGCAGCCTGATTGCTATTCCGCCGCTGCTTTTTACCTTCATAGCAGCGCGGCAGATCATCACCGGGCTGACTGCGGGTGCGGTCAAAGGCTAGCGGGTAGGAAAATACTTATCTGCATAGGGCGGTGGCGGCCGATGGCTACACCTTGATGCTGTCGCACTCCGCGCCCATCTCTATGGGACCATTTGCTCTCGATAAGCCGCCTTATGACCCGATAGCGGCGTTTACACATCTTGCGGCAGTGGGCGCAGCGCCTTGCCTGGTAATGGCCAACCCGGCGGCTGGGCTGCGCACCATTACCGACCTATAGGCACAGGCTCGCAAGGACGGGCGGCTTGATCTCGGGTGTGATTCCCGTGGGCATTGACGTGCTGACCGCGTATTTGCATTTCCTCAAAACGGGCCGTTTGGTGCCGCTGGCAGTCACATCGGCCAAGCGTTGGCCGCTGTTGCCTGACGTGCCCAGTGTGGCCGAGCTCAGCAGATACCGCCGTCTGGTGCTGGACAACTTTTTTGGCATCTCCGGGCCCGCCAAATTGCCGCCAGATGTAGTGGCGCGCATCGACACCGCTTGCAACGAGATACTGGGCCAAGCAGACATCCGAAAACGCATGCTGGACTTGGGCATTACCGTCACGCCAGGCTCGTCAGCCGCATTCACCAGCTATGTGCGCGACCAAGTTAACGCGCCTGCGCCCACGGTTATGGGCGCAGAGGTCAAACTCTAGCGTGGGCGGTCGTCAATCTCTTTGGCCTCTACATCGGTCACATTGTCTGTAGATACGCGCTTTAACTTGGCTGCAGTCTCGGTTGCATCGGGCGCAGGCCTGGAGCGGTAGATGTTGCCAAAGCCCGCGCCAGGGCTCATGCGCACGGTGAAGGGGTTAATGGGCCGGCCTGTGAGCTTGCACCATACTGCGCGCAGGCACCACAGCACCAGCAGCACCACTGCCATCAGCGCCAGGCTGGCGGCAAAAACCAGGCCTGCGGCTACCAGCACCAGGCGGATAAAAAAATTAAAAACGGTTTGCATGGGGTAGATGCTAGCGCATCTGGCTGCGTCTGAGCTGGAGTGGGTCATGCCCGCTCGTAGACACCGGCCTTGGACGCAGGCTGTAAGAACTCATCGGGTCGCAGCGACTCAACATCGTGCGCGCGGCATTTGCTGCGCAAACAGCGTTACCTTTCGCCAAATTTTCAGATCCATTCCGAGAATACCCACTATGCCGCAACCCGCCGCACCCACTGCTTTGTTGTGTATGCCACCTGGCGAGGCGCGCAATGCGGTGCGCGCAGCACTGATGGCCATGAAGGTGGTGCCGCAGGATATTCTGCCCAGCCGCACCGAGCTGGCGCAGTTGGCTGGCACTCTGCGCAGTGGCTCGCGTGCCGTGGCCATTATTGACCTGGCGGGAATTGTGCATGCCGCTGCGCATCCTGTGGCTTTGGCGGCCTTGCTGCCTGACCCAGGGGTGCGCCAGCGCACCCTAGTGGTACGGCCGCACCGCGGCCTGTGGCCGACCGACCGGACTTTGGTACAGGAGCTGGGCTTTGCAGACTTGGCTGCCCAGCTGGACGCTATCAGTTTGAGTGCAGAGCCGGCAAATGTACTGGAC
>JAYWHJ010000144.1:0-9703 GCA_043777795.1 Polaromonas sp. | reverse complement strand
CCCAAGTCGCGGGCGTAGTAATTTGGCAGTACCACGTACAAAGGCAGGGCGACAAAGGCCAGCGGCAAACCCAGCAGACCGTAGCTGACGCCATCGCGTGGGGTCCAATTGGTAGTCATGGGGCGGCAGCTACGTGGTTATCGGTTGTCGCCACTGCGCATGCCTAACAACTCGCGCCGCAGCTCGGGTGCACTGGTTTGCGGGCTGAGCCAAATGCCAAAAAACAGTCGGCCAAACTCGGGGTCGCGGATTTCGCCAACAGGTTTGCCGTTCAGGCTAAACACTGCGCCTTCGCCTGGTTTGTGTACCCCAACCAACCGGTCGCCTTTGGCAATATCAGGAAAAATTTTGCGCATTTGGCCCAACCACCGCACGGATTGCTGCTCACTGATATTGCCAATCCCGCGCATTTCTTTCAACGAGCGCTCGGCTATGGCTCCATTGTCAAAACTGCGCAGGTAGGTAATTTCCAAAGCAAAGCTGCGCCGCTCGTAATTGTCAGCGCTAAATTCAGGTGGTGCCCACAGGCGCGCGTCATAGACTTGAAACCCCCACACCGTCAAACGCGCAGCGCCTACGCTGCGTGCATTGGATATTTCGGCGGCTTCAGGCGGCTTTGGAGGGATATCTTGAGAGGCAATTGCGCTGCCAGCCCAATAAAATATCGCGGGACAAGCTATACATAATATAGCAAAAATACGCAACGGCGTGGGCTTCATATCTTACGCAGCGTGTACTGCACCACATCGATATTGCGCTGCGCAAAGGCCGCCTCGCAATAAGCCAAGTAAAACTCCCAAATGCGGATAAACCGCGTATCAAAGCCATTGGCAAGCACCTGCTCGCGCTGGGCTAAAAAGTCCGTACGCCAGCGGCGGCAGGTCTCGGCGTAGTCTTGGCCAAAGGCGAACTCGTCAACCACTTGCAGGCCCGCCGCCTCGGCTTGCTTGCGAAACTCTGCTGGGCAGGGGAGACATCCCCCCGGAAAGATGTATTGCTGGATAAAGTCGGTAGAGTCCACGTACCGGGCAAACAGTCCATCATCAATGACAATGGACTGGATGCAGGCATGGCCACCAGTTTTCAGCAGTCGCGCCACGCTTTGGAAGTACGTAGGCCAGTACGCACGTCCCACAGCTTCAACCATCTCGATCGAACAAATCGCATCGAAAGGTGCGTCCTGGATATCGCGGTAATCTTGTAAACGCAAATCCGCCTGTGTGGCCGAGCCGATGCTCTGCATGCGCTTTTGCGCCCATTCCAATTGTTCGGTGGACAGTGTGACGCCGGTGATTTTGGCGTCGAATTCGGATACCGCTTTTTCAGCCAGAGCGCCCCAGCCGCAGCCAATCTCCAACACGCGGTCGCCGGCTTGCACCTGGGCCATGCGCAGTGCGCGACGCACCTTGGCATCTTGTGCCTGCGCCATGGTTTTACTAAGGTCGCCCTCAAACCAGGCTGACGAATAGTTCATGGTGCCGTCCAGCCACAGCTGGTAAAAACTGTTTCCCAGATCGTAGTGGGCGTGGATATTTTTTTGGCTATTGGCTTTGGTGTTGCGGTTGAGCAAGTGCTTGATACGGTAAGCCAAGCGGCCAAACCAAGTGCCATAAATGATGTCCTCGACCTCGCGGCGGTTGGCTATCAGCACGCCCAGCAGGTCCGCCAAATTCGGCGTAGACCACTCGCCCGCGATATAGCTCTCTGCAAAACCGATATCACCCGACTTTAGCGCGGCCGAGCACACGCGCCAGTTGTGGATGTGCAAGCTGCCGCTTAATGGATGTCCCGCCTCAGATTTGCCAAAACGCTGCACGCTGCCGTCTGGCAGCTGCACCGTCAAAGCGCCGTGTTGCAATTTTTGCAATAGTTTCAAACAGGTGCGCGCGGCAGCGGGGGCGCCTATCGGCGCGTTGTGCACCGCAGGCCGATTGGCCGCCACAGAGGCCGTGTCGGGTGCGAGGCTAAAGGTCTTGTCGTTCATCGGGTCACCAGTGCGGTCGGAGGGACGGGTTTTTTAAAGAAGGGGACGCGCAGCTTCCACAGTTTGAAGGCCTGCCAATGGATACGTGCAATCACGGCCAGCGTCATCGCGCCGTACTGCCAAAAGGCTTTTCGCTGCGAGCGTGCGGTTAGGGGCTCCAGCGCGCCGCTGACAGAGGTGTTGATCAAAGCACCTTGCGCGTCATCGTAGTCAATGCGGGCCACGGTTTTGTCGCGCTTCGCAGTGGTCATAAACCGAAAGCGGTAGCTGCCCTCTACGTTGCAAAACGGCGATACATGGAACACTTTGGCAGCCTGCTGTTCCACGCCGTAGCTCGGACGGTCAAGCAAGTACACATGCCGTTCGCCAAAGGTATTATTTACCTCCACCACCACAGCGCGCAGGCTGCCGTCTTGGCGGTGGCAATACCAAAAACTCACCGGCTTGAAGGTGTAGCCCAGCACACGCGGGTAGCAGTGCAACCATACTTCACCAGTCGCATCGCCTAAGCCTTCGCTTTGCAGCAGCTCGTCTATCCAGCCCAAGGCCCCGCCTTGCTCTGGTGCTCTGCCATCGCCATGATCGCGGTCGTAAAAGCTCAGTAACCCCGCACGGTTGTGGGCCAGCGCTGCGCTCGGGGTGTGCGCCAGCGTGCGCAGTGGCAACATGAAAAAATAGGTACCGTAAGCAAACGCATTGCGCGCTGGCCGCAGGCGCGTGTGGCGCACCTGACCAAAGCCAATCAGCGCTTGGGCTGGGATGGTGGGGTGGCGCGGGCTCTCGCTAGTCATCCGGCAGCCCGCAATGCTTCTGGCGCCGGCGCGTGCACAATTCGCAGCAGCTCCCGGGCCACAGCCAAACCTGATTTCAATCCATCCTCATGGAAGCCATATCCGGTCCATGCACCACAAAAATAGGTATGGTTCACACCTTGCAGTTCCGGCAGGCGTTTTTGTGCCAACAAAGCAGCGGTGTCAAACACGGGGTGCGCATAGTCAAATTCTCCCATGATGGTACTACGCGCGATAGGCCCACTCGGATTCAAACTGACCAACACCGGCTGTTCAAATGGGATGGGCTGTAGCTTGTTGATCAGGTAGTGCAAACACACGCGGCCAAGCTCTTGCGCTTGGTCGCCACGCACGTAGTTCCACGCCGCCCAGGTGCTGCGGTTTTTTGGCAGCACCGAGGCATCGGTGTGCAGTACGGCGCGATTGGCTTGGGTGCGCATAGCCCCGAGTATGGCGCGCTCGTCGGCGCTAGCGTCCGTCAGCATCGTCAGAGCCTGTGGCGCGTGTGTGGCTATCACCACTTTGTCAAACCGCTCCGCGCGGTCTTGTGTGATGATCCGCACGCCGTGTACATCGCGCGCTATCAGTTGAACGGGCGTGTTCAGCCGCTTGTCACCAATCTCGGCCACAATCCGCTCGACGTAGTGGCGCGCGCCACCGGCCACGGTGTACCACTGGGGCCGGTTGGTCACTTGCATCAGGCCATGGTTATGGCAAAAACGGATCATTGTAGAGACCGGAAACTGCAACATTTGGTCCGTAGGGCAGCTCCAAATACAACCCAGCATGGGTAGTAAATACCAGTTGCAAAACTCTGGACTAAAGCGGTGCTCTGCAATAAAGGCACCCAGTGGCTGCGCCAGTGTGGCCTCATCGCCTGCTTGGGCAATCGCCGTGCACAGCTTGTTAAAGCGCAGCATGTGCCAAAGCATTTTCAGGAACTTGGGGTTGACCAGATTACTGCGCTGGGCGAATACGCTGGACAGGTTGTTGCCACTCCACTCCAGCGCGCCGGTCGCAGTAGCGCCGGGCACCTGCACCGAAAACGACATGTCTGCCTTGGCGGTCGCCACGCCCAGTTGCGCAAACAATGCGATCAGATTGGGGTAGGTACGCTCGTTGTACACCAAAAAGCCAGTGTCTATGCCGTGCGTGACGGGGCCTTGCGGCGTGGGCAGCGTGATGTCGACCGTATTGGTGTGCCCGCCAAAATAGGCGCCTGCTTCAAACAACGTGACATCTGCCTGCCCCACCAAACTGTGGGCCAGTCCCAGGCCCGAAATGCCAGAGCCGACGATGGCAACCTTCAATGGTGCAGACATAGCCGGCCCGAATCGGTGTATAAAAGTGCTGCGAAGCGCCCTGAAACGAATAAGGGAGGGAGGGAGGAGGAAAAGCGCTTCAGGATTGCTACCGGGCTAAAAGCTTTCGGATGGCTTCGCAGCAAGGAAATGGGGGAGTGGCAAGTGACTGAATTTGCGTGACTGCGCACCGAGAGGTGATACGCTGTAAGCGCGGCCCAATTGCAGATCAAGTTCACTTTGTTGCTCCAGACGATGTAGTATATATTAAGACTGTACAGTATTAATTCACAACCGATGGGTATTTTCCCTTGGTAAATGTTTTTTACTGTTTGTATGATGCACAGCATCGTGTTTTTTGTCTAGGACAATTCCCCCGTTTGCGTTGTTAATGCGCTGTATTCACCGTTTTTGTCTAGCACGAACTTCGTCTGTCACTGATACTCAGGGGGAAGTGTCTTTCGCACATTGCTTCTCAACTGGGCGCTTGCCGCCTCGCACGGATCTTTTTAAGAGCACATAACCAGTGAACGATTTGCCCGCGGCTCGCCCAATTACTGTCTCTATTGCCGCTGTGGAGCGTGATACAGGCCTGTCCAAAGATACTTTACGCGTGTGGGAACGCCGTTACGGCTTTCCCACCCCGCAGCGCGATCCTTTTGGCGAGCGGGCTTATAACTTGGAGCAAATCGAGAAGTTGCGCGTGATTCGCCGGCTGCTCGATTCGGGCCATCGCCCGGGCCGTATCGTCAGTCTGGATATCGCCACACTGCACAAGATTGGTGAGTCTCTATCACCTACGCCGCCACAAAGACAAAGCAGCGCAGCCGAGGTGGATCTGCGCACCTACATGGACTTGATTAAAAGCCATGACGTGGATGGCCTGCGCCGCGCGCTGAGGCAAGCCTACATCCGTATGGGTGTCGCCGGGATGGTCTGCGAGGTAATTGCGCCGCTCAATGTGATGATGGGCGATGCCTGGATGCGCGGCGCGTTGGAGGTATTTGAGGAGCATATGTACACCGAGAGCGTGCATATCGCCCTGCGCAGCGCCATTGCCAACGCGCCCGTGCCGCCAGCAAGCGCCCGCCCGCGCGTGCTGATGACCACGCTGCCCCAAGAACCGCATGGTTTGGGACTGCTCATGGCCGAAGCCATGCTGTCCCTGGAGGGTTGCTACTGCGTGTCATTGGGTACCCAAACGCCTGTTTTGGACATCGTGCTGGCGGCCACGGCCCATCGCATTGCGGTGGTGGCCTTGAGTTTTACCGCCAGCCAAAATCCCAACTATGTGATCAACAGCCTGGAGGAGTTGCGCGACAAGCTGCCCCCTGATGTGGAGATCTGGGTGGGCGGCAGCTGCTCTGTGATTCAACGCAAACCGCGGGACGGCATTGCGGTGATCACGGATCTGCGCAGCATCGGCGTATTTACGCAGGCGTGGCGCGCCAAGCGCAGCTAGGCTGCAAGTACCCGGGCCGCCAAGCTGTCACAATGCGGTAGGCACATTTGCGTAGAATCGCTGAACTTGTGTCATGCAAAGTACTCAAAACTGTCAAGGTGCGACATGCTTTATCCAGAATTATTTAAACAATTAGAGTCCGTCCGATGGGATATGGACAAGGACATTCCGTGGGCCAGCTTTGATGCTGCCAGCCTGACTGACGAGCAGGCTCAAACCATCAAAATGAACGCTATTACCGAGTGGAGCGCATTGCCTGCCACGGAGATGTTTTTGCGCGACAACCGCGATGACTCTGACTTTTCGGCCTTCATGTCGATTTGGTTTTTTGAAGAGCAAAAACACTCTTTGGTGCTGATGGAGTACCTGCACCGCTTTCGCCCCGACCTAGCCCCCACGGAAGCCGAGCTGCACGAGGTGCGCTTTGAATTTGAACCCGCCCCGGCGCTAGAAACCTTGATGCTGCATTTTTGCGGCGAGATCCGCTTGAACCACTGGTACCGTCGCGCCAGCGAGTGGCATACCGAGCCGGTGATTAAAAACATCTACACCAAGCTGAGCCAGGACGAAGCCCGCCACGGCGGCGCTTACCTGCGCTACATGAAGCGTGCCATTGGCAATTTTGGCAACGATGCCAAAGCTGCGTTCACCAAAGTGGGTGTCCTCATGGCCAGCGCTCGGCGCACCGCGCAGGCCCTGCACCCCACCAATCTGCATGTGAACAAGGCCCTGTTCCCGCGCGACACCATCCAAAGCCGCCTGCCCAACCCCGAGTGGCTGGAGCAGTGGCTGGACACCCAGATCAAATTTGATACGGTGTGGGAGAACAAAGTGGTCGAGCGCATCCTGCACAATATGAGCCTGCTGATGGAGCGCAGCTTTGACACCGTGCAGGAACTCAACCGCTATCGCAAAGAGCTGGCCAAAGAGTTGGCCAGCAAAACAGAGGGCTTGGTCGTAGTGGGCGCGCCCGTCCCCAAGGCTGCAAGCTAAGAACCGTTTTCTTGCCCCTTACCGCCTTGAACACACCTGCTTTCCTCCACAAACTGGCTACCCGCACGCAAGCATTGGAGCGCGTCGCCGCTCTTGCCAAACCGGTGGTGTTTACCAATGGCGTGTTTGACGTGCTGCACCGTGGCCACGCCAGCTACCTGGCCGCAGCGCGCGCTTTGGGCGGCTCGCTGGTGGTAGCGCTCAATACCGACGCCTCGGCCCGCCGCTTGGGCAAAGGCCCCGACCGACCGCTGAACAACGAGCAAGACCGCGCTGCGCTGATGGCGGCACTGGAGTCGGTCAGCCTGGTCACTTGGTTTGACGAAGACACGCCCTACGAGATTATTGACGCGCTGCGCCCCGAGATACTCGTGAAGGGTGGCGATTACGACATGAAGCTGCTCAAAGAGGCGCACTTGGTAGAGAGCTACGGCGGCCAAGCTTTTGCGCTAAGCTTTGTGGACGGCTACTCCACCACTGCTTTAGTAAAGAAAATTCGCGCATCTTCCTAGCGCGGGCAGCGCGCCAAAACACAAGGCGCCCATGCACTGCACCAGATGAAACTCCTGCCTTTTACAATAGAGGGATGAATCTGTCCGCTCTCACCGCCATATCGCCGCTCGACGGCCGCTATGGCAACAAACTCGCCGCCCTGCGCCCCTTGATGTCTGAATACGGCTACATGCATTGCCGCGTGCAGGTGGAGGTGGCTTGGTTCATCGCGCTGGGCGACGCAGGCTTTGATGAGTTCAGGCCTTTGAGCGATGCGACGCGCCAACATCTGAACGCCTTGGCCAGCGGTTTTAACGAGGCGGATGCCCAGGCTATCAAAGACATCGAAAAGGTCACCAACCACGACGTGAAGGCCGTGGAGTACTGGATCAAATCCAAATTCGACGGTCAGCCAGAGCTGCTCAAAAGCGCCGAGTTTGTGCACTTTGCCTGCACCTCCGAAGACATCAACAACACCAGCCACGCCCTGCAACTGCAAGCCGCCCGCAGTCAGGTGCTGCTGCCCGCACTGGACGCCATCATTGCCAAGCTGCGCGAGATGGCACACCAGCACGCTGCGGTGCCTATGCTCAGCCGCACCCACGGACAAACCGCTTCGCCCACCACCGTGGGCAAAGAGGTAGCCAACGTGGTGGTGCGCCTGCAAGCGGCGCGTGCCCGCATTGCCGATGTGAAGATTCTCGCCAAAATGAACGGCGCGGTAGGCAATTACAACGCGCATCTGTCCGCCTGGCCCGAACACGACTGGGAGGCCTTCTCCCGCAACGTCGTCGAGAACGGCCTGGGCCTCACCTTCCAGCCCTACAGCATCCAGATCGAGCCGCATGACTACATGGCCGAGCTGTATGACGCCGTAGCCCGCACAAACACCATCTTGATCGACTGGTCACGCGACGTGTGGGGCTATGTGAGCCTCGGCTACTTCAAGCAACGCCTCAAAGCGGGTGAAATTGGCTCGTCCACCATGCCGCACAAGGTGAACCCGATTGATTTTGAAAACGCCGAAGGCAATCTGGGCCTGGCCAACGCGCTGCTCAAACACCTGAGCGAGAAGCTGCCCATCAGCCGCTGGCAGCGCGACCTGACCGACAGCACCGTGCTGCGCAACATGGGCGTGGCCTTGGGCTATGCCGTGCTGGCCTACCAATCGCTGGGCGTAGGCCTCTCCAAGTTAGAGCTGAATGAAGAAGCCTTGGCTAAAGATTTGGACAACGCGTGGGAAGTGCTTGCCGAGCCGATCCAAACTGTCATGCGCCGCTACGGTGTACAAGGCGCGTACGAAAAGCTCAAAGAAGTCACGCGCGGCAAAACCATCCGGCCCGAAGACCTGTATGGTTTGATCCGCTCGCTGCAGATTCCCGCCGCAGACAAAGAACGCCTGCTGGCCATGAGCCCGGCCAGCTATGTGGGCGTCGCAGCAGAGCTGGCACGACGGGTGTAGTGTGGCTTGGCCAGCGCAGCGCACTTCACAGCATCACTCCATTTCATGTGGACACCATTTATTCAACCTTTTTGCCCTCTAGCGCAGTAAATAATTGCGCCAGCAGCTATCAAAACGATACTAACAAGGTAGCACACCATGGCCCTCAAATCCACCATTTACAAAGCCAGCCTGGCCATCGCTGACATTGACAACAGCTACTACGCTGACCAGCAGCTCACGCTGGCGCGCCACCCCAGCGAGACCGACGAGCGCATGATGGTGCGCCTGGTGGCGCTGGCGCTGAACGCCCACAAACTGCAAAGCGTGTGCAACGGCGACGGCACGCTGGCGTTTGGCGCGGGCATGTCTGACCCTGACGAGCCCGACGTGTACCTGCGCGACTACACCCTGGCCTACAAGCTGTGGATTGAAGTGGGCCAGCCCGAAGACAAACCGGTCATGAAGGCCTGCGGCAAAGCCGAAGAAGTGGCCATCTACACCTTCAGCCACTCCGCGGCCATCTGGTGGAAGGGCATGGAAAACAAACTCACCCGCCCGCGCAACCTCAGCGTATGGCAGATCCCTCACCTCGTCAGCCAAGAGCTGGCCGCCATGGCCCAGCGCAGCATGCAACTGCAAGCTACCGTGCAAGAAGGCAATCTCATGCTCAGCGATGGGGCCAATACCGTGAACATAGAGCCAGTAAAACTACGCTAAAGTCCATGCGTTTTTTAAGCGTTTTATGGCGCTAACCCAATAGAATATAGCGAGAGCAGCTATTAAATCAGAAGCGCCTGCTAAGCCACACCGTGTAGCCAGAACAGGTTAGGAAGCCAAAACGCTCACTCTCCACGCCGTTTCTTGCGCGGCCTGCCCGACGAGGCTTCGTCGAACAGCCAGTTGGGCAGCACGCGCAGCAGCTTCGCCACCAGGCCCATCTGCCAAGGGATCACGCGGTAGCTGGTGCCTGCGGTGATGGTATGAAAGGCGCGCTCGGCAAAGGCATCTGCCTGCATGATGAAAGGCATCGAGTAACGGTTCGCATGCGTGAGCGGGGTGTCGATATAGCCGGGGGCGATAGTGACGACTTTGACACCATCTTTGCCGGTGGCGGCGCGCATGTCGCCGCGCAGGCTCTCGCAGTAGGCAATCACGGCTGCCTTACTGGCGCAGTACGCCCCGTGGCCAGGCAGGCCGCGAATGCCCGCGACGCTGGCTATGCCCACCAAGCGCCCA
>JAYWHJ010000143.1:0-9715 GCA_043777795.1 Polaromonas sp. | reverse complement strand
CCTTGGCAAAGTTTCGACCTGTCGCATCGTCATCCATGATGTAGGTTTCCATGTTCACATGGTCTTGGGCACCGGCAATCGCTGACAG
This sequence comes from Polaromonas sp., assembly GCA_043777795.1. Taxonomy (GTDB): domain Bacteria; phylum Pseudomonadota; class Gammaproteobacteria; order Burkholderiales; family Burkholderiaceae_C; genus JAAFIP01. Next base: position 9,627 of record JAYWHJ010000143.1, on the reverse strand, counting down.
CATCGCCTCGTAGGTAGCAGGCCCGTCCAAAAGCAACTGCACCTTGTTGCCCGCGTTGAGCGGGCTGCCGGTCATCGCCTCCTCCAGCGCCAGATGGCGATCAAAGATATTGGTGTCTGCGCCACTGCTCTTTAAGCGGTCCAGGATGGCCTTGCTCTGAGCGGGCGAGAGCGGGCCGCGCGCTCCTTCCAGACTGACAGGTACCGTTGAGGGGGGCGCGACGCCAGGCGCGATGTCCGGCAAACTCGCGCAGCCTACTGTGCACAGCAGGCACAGGTACAAGCCAAAAATGAAACGCCGATGGGCCATTCAACCCCCTGATAGTTATGATTTGTTGGCGGTGGCGGATGTCACCCGCCAGATCACGTTGCCCACGTCGTCCGCTACCAGTAGCGCGCCTTTTTTGTCTATGGCTACACCCACCGGTCGCCCATAAGCATTCCCCTTGTCGCTGAGAAAGCCTGTTAGCACATCGATCGGGGCACCATTGGCAGGCTTGCTACCCTCAAACGGCACAAAAATCACCTTGTAGCCGCTGTGCGGACGGCGATTCCACGAGCCGTGTTGCCCGATGAACATGCCGTTGGCAAAAGTACCGGGCAGTGTGGTGCCGACTGAAGATGCCAGTCCAAGCGAGGCGGTGTGCGGCCCTAGGGCGTAGTCGGGCACTATGGCTTTCGCTACCAAGTCCGGGCGCTGTGGTCTGACTCTGTCATCTATGTGTTGCCCATAGTAGCTATACGGCCAACCGTAAAAAGCGCCATTCTGCACGGAGGTTAGATAGTCTGGCACCAAATCACTGCCAAGTTCATCTCGCTCGTTCACTACGGTCCATAATGCTGCGCTTTGGGGCTCCCAGGCCATGCCATTAGGGTTACGCAGACCAGAGGCAAATACACGGTGCGCACCGCTTTGGATGTCTACCTCCCAAACGGCGGCACGTTCAAATTCGGCGTCCATGCCCCGCTCTGCCACATTGCTGTTGGAGCCAACCGTTGCGTACAGTTTGCGTCCGTCTACACTGGCAATAATATTTTTTGTCCAATGGTGATTGATAGGGCCGGCTGGCAAAGCCGTCAACACCGTACCGGGTGCTGTAATGCGGGTCTGACCAATTGCATAGGGGAAGCGCAACACAGCGTCGGAGTTCGCCACGTACAAATCATTGCCCACCAGGGCCATGCCAAAGGGTGAGCTCAAAGCATCTAAAAAAACCGCTTTAAGGTCTGCTACCCCGTCTCCATCTGTGTCGCGCAGCAGCGTAATGCGGTTAGCACTGGGGGTCTTAGCGCCCGCCCGCTTCATCACCAGGTCCATCACCCAGCCTTTGATACCTCTTGCATCGTCAGGCTTAGGGGGTGCATTGGTTTCAGCCACGAGTACATCGCCATTGGGTAGTGTCAGTAACCAACGCGGATGGTCCAGACCACTTGCGAAAGCCGCTACCTGGGTACCACTTGCAGCAATAGGCGTAATGCCCACTGGCCAGCCCACGGCTGGCGCAATATTCACCGTAGGAATGAGTGTCTGGTTGGTTGCCGGCAGAGCAGGTTGCGGCCCCGTGCCTGCAGACACCTGCAGCATCGCGGTGTCGCCGCATGCCACAAGGGCCACAGCAACGAAGGCAATCGCCGTGCACCACAGCCCCAGCTTTCGCAGCTCGCCCACACCACCGATGATTGGCATCAAATTTTTCCCATCAGCAGCAAAACGATGATTATGACCACGATCAGTCCGACTCCCCCACTAGGGCCGTAGCCCCAGCCCTTGTTGTAGGGCCAGCTTGGAAAAGCGCCAATCAGCATCAAAATTAAAACGATCAAGAGTATGGTACCGACGCTCATGGCGATCTCCTTAAGTTGAATGGCAATGGGTTTAGTTAGCAGGCGCAGAAGCAGGCCCTGCAGGGACTACGATGATGGTGGCAGGATCGCCCGCTTTTCCAGTCGCTCCCGTGGTTCCGTCGTTACCAGGTGAGCCTTGCGGGCCCATCGGGCCGGGTACACCGACCACCGGTGCGGGTACATTGACAACCACTGGTTTTTCGCACGCTGCGAGGAGTAATGTTGCAAGAAGTGCTGAAGTGAGTAATGCGCGGTTCATATATTTCCTTCTATGGGTTTAAAAATCAAGGCGAAGTCTTGGGCTTTTGAGTCCAGTTAGGTAACAGTGCCGAGTGGTCATTCGCCTGTCCAGGCAAAGGCATGGCCGCCGATTGATCGGCTTTGCTTACCTCTGACTTCGCGGGGGAGGTAGTGGCTGGTGCTTCCTTGGTCGGCCCAGCGGGCGTCGTGCCGATGGGGCTGGACAGTGGGGCGTACGTGATGCTCGGACTGGGCACAGGCACCTGTAACGGCACGGGAGCAGGCGCTGCAACGGGCACGGACACCCAGTGGCCGCTGTCTTTGCACCCAGCAGATACCAAGATTATGGTCACGGCCATACACGCTGCTGCGGCAATCGGGGTACGGAGGATTCTTTTCATGACTGGCTCCCGCCCAAACCTAGGTTGGGGACAATTGGGTCAGCGTGTCGTGCTCACCCACGGCCACCGGCTTGCCGGATATGACCGAGGCGGCCATGGCGAACATTCGCACCATCTTGCTGTGGGGTGCGTCCCAATACTCTGCCGCACTGGGTACAAACTTAAGCAAGGCAAGGTTCGGTGAATTCGGTCCATCTGGAAACCAGGGCTTGGCAAACGGAGTCCACAAACGCTGGATGTGATCGCGGTTGGTGTGAATCACGCCGTGACCTGATATGGACACGTAAGTGCCGTGTGATGCATGGACAAAGCTAAGATTCGCGGCCTCCAAGTGCTGGGTTTTCGCGGAATTTTTTTCTGTAAAAAACCAGATTGCTCCATCGCCGTCCATTTCTTGCGGAGCCATGGGGCGGCTCACCAGTACGCCGTCATCGTCTGCTGTGGTCAGCATAGCGACCGTCATATCTTCAATGAGTTCACCTAGTTGAATCATCTGCGGGCTGTGTTGTGTGTCGATTTTCATGATGGGTAGGTAGTGAAGTTAAGTAAATTGATCATGATCCAAAGGCATGGATTGCTACGTCAGTAGCAATCGGTATCGGTTGTAGGAGAACGCCTGCTCAGTACATTTGCGACATTGGACTGTGTTGGATAGCGCACAGACCGACGTTCTTTGGACAAGTAGCATATTTTTTACGCTTCACATCGCCAACCGTCCCACCAGGAAACCCATGATCGATATTCGCAAAGGGCAAGCACCAGCCCCGCTGACACGTGTGCAATTCAACGCACGGTTCTTGGCATCGTATGTAGACCCGGCATATAGGACCGAGGATCAGTCGATTGCCCGCTTGGAAGAGATAGCCTGGCAGGCCTACACCGAGGGACGTAAAGCCCCCTTCACTCAAAAGGCGGGTGCTGGGTATGTCAATCCAGATTACGACCTCTCCACAGAGTGGATTGCAACCAAAAAGCGTATTGACGATGCTCAGCTGGCATGGGCCGACCCCGCCAGCCCGTCCAAGGTATTGCTCATTTGCGGCAGTGCGCGCAACGACGGCACCTGCCCAGGCGAGATGTCAAAGACATTCCGGCTGCTAGAGCTGGCGCGCGACACTCTGGCGCTGTGTGATGTCCAACCTGACGTGCTTGACCTGAGCTTACTTACCTCGGAGTACGACCTGAACATCCACCCCTGCAAGGGCTGCGCATCTACCGCCATGCCGCTGTGCCATTGGCCCTGCAGTTGCTATCCCAACCACGCGCTGCACCAAACCAATGATTGGATGGCTGAAATCTATGAGCGCTGGACCGCAGCGCATGCCGTCATCATCGTCACGCCAGTGTACTGGTACCAAAGTCCCAGCCCGCTCAAACTGATGATCGACCGCCTGGTCTGCGCAGACGGTGGCAACGCCGACCCAACGTCCACTGGCGGCAAAAACGCCAGCATGGCCAAAGGGCTGGAGTTGGCCGGTTGGGACTATCCCAAGCACCTCGCCGGGCGGGTCTATGGATTGGTAGTGCACGGCGATGTAGCTGGCATTGAAGGCTCGCGCCGGGCGTTGTCAGACTGGCTCGATTGGATGGGCTTCATCGACGCAGGCATGCAAGCGCGCTTGGACCGCTACATTGGGTATTACGAACCCTATGCCACCAGCCATCAGGCTTTGGATAAAGATATGTCCATTCAAGAAGAGGTGCGTAACGTGGCGCGCTCGGTGGCCAAAGCAGTGCTCGAACTGCGCGCAGGCAGGTTGCAAGCTGCCCAACCCATCTTGTCGCGCCCCAGGCCCAAATAGTCGGGCATGGCTGCTGCGTGCGTGAATCAGAGACACATTCCTACATCCCAAAATGAGCGAAAAACCCCCTTGTCCTGATCGCAATTCTCCGGCGGCGCGATCAAGCGTTGCAACAAAGGTCATTGCGACATTGGCCGTCATTGCCGCTTTATGGTGGGGGCAGCGCTTTCTGATCCCCATGGTGGCCGGGCTGATGCTGGCGATGCTGGTGATGCCCATCACCGTACGCTTGGCGCTTTGGCTGCACAGTGCTGCAGCAGCGGCAGCGCTTATGCTAGCACTAGTCATGGGTGCCATGGCTGCCAGCGCCTTGGCATTTGGCAACCAGCTGGTGCGCGTCGTGGAGCGCGCACCGGACATGATCAGTATGGTGGCGCAGCAGCTGGCAGAGCGCGATCCGAACGTGGACTCGGTTTTGTCGCGCGCACGCGGAGCATTGCAGGAGCTAGACCGCGCCGCTGACCACATGGTGGCTGGCAAACCGCTTAGTCGACCCGGCAGACGGGCCGCAGCACCTGCACCTTCAGCATCCGCTGCTGCGCCCACCAACAGCATCACCACCGGTGCTACCGTGGTCCTGCGCGACACAGCGGTGAGCGGCTCTAGCGTCCTGCTGGGGTTTTTTGGCAATCTCACCATCATCTTCTTCATTGCTTTTTTTGTATTGACTGGCGGAAAGCTGATGACTGAAAAGTTCTTGGGCTTATGGAGCTACCGTGCAGATGTGCACGTCCATGCACAGCGCGCGCTGCTTGAATGCGGCCGACAGATACGCATCTACTGCGGCGTACTGATAGTGACCAATATCATCATCGGACTAGCCGTCTGGATGACCTTTTCAGCAGCTAGCTTGCCCGACGCTGCAGGTTGGGGTGCAGCCGCTGCCGTTCTGCATCTAGTGCCGTACCTTGGCATGGCTTTGCTTACTGCCCTGGGCGCAGCTGAGGCCTTTTTGGTGCACGAGACGATCGCCGCAGCATTTGGCATGGCCGGGTTTCTGATGGTGCTCTCCACCATGATAGGCACCTTCGTAACCTTCTGGCTGCAGGGCCGCGCCGCGAAAATGAACCCAGCGGCCATGTTTATTGGCCTGGTTTTTTGGGGTGCTTTGTGGGGCATTTGGGGGCTTTTTCTTGGCCCCGCTCTGGTAGTTCTCCTCAAGGTCGCGGCAGAAAATTCACCGCATTGGCGCCAGCTCGCCAAACTGATGCAAGCTTGACCGATGCGCGTCCGCTTTTATGCCGGTGAATCAATATCTGCAACACGAACGAGTTTTTTGTTGACAAACTCTTGTATGCCCCAGCTTGACAATTCGCGTCCATAACCGGAGTTCTTGATTCCGCCAAATGGCAGATCAGAGGCAGTCCATGTCGGGTGGTTCACAAACACCATGCCAGATTCAATTTGGCTGGCGACGCGTTTGCCGCGCGCCACGTCTTTGGTAAATACCGAGCCACCCAGGCCAAATTCAGAATCGTTCGCCAGCTTGATCGCTTCGCCTTCGTCTTTGACCGTAAACATCATCGCCACTGGGCCAAAAAACTCTTCCCGGTAAGCTGGGTTGTCCGGTTGGATGTCTGCCAGTATGGTGGCCTGCATAAACCACCCGGGCCTGTCCATACGCTTACCACCCATCACCAGCTTGGCACCATGCTCGACTGCGCGTTCGACTTGTTTCAGCAAACCGGTAAGTGCAGACTCTGTAGACAACGGTCCCAGCGTCGTACTTGGGTCCATGGGGTCACCAGGCTTTAGATTTTCCATAGCTGCTTGGAACTTTTTGGCAAAGCTGTCGGCCAAATCTTCCACCACAATAAAGCGCTTTGCCGCAATACAACATTGCCCTGTATTGTTCATCTTGGCCCACACCGCCCATTTGATGGTTTTCTCCAGATCGGCGTCTTCCAGCACGATGAAGGCATCGTTGCCGCCCAGCTCCATGGTCGATTTTTTCATGTGCTTGCCGGCTTGCTCGGCAACCCGTTTGCCAGCGTCCACACTGCCAGTCAGCGCTACACCTTTAATGCGCGGATCGGCGATCAAGCGGTTAACTTGGTCATAGGAGATCATCAAATTTGTGTAGGTGCCTGCTGGTGCGCCAGCGTCCAGCCAAATACGCTCAAAGGCCTGCGCGCACTGCGGCACGCATCCTGCGTGTTTGACCATCACCACATTGCCTGCCATGATGTTGGGCGCTGCAAAGCGCACCAACTGGTAGTAAGGAAAATTCCATGGCTGCACGCCAAATAGCACGCCTATCGGAGTGCTTTCTACCACCGCCTCACCTGTGCTTGGCTTGAGTTGTATCGGTGTCAAAAATGCCTCTGCCTGATCGGCGTAGTAGTCCATGATGTCTGCACACAGCGCCACTTCGCCTTTGGACTCTTCCAAGCGCTTACCCATCTCCAGCGTCATCAGGCGGGCTAACTCGTCCGCGTTATCGCGCATGCCTTGCGCCGCTTTCTTGGTGATCGCAGCACGGTGCGCAAAGCCAGCGCTGCGCCACACGCTGTAGCATTTGTCTGCCGCGGCGACGGTGGTTTCCAGCGCTTTGTCGTCCATCTCATCAAAAGTTTTGACAAGTTGTCCATCATTGGGGTTAATGCTTTGGTAGGCCATGTGCAATGTCTCAGAAAAGTTGGTTGGCCTTCCATGCTATGGCCTGTGGGGGTGCCATGCCATCAGTGGACGCTGCAATGCGTTGTAGGAGAACGCGCTTGGTGGCTTATGAGCGTAGGTCTAAGGTGGGCTTGCGCACAGACCGCGCGGCTGCTATGGCATACCCTAGCCCCTCTTGCGCTGAAAGAATACTGCCCATGCCTTGTACACACCATGCACGCGTTTCCCGTCTAATGCTGTCCACCGTGAGACGCGCGCTAATTGCCTGTCTCGCTGCCGCCTTGTGGCCCGCGCAGGCCTCAGCGCAGGGCGCAGACGACCTGCTCGCCAAACACGCAGCCCTGGGCAACCGTCTGCTACTGAACCAGTTTCAACGCCCCGTGGTGTTGGAGTCTACCGAGACGCTCAACCATGTCAGGGGCGACGTCTACGCAGTGATCGACTATCCATATTCTGTCGTTAGCGCAGAGCTGAACAACCCTGATCATTGGTGCGATGTCATGTCCCTTCACATCAATACCAAATATTGCCGCGCTACGCAGGTGTCCGGCACTACCGTACTTAACGTCAACATCGGAAAAAAAACCCCTGAAGACCTGGCCAACGCGGTACGTGTCTATTTCAATTACACCGCCCATTCAGTCACACCCCAGTATTTTGATATCCGCTTGAGTGCCAAAGACGGCCCCATGGGAACCAGCGACTACCGCATCACGCTAGAGGCTGTGCCGCTGGAGAACGCAAAGACATTTCTGCATCTAACCTATACGTATGCGACGAGCTTTTCTGCCAAAGTGGCTATGCGCGCCTATCTGGCAACTATTGGTGCCGACAAGGTGGGCTTCACGCCCATCGCCAAGGCAGGCGCAGGGGTGGGGCAGTTTATCGGTGGTTTGCGCGGTTTGGTGGAGCGCAATACTATGCGCTATTACCTTGCCATCGATAGCTATTTAGAATCCACCAACGAGGTACCCGCAAAGCAGCTGGACAAACGACTGAACCGCTGGTTCTCCGCTGTGGAGAGGTATCCACGCCAACTGCATGAGATGAACCGAGATGAATACATCGCTATGAAACGCAGCGAATATCTGCGCCAGAAAACTGCAAACTGAGGACGCAAGTCTACTATTATTTCAGTAGCTGCTCCCGCAAAATTTTAAAGCGCTAGAGCCGTAAATAGTATGTAAAAACGCTACGCAGGTGGTTTTTACATGCCGCACGTGACTTTGCTGCCCTGAGAGGGATAATTTGAATCCGCAAAGGCAATATCTGACATGACTGAATTTGAGCTTAAGTTTGAAGTTCCACCGACAATTCTGGCGCGTTTGGCAGCGGCGCTGAATGACGGGAAGCTGTCTCGCCAGCGCCTTCAGGCTAGGTATTTTGACACTGAGGACGGCGCACTCGCCGCACAGTGCCTGGTGGTGCGAATACGCAAAGAAGGTCGGCGGTGGGTTCAGACTGCTAAGGGGCCTACCAGTACGCTGCTGGAAAGGATGGAGCATAACGCTACCTTGGCACAGCAGAAAGCGGGTGTGCAGCCTGAAATTGACTTGGCTCGACACGCGGGAACCTCGGTGGGAAATGCTATCGCCAAAGCCCTGAATCTCAAGGCTGGCGACGACTTCCCCAGCCTTATACCGCTGTATGAAATGGACGTCCATCGCACCACACGGTTGATAGAACACAATGAATCCGTGGTGGAGATTGCACTAGATCGGGGCCGCATCGTGTCCGGTGCGCAAGTACTGGACATTTGCGAGCTGGAGGTAGAACTGAAAAATGGTCAGCCTGAGCACGCCGTGGAGTTGGCGCGCCAATGGTGCGCCGACTACGGCTTGAGCTTGAGTTCGATCTCCAAATCCATGAAAGGCCAGCGGCTGGGTAACGCAGACTTTGCAGTGCCTGTAGTGTCTGCGGTAGCGCCTGAGTATGCGTGCGATGCTACCGGCGCCCAAATGGTTGCGGCGGTGTTGCAATCATGCCTGAACCAGATATTACCCAATGCCAGCGAAATCGCAGCGGGCAGCTCCGCTCCGAGCCACGTGCACCAATTGCGCGTAGGAATACGCCGCCTGCGCACGGGCTTGCGCGAGCTCGAAGGCTTGGTCGATGCATTAGACATTGCCTGGGAGCCCGCACTGGTGCGAGTCTTCAGGCAATTGGGCGAACACAGAGACCATGGCCATCTTGAGCAGGTTTTGCAGCCCGCACTTCTCGCGGCAGGTGGTCCGCGCCTGAACTTTGGGCAGATGGGCAGAGACATCCCCAACCCCGCCGCAGCGGTGCGCGCACCTGCTTTTCAGGACGCGCTCTTGGGCTTCATTGGTTTAGCGCACCGATCCGATCCGCAGGCTGAGAGCCACCATATACCTGACAGCAATAGCGTCAAGAAAATCTTGCGCAAGCGCCTCGCAAAGTTGCGTTCTCTGGCGCTGCAAGAGGGTGAAAAATTCACGGAACTCAACCAGGTAGAGCAGCACCGCGTGCGCAAGCGGCTCAAACGCCTCAGGTACCTCAGTGAGTTCTCCGCGCCTTGGTTTAAAACCCACAAAGTGAATGCCTTTATATCTGCATTGAAGCCCGCACAGGATGCGCTGGGCCTGCACAACGACGAACTGATGGCGCTGCAGGCCTATCGAAGGCTTGCCGCCGAAGACCCTCGGGCCTGGTTTGGTGTCGGCTGGCTTGAAGCCCGTCGTGTGCCCAATGCCCAGCGCT
>JAYWHJ010000142.1:0-3481 GCA_043777795.1 Polaromonas sp. | reverse complement strand
AAAAGCTTTATCGAGGTGTACCTGGAGGACTACCACGTAGGCCCCTTCCACCCCGGTCTGGGCCAGTTTGTCGCCACCGACGACCTGCGTTGGGAGCTCAAACCCAAGTTCAGCGTGCAGACCGTCGGCGTGGCCGACAAGCTGGGCAAGCCCGGCACCGAGGTGTACCAGCGCTGGCACGACGCGGTACTGAACTACCGTGGCGGCGAGCCGCCCAAGCACGGCGCGATTTGGCTCACCTTCTACCCCAACATCATGGTCGAGTGGTACCCGCATGTGCTGGTAGTAAGCACTCTCTTCCCCCAAGGCCCGCAAAAAACGCTGAACATGGTGGAGTTTTTCTACCCCGAAGAAATCGCCGCTTTCGAGCGCGAGTTCATCGAAGCGCAGCAAGCCGCCTACATGGAAACCTGCGACGAAGACGACGAAATCGCGCTGCGCATGGACGCAGGCCGAAAAGCTTTATTAGCCCGCGGCGACACCCAGTCTGGCCCGTACCAAACCCCGATGGAAGACGGCATGGAGCATTTTCACCAGTGGTATCGGAAGGCGATGGGTATTGACCGCCCTGGCGTTTGATACCACCAAGCCCGCAAGCCACGACCGCGCTACGAGGCCAAGTGCAAGTGCGCAGCCAATTGCTGGGCTTTCACAGCCTTCCAAACACTCCAAAACGCTGATTTTGACCGGTTTTTAGGGTATCCATCGGGCTGTAAGCCAATAAAATAATGCGGGAACAGCTATTAAATAAATAGCGCGTTACCTCCGCGTTGCCGAGAAAGTTGGCGATGTAGGCGCGTGTGCCCAATGGATTGAATTTGACGCCGTAACGGCCGCTGAAACACGTGACAGCGGCTGGCACGGTATGGGAGCTGGTATCGATGACCCAGCGGTGCGCGCATGGGGCATTTTTACCAGCCTGATGATGCAGGAAAGCTACCGCAAAAGCCCTTTGCGATGCCGTACCACGTCGGCCGCGCTCACCGCATCGGCTTGGTTGCCCCAGGCGGCGCGGATGTAGGTGGTAACGGCGGCGATGTCTTCGTCACTGAGCACATGCACGAATGGCGGCATGCCGAAGGGGCGGGGGTTGCCTGCGGTGCTGGGGGCGTAGCCGCCAGCGAGCAAAATGCGCACGAGGTTGGCGCTGGTGGGCATGGTGACGGCGCGGTTACCGGCCAGCGCAGGCAAGGCCACAGCGCCTGCCAGCACTACGCCCTCGCCCTGCGCGCCGTGGCAGCTGGCACAGTGCTTGGTAAACAGCTGCTCGCCGCGTTCGTAAAACTGGGTTTTTTGGCTGGGTGTGCTGCGCGCAAGCAAGGGGGCTTCGGGCAAGGATTGCAAATAGGCTGCCGTGGCTTGCAGGTCGGCATCGCTCCAGTACTGGGTGCTTTTGGCCACCACTTCGGCCATGGGACCGGCCACGCTGGCGTGGGGTGCAATGCCGGTTTTCAGCAGGGCCACTACGTCTTGCGCAGGCCAGCGCTGGACGCCTGCCTGGGCACTGTCCAGCAGCGAGGGCGCGTACCAGTCTTGCATGGGCATGAGCGCACCGCTGAGCAACTGGTCACCCATAGTTGCCCCCAAGGCGTTGCGCTGTGCGTGGCAGGCGCTGCAATGGCCCAGGCCGCGCACCAGATAGGCTCCGCGCTCGATTTCGGCGGTATTTTGAGTACGGTTTGAGGCTGTAGCACTCTGAAATTTTGCGGGGGCAGCTATATATTCAGGAGCATTCAAATTATCTTTATCAAAGAACATCAGCCGCCAGACGGCCAGTGCGATTTGGGTGTTGAAGGGAAACGGCAACTCGTGGACGCGGTTAGGCTGCACCACCGCTGCCACGCCTTGCATGAAGTAGGCGTACAAGGCGTCGCTGTCGGCGCGGGTGACGTGGGTGTAGTTGGGGTAGGGGAAAGCGGGGGTGAGCAAGCGGCCATCGGCACTGCGGCCCTCGTGCATGGCGCGGTAAAAGGCCTCGTTGGTCCAGCGGCCAATGCCGGTGGCAGGGTCGGGGGTGATATTGCTGGTGTAGACCGCGCCAAACGGGGTGTGGATGGCTTTGCCACCGGCAAAGGCCTCGCCACCACGCGCGGTGTGGCAGGCGGCGCAGTTGCCCACCTTGGCCAGGTAGGCGCCGCGCTCTACGGTTTCTTGCGGCGCTTTTTGAGTGCTATTTTGGCCTCCAGCGCTATGAATCATTGCGGGAGCAGCTACTAATTCTATAGTAATTAACAACGCGCAGAGGAGCAAAATAACCGACAGCAAAGCGCCTAAGGCCGCAAACACGCGCCGCACGGGGCTCAGGCCTTGCCAGCGCGCGGCCAAGCTGCGCGCTGCAGGGGGCTGGGCGGGGTTGGGAGGCGGGGCGTTCATCGCACACCTCCACAAGCCTCTGGCAGCGGGCCAGGCAGTGCCACAGCAGACTTGGCGGCCGCACCTGCGGGGACCGCTTGGGCCGCCAGCCAGGTAGCTAGCGCCTCGACATCGCTTGCCGTCAAGAGCTTGGCAATGCGGCCCATGCAGTCAGGTGCATGCGCGCGGCGCTGGCCGGTTTGCCACGCGCCGAGCTGGCCAGCCATGTAGTCGCGCGGCAGCCCCAGCAGGGCGGGCATGCTGGGGTTGGTGTTAGCCAGGCTACCCGCAGTTTGCAGCGCAGGTGCCACGCCCATCAGCGCGGCGCCGTGGCAGGCTACGCAGGCGGGGATGCCGCGCGCCTTGTCGCCCTGCTCTGCCAGGGCCTGCCCCCGCAAAAGCACAGACGGCGCAGTGCCCGGGCGCGCTACGGTGGGCGGTGGGTAAGGCAGATCCAGCTGCGCAAAATACTGCGCCATCTCCATCAAATACGCGTCGCTCAAATGCTCCACCATGCCCACCATCAGGCCATAGTGGCGGCGGCCATCGCGAAAGTTGAGCAACTGGTTGTACAGGTAGCCAGCGGGTTTGCCTGCGATGCGCGGAAAGTAGGCCTCGTTCGCAGTGCGGCCCACCTGCGCGGTCGCGCCTGCGCCGTGGCAGGTGGTGCAGGCTTGCATGCGCTGCGCCATGCTGTCTGCGCTGGGCTGAGCTTGGGTTTGAGCTTGGGCACAGCTCAAAAAAAGCATCGCAAGCAAGCCCAAAGCCGCAGAGCGCAACGCGCCAGCGCTCGCCAGACATGAAAACATCAAAACCATGCGCAGTATCATACCCAGCCAAGCCTTGTCTTTAAAACGTAAGGTTGCACACAACAAGGGGCGCTATGGTCAAGCAATCGATGGGGTTATGGTGGATCTGCGCGCTGGGGCTGACTGGCTGCGCCACCGATGTGGGAATTGACAAAGCCAGCGGCAGGCCCACGCTGGACATGCAAAGCCGTTTTCTCAACCCGAGCAACGGCGGCCAGTTGATCGGCAAAGAAGCCATACAGCCCGGGGACATATTGCTGTCATCGGCCAACAGTCTGTCCTCCATCGGCATACGTGTACTCAGCGTGTCGCCCGTCAGC
>JAYWHJ010000141.1:0-9768 GCA_043777795.1 Polaromonas sp. | reverse complement strand
GGCTTCGCCCATCGCGCCCAGGCCGTAGGTGAAGGCGCGGCCAATCATGGTGCCGCGCGCGCCCAGGGCACGGGCTTTCAGCACATCTTGGCCGCTGCGTATGCCGCCATCCATCCACAGCTCAATGTCCTTGCCTACGGCATCTACGATGCCGGGTAGGGCGGTGATGGACGAGGGCGCACCGTCCAGTTGGCGGCCGCCGTGGTTGGAGACGATCAATGCGTCCGCACCGCTGCTCACAGCGTGGCGCGCGTCTTCGGCATCTTGTATACCTTTGAGCACGATCTTGCCGCCCCAGCGTTTTTTAATCCACTCCACATCGTTCCAGTTCAGCGTCGGGTCAAACTGCTGGGCTGTCCAGGCCGACAAAGACGACATATTGTCAACGCCTGTCACATGGCCCACGATGTTGCCAAAATCACGCCGCTTGGTGCCCAGCATGCCCAGGCACCAACGCGGCTTGGTGGCCATGTTGATGATATTGGGCAGCGTGAGCTTGGGTGGCGCAGTTAGGCCGTTTTTAATGTCTTTGTGCCGTTGCCCGAGAATCTGCAGATCCAGGGTAATTTGCAGCGCCGAGCAGTTGGCAGCCTTGGCGCGTTCAATCAAGCGCTCCATGAAAGCGCGGTCGCGCAGCACATACACCTGGAACATGAAGGGGTGACGGTCGGTAGCAGTTGCCACGTCTTCCATAGAGCAAATGCTCATGGTAGATAGGGTAAACGGAATGCCAAAGGCCTTAGCCGCCCGCGCGCCCAAGATCTCGCCGTCGGCGTGCTGCATACCGGTAAGGCCGGTGGGCGCAATCGCCACGGGCATGCTGACCTCTTGGCCCAGCATGGTGGTCTTGGTGCTGCGTCCTTCCATGTTGATGGCTACGCGCTGGCGCAGCTTGATGCTCTGAAAATCCGCCTCGTTGGCACGGTAGGTGCTCTCAGTCCAGCTGCCGCTGTCGGCGTAGTCGTAAAACATTCTGGGTACGCGGCGCTGGGCAACCGGGCGCAGGTCTTCTACGCAGGTGATTTTGGACAGGTCGGTCATGGGGGGTCTCTTTGTTTTAAGCTGGTGCCATCGTAGCGCGGATTGGTGCAGGTGCGGCGTGAAATTGGCTTGTTGGAGATTGAAATTTATTGGTTTGGTATGAGTTTGGCTGGCATCACCTCGGGAAGTCTTGCAGCGCAAATTCCTCCATCTCCGCAAAGCGACCACGGTTGGAAAGGCATATCTAGTCCCTAGCCGCAAAGTGACAAAGCTAGAGCAGGTATCTTTGCATTTGAGCCACAACACGCCCAAACCGGGTGCGTGACCCTCAAATGGACTGCAAACGACTATGGCCGCTGAGGCGGCGCGGCGCTCAAGGCGGCTGTTCGAACTGCCGCACCACGTACCTCGATGCGCACCTCGTCCAGCGCTGTGCCCTGCGCATCAACCAAGGTAATCACATGCTTGCCCGGCCACGGCAGCCACTGTGCTTGCGCGCCCTGGGCCAGGGGCTTGCCGTCCAGCAGCCAGCGCACGGCGTGCGCACTGGCGAGTAGCTGCAGGCGCTGGCGCTTGGGGGGTATGTCGGGGTCTAGCGCGATGATGCTGCCGGGGGCGGGTTGCACTATCTTGGCTGCGCTGGCATCTTCTGCTTGGTTTTTTACACCTTTTTGCCCTTTAGTCCAATGAAATATTGCGGGAGCAGCTATTAAATGAGGAGCGTCTTGCGATACCATGGATTGCTCCGTACCTGCGACAAACCATTCATCACGGCCTGCCTCCTGCGCCTGGGCGAAGCGCGTGGGCATCTTTACGAGCCCTGCTGGTGGCTTGGTCGTTGCCGCCGAGACTGGGGGCAGCAGGCGCCCAGATTGCAACGCGCTAGCTTGCAAGGTGGGAGACGGCGCTGCACCGTCGCCACGTGGGTGCAGGTACTGCATCACTGCTGCCCACACGGGCGCTGCGCCGCTGGTGCCGCTTACGTCCCACATGCTCTGGCCCCCTGCGTTACCCACCCACACGCCGACGGTGTAGCGGCTGCTGTAGCCTATGGCCCAGTTGTCCCGCATGTCTTTGCTGGTGCCGGTTTTGACGGCGGCGTTGATGCGGGTGGCCAGCACGCTGTCGGTGCCGAAGGTGCGGGCGCGGGCCATGGGGTCGCGCAAGATGTCGCTGACGATGAAGCTGGCTTGCGGGTTGATGCAGTCTTTGAACACGGGCTTGGGGTGCATCACCAGGCTGGTGGCGCTGCACCGGCCACCGTTGGCCAGCGCCCGATAGGCGTTAGTGAGGCTGAGCAGGCTTACGTCGGCGCTGCCCAGGGCCAGGCTGTAGCCGTAGTAGTCGCCTTCGTTTTTGAGTGGCAGGCCCAGAGCGCGCAGTTGGCGGGCAAACGCATCGGGGCTGACCATCACCAGGGTGCGCACTGCGGGGACGTTGAGCGAGCCACCCAGCGCCGTGCGCACCGACACCCAGCCTTTGAAGCTGCGGTCGTAGTTTTGTGGAATGTACAGGCCGCTGGCGGTGGGGATGTGGGCGGACGAGTCTTCTACCAATGAGGCGGCGGTGAGGCGCTTCTCTGCTATGGCTTGCGCGTACAAGAAAGGCTTGAGGGTTGAGCCCGCTTGGCGCAGCGCTGCCGCTGCGTCTACTTCTTGGGCGCTACCTAGTTCGCCCGATGAGCCCACGTAGGCCAGCAGTTCGCCGCTGGCGTTGTCTATGACCACGACAGCGCCGTCTTCCACGTTGCGGCCCTTGAGCTCTTGCAAGTGCTGCGCTAGGCTTTGGGTGGCAAAGCGTTGCAGCTTGGTGTCTAGCGTGCTGCGTACGCTGGCAGGGGGCTTGACGGGCGAGGGAACGGCATCGTTACCTGCTCTATTGCCGGTCTTATTTGCCAATGCGGCGGAAGAAACAAGCTGGCGCGCCACATGCGGCGCTATCCCGTCGCTTGCGGCAAACGCTTTGCGCGGCAGCACCGCCTCGGTGTACGCCTCTACCGCGTCGCAGTGCTTAGCCTCTGCGCTTTGCATCGCCCGCAGCACACCACAAGCGCGCTGGGCTACCACGCGGGCAGCTGCATTGGGCGCGCGCACCAGGGCTGCGGTGATGGCGGCTTCGCGCTCATCCAGGCCATGCGCGGCTTTGCCAAACAGGGTGCGGCTAAGCGCATCAATACCTTGGATCTCCCCTCTGAAAGGCACCAGGTTCAAGTACGCTTCCAGTATCTGGTCTTTGCGCCAGCGCTGCTCTAGCCAGGTGGCTGACACGGCTTGGCTGGCCTTGCCCAGCACATTGCGCCGCTCACTGCCTTTGCGCGGGCCGTCTTCCAGCAAACCAGCCAGTTGCATCGACAAGGTGGATGCGCCGCGCGTACGCTGGTTCAGCGCGTTGCCCCAAGCGGCCGCAGACACGGCCCGCCAGTCCACGCCGCTGTGCTCGTAAAAGCGTTTGTCCTCACTCAACACCATGGCTGTGCGCAGGGCGGATGACATGTCGGTCAGAGGCACCCATTGGCCGCGCCGCACACTGGCGTCAGTGCGCAGGCGATGCAGCACTTCGCCATGGCGGTCCAGCAGCAGGCTCTCTGACGACGTGAAGGCCTGTTTTTCTTGCTCAAAACTGCCGACTGCCCAACAGGGAATCGCGAGAGAAGCTACGAAAAATGTAGCGAAAAGAGTGAGGCGCGTGACTGGCATTTACTTGCCCACCACCCTCACCCGGGCGTTGGGCGTTTCGCCAAACATCTCGGGTGCATACATGGCCTCTACCCGCGTGGGCGGCATGGCGAAGTCGCCCACGTTGTTCAGGCGCACGGTGTATTCCAGCTTGAACGTGCCTTTGGGCACGTACTCGTAGTACGCGCGGAAGGATTCAAAGCTGCGCTCTTCAAACGCAGCCCAGGCGCTGCCGCTTTTGCGCTCGCCTTGGGTCGCCATCTCCGAGTCGCGGCCCAAGCCGCCGCCCAAGATGGTGGCTCCGCCAGGGATCGGGTCGGTCAAGGCCACCCAGGTCATGTCGGCGCTGGCGTTCACCTCTAGCGTGATGCGCACGATGTCGCCTCGGCTGGTCTGGCCCTTGACGGCTTCTTCTACGGGTGTGATGGTTTTCTTCACTTGGTAGCCCGCGTTGAACGGTGCTTTGAGAGCGATAGCCGCGACCGACTGGACAGTGAGCCATGGCTTGCCAGCGCCCGTGTGCGTCACGCTCAATGCGTCTTTGCCTGCCCATGGCAAGAACATGCTGTTGTTGCGCAGGTTACCCGGCGCGGCGGGCGCGCCGAACCAAGTGCTTTGGTGGGCTGCGCCTTCGGGGTCGGTAGCCTTGATACGCTCTACTTTGCTCCAGTCCACGGCGGCTTTGCCCGCGCCCATGGCGGCATTGGTCATACCTGCTACAGGCACTGACTCAAACGCTGCAGAGAACTTCTCCAGTGCCAAGCCGCCCCACAAGTTGGCCGTAGTGGTGTGCCACGCGCCGCCTTGCTGGCGCGAGATAAAGCCGTTGGCCAGGCGGGGCATGTCGTCTTTCCAGGCCGGGTTGTCCAGCACGGCCAAAATCAGCTTGGCGGTGTTGGCGTCGCCGTTTTGCATCAGCCACCACCAGTAGTCGTCTTTTTCGGTGCTAAAGATCATTTTGGTGCCTTGGTAAGACAGGCGGGCTTTGAGAATTTGCGTGGCCTCGGCCAGGCGCTCATCGCGCTTGGGTGCGTCTTTGATGCGGCGCAGGATGTTGAGCCAGTCAATCACCGTGTGCGTGGGCCATTGGTTGGGCGCGATAGTGATGCTGCCCAGCAAGCGTGCATTGGCGCGGTTGTAACGCGACAGCGCCTCGATGGCGGCAATTTTGCGCATGTCCAGGTCTTTTTGTGGGCTCCAGAAATCGCGCTGGATTTTGCCTTCGACAAAGGCAATCAAGCCCTTTTCCATGGCGGCGCGGGACGCGTCAGGGATGGCAAACGCCGCATCGATGTTGGAAGCCTCGTGCGTAGCGGCCAACAGATAAGCGGTGAGGGTGTCGCTGCCCCGGTTGCCATCACCTGCACGCGGTGGGAAGTAATTGGCCAGGCCATCGCTGTCCAGGTAGGTGGGCAGTTGCCCAGCTACGCTTTGCCACAGCTTGGCATCGCGCAGGCCAATCGACTTGCTGGTTTTTTGCTCTAGGCAAATGAAGGGGTAGTTGGCAAAATAGTCGCGCACACCGGGCAGGCCCTCGGCCAGCTTGGGCTGCAGCGCAAGCTTGAGACCGCCACGGCCGCTCAATGCGTCTGCGGGCGGTTGCACGTCCAGGCTATACGCGCCGTCTACTTGCACCAGCGTGGCTTGCCGCACCGTCAGCGGCACGGCATAGGTAATGCGCTGGCGCGCCTTCAGCGCATCGCGCGCGCCGCTGATCGTGTCTTTGGCCTCAATCTCCCACAAAATCGCTTCACTGCGAACTTGCGCCAGCTGGGCAGGCGCGGTCACCATCCACGCCACTTCACGCGCTTCGCCTGCGGGGATGTCGATGGTTTGCGGTTTCACATCCAGTAACGTAGCGCGCGGGGTTACGTCCACTTTCATCGCCGCCTTTGTGGTGTTGCGCAAAGTAATCTGCGCGCGGTACTGGTCGTCCTCTCGCACCAAGGGCGGCAGGCCGCTGATGATTTGCAAGTCTTGTGTAGCGCGGATGCTGGTTTGCCCGGTGCCAAACAGGCCCGTGCCCACATCGGCCACGGCCACAATTTTGAAGGTAGTGATGGCATCGTTGAGCGGCACGTTCACCACCGCTTGGCCCTTGGCATCGAGCTGCACGCGCGGGTTCCACAGCAGTAAAGTGTCTAGCAGCTCGCGGGTGGCACCGCGCCCACCACCACCGCCGGCGGGCACGGCCTTGCGGCCATAGTGCCTGCGGCCGATGATCTCCATTTGCGCGGTAGATGTTTCTACACCCCAACTGCGGCGTTGCAGCATCGCGTCCAGCAGGTTCCAGCTGCTGTTGGGCATCAGCTCCAGCAGCGCTTGGTCTACCGCTGCCAGTGCAACCTCGGCGTTGGCTGCGGGTTGGCCATTGGGCAGCTTGGCGGTGATGGTGACGGTGGCGGTGCTGCGCACAGCGTATGACTCTTTGTTGGCCACTACTTTCACGTCCAGTTGGTGCGCCTTGGTGCCCACGCGCAGCTCGGCCGTGCCCAGACGTAAGGCGGGTTTGCTCAAATCAACCAACGCGGTAGGCGCAGTGTATTCACGCCCCTCGACCCAAAAAGCGGTCCACCCTTCGCGCGGGGCTTTGTAACCCCAGGTGAACAGGCTGTACCACGGCACCTCGCGCAGCCGCCCGCGCAACACCAGGGCCGACACATACACATTGGGTGCCCAGCCCTCGGCAATCTTCACGTTGATGGTCGGGTCTTGGCCATTGAGCTGCACGATCTGCGTGTCGATAATGCCCTCGCGCTCAATGCTCACCAGCGCGGTGGCAAAGCGAAAGGGCATGCGCACTTGCAGCTTGGCGGTCTCACCGGGGGCATAGGATTTTTTCTCGGGCAGCAGGTCGATGCGGTCATGGTCTTCGCCGCCAAACCATATCTCGCCCTGCTTGGTGACCCACACGCTGCTGGCGGCCTGTGCGGTGTTGCCGTCTTTGTCTTTGGCGGTTACCGTCAGCTCTACCTCGCCTGCCTCGCCCAGCTTGGTGTCGCACAGCAGCAGGCCCCGGCTGTCGCTGGTGCCGCTGCACACTTTGCCCAAGTCTTTGGTCTCGGTTTTGTTGTCGTAGCTGTAGAAGCCGCCCACCATGCGTTTGCGGCTGGTCGTGGTAATGCGGGCTACCGCGTTTACTTCCATGCTCACACCGGCCTGCGCTTTGCCAGCCAAGTCGAGCGACAAGGCTTGGAACTTGATTTTTTGGCTGGCCGACACCCAACCTTCAGTGCGAATGCCCGCCACCACGGCGGCAGGCCACAGGGTGTGGGTGCTGCGCACGGTTTGCACTTCGCCATTGGGGTCGGAGTAGGTGGCTTCTAGCAGAAGTTCTTGCGGCTGCTTGACCACGGGCAGGCCTTCGATGGTGGTTTTGCCTGCGCCGTTTTTGTCCAAGGTGATGGCCAGTTTGTCGGCTACCACGCGGCTGTCGCGCAATGCGCTGATGTCGGTGTCTTCAGCGCTGTTGTTGGAGTCGCCGCGCTTGCGTGGGGGCGCAAAGCTGTACTCCTCGAAGTCGGGGTACTGCAAGTATTTGCCGCGCACCAGAGCCGACACCCGCACCGGCAAGTTGTTGGCCGGGCCACCCGATACGTAGTTGATTTGCACGGCGGTGGGCACGGTAGTGGCTTTCACCAAGGGCTTTTTGTCCGCTGGCAGCACACTGCCTTCCAGTACCGGCAGGCGAAACTCTTCTACGCGGAACTGGCCGGTGCTGAGCCTGCCGTCGTAAGACTCGTCCTCTTCAGCAGGTCTTGCGGCAGATGTTTTTTTGTCATTCGGCCCATAATCCAGCTGCACGGTGTACGCGCCCAGCTTGGCAGCAGGGGGTACGGCAAAGCTGCTCTCTGCGCTGTAGCCACCACTGGCGGTTTTGCGCCAAGCCAGTGGCTGCTTAAACTGCTGGCCACTGCCCGTGTGCGTGATCACCATGGTTTGCGGGCCCACACTGGGCGCGCTAAAGCCTTGTAAACTTTGCTCGCGCATCACATGCTTCATCGACACGGTCTCGCCCGCGCGCAGCAGCATGCGGTCCAGAATGGTGTGCGCTACTTCATCGGCGGTGGCTTTGCGGCTGGTGGGCAGGTTAAACCGGTACGGCTCTATGCCGCGCTGCCAGTCACTCCAGGTAAAGGCCATGTCTTCTACACCGTCTGCACCCGTGTGGCGAGCGCTGACAAAATAGCTTTGTGCACCGTCGCGGCCACGCCCGCTGTCGCAGCGCGGTGGCTCGGCTGAAAGGCCTTTGACCATCGCCAAGCCTTTGGCATCCGTGGTGCCAGTGGCCAGCTCTTTGCCGTCGCACCCCGACACGCGCACGGTGGCTCCGGCCACCACAGTGGCTTTGTCTAGCGTGGTCACCCACACGGCGGCGTTCTCGCGCCCCAGCTTAAAGTGCACGCCCAGGTTGGTTACCAGCGCCGAGGTGCGCACATACATTGTGCGGTTCGCGCCCAGTTTTTCGTCCAGCAAGGCGTTGCCAAGTTTTTGCGATGCAATCTCTACAACGTGAAAGCCCGGCGGCAAGGGTATGCCTACCACTTCAAACGGGCGCGCCTGCCCCTCGGGCGGCTTGGGCAGCTCCAGCTTGCGCACATTGCCCACCTTGGCCAGTAAAGCGGTCTCGCGCGACTCGCGGTTGCGGTTGTTGGCATCGCTGATGCGGCGGTACCAGTCGATGATCTCAGCATCGGTTTTTACCTGCAAGTCGGTCACCTTGCCGCCCGGGCGGCTGCCAGCTTGCAGGGCTTGCACGTTCAGATTGGGCTCCACATTGCGCAGCGTGACGGGCAGCAACGCAAAGGTGGCGCTGCCACGCTCGGCAAAACGCTCCACCACGCCAAAGCTGCTGGCGGCAAACTTGGCCAATGGAGGTTGCCCACCGGTTTTGGTAGCCAGTGGGAACGATGCCGCGTTTTGCAGCGTGCGGCCCGACGCGTCGACAAAGCCGCTAGGCAGCTCGATGCGGTAGTCGCTGTCTTCAGCAAACGGGCCTTTGAAGCTGATGCCGCTCACTGTGCTGTCGTCACCCTCATTGCCGTCCAAGTCCGCCTTGAAACTGCCTTGAGCGCCCTTGAGCGCAATGCCTTGGGCCATTTTTTTGGTGATGGAAGCGTTAAAACGCAAGCTCATCGGGCGAATTGGAAGACAAGCTGACTGCGCGCTCTCACGCTCGCAGGTAAATGTGGCCATAAACGGCTCACGTACCTTGAAGTTAAAGCGTTTTTCTACTGCATTGGCCACGCCGCTGGGCGTGGCAACGCCTTTGCCGTACACCAGGCTCATGCTGCCAGACGGGTTCAGGCGGCGGTTGCAGGCCAGGGTGATGAAGCGGTCGGGCGCGGTCTGGGCTGCTTTGTCATAGCCAAAGGCTTTGAGCAGGTCCGTGCGGGCCTTGCCTTCGATCATTTTGACGGCGATTTTCTCACCCACACCCTCTACTGCGCACCACAGGTTGCCCTGTAGAGTGGCCGGTGCAGCCGCGCCATTGAGCTCCAGTACAAAAAACTGCTCTTCGTCAATCTGGCTGCCCGCGCCAGGCGATATGCGCCGCACAAACGGGCCGCCGGTGCTGAAGGCAAACTTGGTGTTGCCGGTCATGCTTTGGCCCGCAGGCGGCTTAAAGCTGCTGCTGAGCTGGGCGGTGCAGCGCACGCCCGGCGGTAGGTCGTTTTCAAACTCGTAGGCCCATTCCCGCTCGTTGATCCAGCGGCCATTGCCCTTGCTGGCCTGGGCGTCGCTGCACGAGACGGTAAGGGGCGCAGCAGATTTGGGGTCGCCAAAATTCACCGCCCCTTGGTCAAACTTGGCCACCAGTTGGCGCACCTGCGCCACCTCGCCTTGGGGTGAGAGGCTGGCAATTTGCAGTGCCGCTGCGCCAGGGCTCACAACAGCCAACACCGTAAACCCTAGCGCCGCCAGTAAACCTGGGCGCAGACCATGTGTTTTTTTCATGCAATCCCCGTGAGGCTTCTCAATTAGAACTAAAGGGTAACCGAGAATTGGCTCTGTGGGTCAGCTTTGTTTTGTACGAGATCAGGTCGGTGGCGCACTTAGCTCCGCGGCTGTCCCCCGTGGCGGCCTAGGGCCGCCGACTCCTCCTTTATGC
>JAYWHJ010000140.1:0-26464 GCA_043777795.1 Polaromonas sp. | reverse complement strand
CGCTGCGCTAAGTGCGCCATCGACCTGATCTTGCCAGCTTGTCGGGAGCGCCACTGCGAGTGCACCCCCAATGTTGTCGGCGGAGTGGGCGCTCCATCGTTTGCCCACCACGATCTTGATCAACTGCGCTCCAGCACCGGTTTGAGCGCATTGCCAGTATGCGTTTTCAGTTTCACTAACTGCTCTGGTGTGCACTGCGCCACAACTTTGCCGCCTTCTTTGCCGCCTTCAGGACCTAAGTCAATCACCCAATCGGCTTCTGCAATCACGTCCAGGTCGTGTTCAATTACCACCACACTGTGGCCGCCGCCCACCAAGCGGTGCAGCACGTGGATGAGTTTTTCTACGTCGGCCATGTGCAGGCCTACCGTGGGCTCGTCCAGAACGTACAGCGTGTGCGGAGCTTTTTGGCCGCGTCTTGTGATGTCATCGCGCACTTTGCTAAGTTCTGTGACCAGTTTGATGCGCTGCGCCTCGCCACCGCTCAGCGTGGGCGATGGTTGGCCCAGGGTAAGGTAGCCCAAGCCGACGTCTTTGAGCAGTTGCAGCGGGTGGCTGATGTTGGGCATGCTGGCAAAAAAGTCTACCGCCTCGTCTACCTCCATTTGTAGCACGTCACCGATGCTCTTGCCGCGCCAGCTCACCGCCAAGGTCTCGGGGTTAAAGCGCGCGCCGTGGCAGACCTCGCAAGGTACTTTCACGTC
The DNA here is from genome assembly GCA_043777795.1 of Polaromonas sp. Taxonomy (GTDB): domain Bacteria; phylum Pseudomonadota; class Gammaproteobacteria; order Burkholderiales; family Burkholderiaceae_C; genus JAAFIP01. Next base: position 25,760 of record JAYWHJ010000140.1, on the reverse strand, counting down.
AGGCAAAAAGCTCATCTCAATAGTGCGCATCCCTTGGCCTTCGCAGCCGGGGCAGCGGCCTTCGCCGGTGTTAAAGCTAAAGCGTGCGGGTTGGTAGCCACGGGCTTTGGCCTCGAGGGTTTCGGCAAACAGTTTGCGGATCACGTCCCAAAAGCCGATGTAGGTGGCAGGGCAACTGCGTGGGGTTTTGCCGATGGGGGTCTGGTCCACTTCCAGTACGCGGTCGATTTGCTGCCAGCCTTGGATGTGCTCGCAACCAGTCCAGGTGGTGAAGGCTGCGGCGCGGTTGCCTGCTTCGCGGCCTATGCCTTTGGCGGTGACGGCGGCGTAGACGTTGGACAGGAGAACGTCTCGGGCTAGGGTGGATTTGCCGGAGCCGCTCACGCCTGTGATGGCGACTAGTCTGTGTAATGGGACATCTACAGTCACGTTTTGGAGGTTGTGCAGATTGGCTGCCGTGACCCGCATGTGTTGTTGTCCTGAATTGGGGTCAGAACCCAATTTTGTACTGGCATTGTCTTCGCCGGATGCACCGTGTCCTGAAATGGGATCTGCCCCAAATTTCGCTTTAGGTTTCTTTACCTTTTCGGGTTTCGGAACGAAGCTGGATTTGTATTCTGGCAACTCGGATAACGTGCCATCGACATTTCTGCGGATGCTGAGCGGGTGTTTGATGGCGTGCAATAGGTAGCGGCCGGTGGCTGAATCGGCCACTGCGGAAATTTGCGCAACACTGCCTTGGGCGACCAGATTGCCGCCGCGTTTGCCTGCGCCTGGGCCAATGTCGATGATGTGGTCGGCGCGGCGAATGGTGTCTTCGTCGTGCTCCACTACCACCAGGGTGTTGCCTTTGTCGCTCAATGACTTTAGCGCTTTGAGCAGCACCTGGTTGTCTCGCGGGTGTAGGCCAATGGTGGGTTCGTCCAGCACATAGCACACGCCTTGCAGGTTGCTGCCCAGCTGCGCAGCCAGGCGAATGCGCTGCGCCTCGCCGCCACTAAGGGTAGGCGCGCCACGGTCTAGGGTGAGGTAGTTCAAGCCCACTTCTTCCAAAAACTCTAAACGGCTTTGGATTTCGGGCACCAGGTCGCGGGCAATATCGGCATCGCGGCCTGTCAGCTTGAGGCTTTGCACCCATTCGCGGACATCGCGCACGGACAGTTGGGCAATGTCGGTGATGCCTACCCCATGGAATTTCACCGCGCGCGCGACCGCGTTGAGCCGGGTACCGCTGCACGTGGCGCAGACGGCATCTGTCATGTCGTCCACTTCGGGCTCGGCAAAGCTTTGCTCACGGCCCCGGTTGTCGTCGTCCTGCACGCTGTCGTCAAACGCTTTGCGTTGCTCTTTGCTGAGCTTGACACCCGTGCCTACACAGTCTTTGCACCAGCCGTGCTTGCTGTTGTAGCTGAACAGGCGAGGGTCTAGCTCAGCATAGGAAGTGCTGCACACGGGGCAAGCACGCTTGGTGGAAAACACTTGCAGCTTGCCAATGTGCGCGGTGGTGCCGTGCAGCTCCATGGCAGCGCGCAGCCCGTCCAGCGGGCCAAGAATATGCACCACGCCTTTGCCGTGCTCCAGCGCGCGCGCCAAGTGGCTGCGCAGCAGCGCCTCATGCTCTGGGAATACCAGCATGTCGGCAATCGGCAGCTCGATGGTGTGCTCTTTGAAGCGGTCAATGCGCGGAAAATTCGCCGTCGGTAAAAAGTTGCCGTCTACCCGCAGGTGAGTAAAGCCGCGCGGGCGCGCCCAGTCGGCCAGTTCGGTGTACACCCCTTTGCGGTTGATCACCAAAGGCGCGAGCAGGCCAATTTGCTGGCCGCGGTAAGTTTTCAGTACCTGCGCAGCAATGCTCTCGAGCGTTTGCGGTTGCACGGCGGCATCGTCGTTCACGCAGTGCTGCGTGCCCAGTTTGACGTAGAGCAAGCGCAAAAAGTGCCACACCTCGGTTGTGGTGCCGACAGTGGATTTTCGTCCACCACGACTCAATCTCTGTTCTATCGCTACAGTAGGCGGAATACCATACACCGCGTCCACCTCGGGGCGGCCTGCGGGCTGCACGATGCTGCGGGCGTAGGCGTTCAGGCTTTCTAAATAACGGCGCTGGCCTTCGTTGAACAGAATATCAAAAGCCAAAGTCGATTTACCCGAGCCCGACACGCCGGTGACCACGCTGAACTTACCTCGCGGAATGTTCACACTGAGCGACTTGAGGTTGTGCTCTTTGGCGTTGACAATTTCAATCGCGTTGTCTGCGCCGATGCGGCGAGGTGCTTGGGCATGCTGCGCTGTCTTCCACAACAGCTTGCCTTTTTCGCGTACTTCGTTGGCGCCCAACCCCATGGCCGCATCGTATTCACGCAGCGCCCGCCCGGTGTGCGAACTGGGGTGCAGCTTCACGTCCTCAGGCGTACCAATTGCGCACACCTCGCCGCCTGCGTCGCCGCCCTCGGGCCCGAGGTCAATCAACCAATCGCTGGCGCGGATCACATCCAAATTGTGCTCAATGATCAAGAGCGAGTGCCCCACGTCCATCAGCTTGCGCAGCGCGCGCATGAGTTTGCTGATGTCTTCAAAATGCAGGCCGGTGGTGGGCTCATCAAACAAAAACAGCGTACCTTTGTTGGCCAAGGTTTGGCGGCTGGCGGTAGCGCTCTTGGCGGCATCGGCCAGGAAGCCCGCGAGCTTCAGGCGCTGGGCCTCGCCACCCGATAGCGTGGGCACAGGTTGGCCCAGCTTCACATATTCCAGCCCCACGTCCACGATGGGCTGCAGTGCGCGGATCACGTCGCGGTCGGCGGAGAACAAGGCAGCTGCCTCGCTCACGGTCAGGTTCAGCACATCGGCCACGTTCACATGCTGGCCACGCCGTTCGACTCTGATTTCCAAAATCTCCGGCCGGTAGCGTTTGCCATCGCAGTCTTGGCAGCGCAAGTACACGTCGCTTAAAAACTGCATCTCCACATGCTCAAAGCCCGAGCCACCGCAGGTGGGGCAGCGGCCATCGCCACTGTTAAAGCTGAACTTGCTGGCGGTATAGCTGCGCTGCTTGGACAGCGGCGCATTGGCAAAAATTTCGCGCACGGCATCCCACGCGCCCACATAGCTGGCCGGGTTGGAGCGCGCGGTTTTGCCGATGGGGGACTGGTCTACAAACACCACATCACTGAGTTGTTCCGCGCCTAGTAAGCGGTCAAACGCACCGGGGGATTCGGTGGCTTTGCCAAAATGGCGCATCAATGCAGGGGCCAACACGTCTTGGATCAGCGAGGACTTGCCCGAGCCACTGACACCCGTGACACACACCAGGCGTTGCAAGGGGATTTCGATGGACACATTTTTCAGGTTGTGCTCGCTGGCACCTTCCAGAATCAAGCGGGGTGTGTTGTCACTGACCAAGCGTTTAAAGCCCATGCCAATTTGCTTGCGCCCGCCCAGGTAGTCTCCAGTCAGAGTGGGTGCGTCACGCAGCTCATCAGGGGTGCCGTCAAACACCATGTCGCCACCGCGCTCACCTGGGCCGGGGCCCATGTCAATCACGCGGTCGGCCGCCAGCATCACCGCTGGATCGTGCTCGACTACCACCAGCGTATTGCCTGCATCCCGCAGGCGCAGCATGGCCTGGGTAATGCGGTCCATATCGCGTGGGTGCAGGCCGATGCTGGGTTCGTCCAACACAAACAAGGTGTTGACCAGCGAGGTGCCCAAGGCCGTGGTCAAGTTAATACGCTGCACCTCGCCACCGCTGAGGGTACGGCTTTGGCGGTCTAGCGTGAGGTAACCAATGCCTACGTCGCACAGGTATTTCAAACGCGTGCAAATCTCGTCCAGCAGCAGTTTGAGCGCCTGTGCATCGCCGCTGGCACGGTCTAGTTTGGTTTCTGCTTGCAGTGTGTCGAAGAAGGCCCGCAGCTTGTCGATGGACAGTTGCATCAAGTCAAACAAACACAAACCCGGCAATGCTTCCAGCTGCGCGCGCGTCCACTGCACGCCCATTGGCATAAGGCGCTTGGCCGGTGGCATCACGCTATCGGCTTGCGCTTTGCTGCCTACGCGCCAGATCAGGGCCGTGGTGGTGAGCCGTGCGCCGTTGCACACCGGGCAGGTCGTGTAGCTGCGGTATTTGGACAACAGCACACGGATGTGCATTTTGTAGGATTTGGTTTCCAGGTACGCAAAAAACCGCTTCACGCCGTACCACATCTTGCCCCACTGGCCTTCTTTGTAGCTAGGGTTGCCGTCGATCACCCAGTGCTTTTGCTCGGGCGTGAGCTTGTTCCACGGTGTGTCGCGTGGGATGCCCGCCAACTCGGCGTGGCGCATCAGGTCGTCTTGGCACTCTTGCCATGCGGGAGTTTGCATCACCTTGATGGCGCCGGCACGCAAAGTGAGTTTTTCGTTGGGTATGACAAGACCGTAGTCAACCCCAATCACGCGGCCAAAGCCCTTGCACTTGGCGCACGCGCCGTTGGCGGAGTTGAACGAAAACAGGCTGGGTGTCGGCTGCGTGTAGCGAATATCGCTCTCGGGGCAATGCAGGCCGGTGGAGAACTTCCATACCGTTTGATTGAGAGAAACGGCTGGGTCGGCAACAACGGTGGAGCCGTTCCCTGGACGTGAATCCAAATCCAGCACATACACCATCAACCTGCCACTCCCCCTCTTGAGCGCCAACTCAATGGCCTCCATGACGCGAACTTTCTCAGCGCCAATTAGCTTGAACCGATCTGCCATCACGTCCAGCACTTTGCGCGGCCCGGCAGGTGTGGCTACTTCACGCTCGGCCTGTACGCGGGTAAAGCCACTGGCCGACAGCCACTGCGCTACTTCTTCAGCGCTGGTATGGCTGGGCAGCTCCACCGGGAAGGTCAGCACCACCCGTGTATCGGCGGACGGGCAACGCGCCATCAACTGCCCATAAATTGTCTCGGCTGTGTCGTGCTGCACCGGCAGTGCGGTCTGGGAGTCGTATACGTCGGCCAAGCGGGCAAACAATAATTTCAAGTGGTCGTTGATCTCCGTCATCGTGCCCACGGTAGAGCGCGACGAGCGCACCGGGTTGGTTTGGTCAATGGCAATCGCCGGTGGCACGCCGTCCACCCTGTCTACAGCGGGCTTGTCCATGCGGTCCATAAACTGGCGCGCGTAGGCAGAGAAGGTTTCTACGTAGCGGCGTTGGCCCTCTGCGAACAGGGTGTCAAACACCAGGCTGGACTTGCCCGAGCCGCTGGGGCCTGTGACTACCGTCAGCTCGCCGGTGCGGATGTCGAGATCAAGGTTTTTAAGATTGTGTTGGCGTGCTCCGCGAATGCGGATGGTTCCCTGCGTCATAGTGGAGCTCTTTAGGTAGGTAGACCCGAGCATTCTAGTGACTCTGCTACACGCAGCCGTGCGTGGGGCTTTAAGAATTGCGGCTCCTAAGGCCGGACTGATACTGTGCGTCTTAGTCCGACTTGCAAAGCGGCTCAAGGTGGCATGGTGAAGGCCTTAGAGGCCTTTGAGCGCCCTAGCCAGCTCTGCAAACTTCTCATCCCCTACCGCCTCACGAATTTTGGGAGCCAAAATCACCAAGTCGTGGTAGCCCGCAGCGGATTCCAAAGCAAAGTTGAGACGAAAACCGCGTAAACCTAAACCAGAAGTGAGTTTGGTCGCGATGGGGTATGCCCGTTGGTAGCGTTCTTGCTCAGACACCGCAGCGGGCGCAGCAGCCGCATTGCCATTCGGTTCTAAGGCGCTTATCGCAGGAGGCGGCACGCTGGCTTTAAAGTCACTGGACTTGAATCCATCGCTCACTTCGATCAGTCCCGTATCGACCAGATGCTGGATGTCTGCTGCGTCCAAGCCGGTGGCAGCCAAAGCTTTAAAAATGAAGGCGTCATCCTTTTCGCCGTCAAACAAAATAAATGCAGAGCGCTGCCGAAAGCTGAGCTTGATGTTGCGCTCTTTAAAGAGTTGCTTGCCTAGTTCAGTTTTTTTGTATTTCATGGAATGACGCTGCGCTTCTTGGGAGTTGCACCACAATTCAGGTGCTACATGCGGTCAATTTAACAGAAAACAGTGTTGCTAGGCGATAGGTTGCAGCCCCTACATCAAAAGTTATCAGTCGTCTGCCGTGATACTCTGACTAAGTGGAAGATTGAAACTGCGCTACGAGTTGCTGGTGCACAGCGCTCACCTTTGGGATGACAAAGCTCACCAAAATCAGACTACAGCCCCCGGCAGGAATAGTCCTTCCGTGGACTGTAAGGTTGACTTCAAGTAGCGTGTCAATTTTTAGCGTGACGAGCAGCACGAGGCTGCGATCACTTATTTGGCAGCACTGGCAGGTGTTGCACCTGACGCGGCAGGCACCGCGGGTGCAGCAGCAGGCGCCGCGGTGTGACTGCCCATGTCATGCTTCTCACCACCCATATCGACTTTGTCACCACCTTTGAAAATCATAAACAAGCCCAAGCCTGCAAACAATACAAAACCCAGAAAAATTTTCCACATAAATTACTCCTTGAAAATCGGTATTCGACGCAAATGCATTCCCAAATTATCGACGGGACGACATTTGCGCGCTTGCATAAAAAAAGGCTCCCACTTACGTAAGCGGGAGCCTGGTGCGTTACGCAAAGTTAGTCTTTAGCGTAGATGTCCACATCTTTTGTTTCTTTCACAAAGATCATGCCGATGATAAATGTACCAGTGGCCACAATGACGGGATACCACAGGCCGTAGTAAATGTCACCCGTTGCGGCCACCATGGCGAAAGCAAATGGTGGCAACAAGCCGCCAAACCAGCCGTTACCAATGTGGTAAGGCAAGCTCATTGACGTGTAACGAATGCGGGTTGGGAACATCTCTACCAGCATGGCGGCGATCGGGCCGTACACCATGGTCACCAAAATTACCAAGTACACCAAGATAGCCAGAATCATGCCCTTGTTCATGGCCTTCTCGTCGGCTGCAGCAGTCAGTCCGGCGGTCTTGGCTGCGGCCAAAACGGTCTTCTTGAACTCAGCAATACCCTTAGCGCTTTCAGCGGAGAAGCCGTTGCGCTTATCGTTCAATGTGGTGTTGAGCGATGGGATGGTGGTGGTGCCAATATTGATGCTGGCGACGGTGCCAGCAGGCGCAGCGACATTCTTATAAGGAATGTAGTTTTGTGCCAGTACGCGCTTAGCTTGGTCGCATGAGCTCACAAAGTCAATCTCGCGTGCAATCGGGCTACCCTGGAAAGAACAGGTGGCTGGATCGGCAGTGACGGTCACGTTAGAGTTGGCTTGGGCTTTCTGCAGGCCAGGGTTCGAGTACTCCATCAACATTGGGAAGACGGTGAAGTAGCTCAATGCACCCAACAAGCAACCTGCCATGATGATGGGCTTGCGACCAATCTTGTCAGACAAGGTACCGAATACGATGAAGAAGGGTGTGCCAATCACCAGCGACGCGGCGATCAACAGGTTGGCGGTCACGCCGTCTACTTTGGCAATGGTTTGCAGGAAGAACAATGCATAAAATTGGCCGGTGTACCACACTACAGCCTGACCAGCGGTCAAACCTAGCAGCGCCAAGATCACAATTTTCAGGTTTTTCCACTCGCCGAAAGACTCGGTCAACGGTGCTTTGGAGGTTTTGCCTTCGGCTTTCATTTTCTGGAAAGCGGGCGACTCATTCATGCTCAAGCGGATCCAGACCGAGATGGCCAGCAGCAAGATGGACAAAAGGAAAGGCACGCGCCAGCCCCAGTCAGCAAATGCAGCTTCACCAACCGCCTGACGGGTGCCCAAAATCACCATCAGCGACAGGAACAGGCCCAGCGTTGCAGTGGTTTGAATCCATGAGGTGTAAGCGCCGCGTTTGCCGTTTGGTGAGTGTTCGGCCACGTAAGTCGCTGCACCGCCATATTCGCCGCCCAAAGCCAGGCCCTGCAACATGCGTAGTGCTACCAAAATGACGGGAGCGGCAATGCCGATCGTGGCGTAATTGGGTAACAAGCCCACGATGAAAGTTGCTGCACCCATAATCACGATCGTGACCAAGAAGGTGTATTTGCGACCGATCATGTCGCCCAAGCGGCCAAACACCAGCGCGCCGAAAGGACGCACCAAAAAGCCTGCGGCAAATGCCAACAATGCAAAAATGTAAGCAGCCGAGGGATCTAGGCCCGAGAAAAACTGCTTTGCAATAATTGCGGCCAATGAGCCGTATAGATAAAAGTCGTACCACTCAAAAACAGTACCTAGCGAAGAGGCAAAAATAACCTTCTTCTCGGTCGCTGTCATGGACGTATTAGCTGCTGCTGTTGCCATTCAACCAGTCTCCTGAAATAATAAACCGCACTCCGACGGAATGCGCAGGTTGGACTATCGCGGGAGGCACTGACCCTGCACTGACGTGAAACTTGGCGCGCTCTTACATGTTGGTGATAACCCGCATTACTATTTTCGCAGTGTGGATTATTGCGACAAAACAGAGGGTAATCCCGATGCAAAATAAGATCAAACATACCGCGCTATCCTGGTGCATGAAGCGATGGCGCAACAGACCCGGCGTTCATTGGGTCATGCGCATGCGCTCGACCAACGCGTGTTGTGCGGGGCTGGGCCTAGCGGTGAGCAGGCTCACGGCTACAAGGGTTACGGCGCCCAGTGCCACTCCAAACACGCCCGCTGCGAGGGGTTGAATATCCCACCACAGCGCAATGGACTGCTTAATGTTGAACAACCCCCGAAGCCACGGTTGGTTGACCACCATGTAATAGACCGTCACGCTCATACCCGTCAGCATGCCCGCCACCGCGCCCCAGGCGTTTGCACGACGCCAAAAAATACCCAGCACCAAAGCTGGAAACAAGGTGGCCGCAGACAGGGAGAACGCCGCCGACACCATAAAGATAATCTCTCCGGGCTTTTGTGCGGCCGTATAGGCGGCGGCGGCGGCCACGATGAGCAACATCACCTTCGAGATGGTCACGCGGCGAATGACCGATGCGGTAGGAGACACGGTTTTAAAGTATAAGTCGTGGGAAAGTGCGCTGGCAATGGTCAACAACAAACCATCCGCCGTGGAAAGCGCAGCTGCCAAGCCTCCCGCCGCGACCAACCCTGATATTACGTAAGGAAGACCCGCAATTTCCGGGGTAGCAAGCATCACGATGTCGCTGCTAATGGAAATCTCAGCCAACTGCAAGATACCATCGCGGTTAATGTCGGATACGCTGAGAAGCGTGGCATCGACCCGGCTCCATTGCGTAATCCATAGCGGTAACTTGTCAAAGGGAATGCCCACCAGGTTGTGGAAAATCTCGTACTTGACCAACACCGCCAATGCTGGGACCGTGAGGTAGAGCAGCAGGATAAAAAACAGTGTCCACGTGACCGAGCTGCGCGCCTGGGCCACATTGTGGGTGGTGTAGAAGCGGGTGAGTACATGGGGCAAAGAGGCCGTGCCCAGCATCAAGCAAAACACCAGGGCCAAAAAATTTTTACGTTCGCTGTGAAACTGCGCTTGCTCTGCCGCTGTGCCGTCGGGGTTGCCGCCAAATTGAGCGGCATGTCTGGGCATTCCGCCCAGAGGTTTGGCTCGCGCCATGGCTTGCTCACGTGCCACCAGCCAAGCTGCCCGCGCGGAGGCTTCGTCCTTGGGTAGGTTATTGAGCGCTCGTTCCGCGCTGGCCAGCTCTCGTAGCGGCGCGTTAGAGGCTTTCATCTCAGCCAACTTTAGTTGCCACCGTTGCACGTCTTGCACCATAGCCTGGCGCGGATTAGCCAGCTTCGCGTCCAGCTCAACCACCCGCTGCATGTAAATAGCGATGACTTCTTGCTCACGCGGATCGGCGATAAGCTGCGCCTCTTTGGCAGTCACTTTCTCTAGCTGCAGGCCATAGATCAGTTGGGGTATGGGCAGACCTGTTTGCTTGACCGATAACCAAAGTACAGGAATCAGAAACGCAATGATCATCACTACAAATTGCGATACCTGTGTCCAGGTGACAGCCCGCATACCGCCTAAAAAAGAGCAGACCATCACGCCCCCCAGGCCTAGAAAAATTCCAATCTCAAAAGCTACACCCGTCAGCCGCGTGCTGATCAAACCAACACCATAAATTTGTGCAACGACGTATATAAACGAGCAGCCAATGGCTGCCAGCGCAGAGATAATGCGGGGCGCACCATTGCCATAGCGTTCACCAAAGTAATCGGGCAACGTAAACTTGCCAAATCTACGTAGATAGGGCGCTACCAACAGGGCCACCAAACAGTAGCCGCCGGTCCATCCCATAATGAAGGCCAATGCGCTGAACCCGCCTAGGTAGAGCGTGCCTGCCAAGCTGATAAATGATGCTGCCGACATCCAGTCCGCTGCAGCGGCCATACCGTTATAAATAGCCGGTATGCTGCGCCCGGCTACATAGTATTCGTTGGCATCGGTGGTGCGACACACAATGCCAATGGCCGTATACACCCCTAATGTGGCCAGCAAAAAGCTGACGCCAATCCACTCACGCCGCATGCCCAGCTGCTCCAACAGGGCCAAGACCCCAATGAGCATTACGACACCTAAGGTGTACCAACCAAATATGCGGTGCAACTGCGATTGAAACTCGGGTTTTGTGGGCGGTTGCATGGTTCGAGCATAGCCGAAGGCTGGATAAAGCAGCGCACTGGCACTACCAGCTAGCCGTGTAGTGAATACCCTGCATTCTGACTCCCAACCGTCTAATTTTTATATTGTAAAAATTAGATTTGGGGTTACTACGTAGCCATTCCCACACGCGTGTAAATCAGTAAGTAACGTGTCAGCAACATCTCGCACATTACTTTTGCGAACCAACTTTCGAAAAAAATTTACGCTTATGTTACTGGTCGTCATCGTTATCAAGAGTCTGGCTGAGCTGTCGTTGATGTTCATCGTCGCGCGCTTTCTACTGGGATTGTTGGCTGGGGCCAAGCGCAACACCAATGTCTTTTGGCAGCTATTGGACATTGCTGCCAAGCCGGCGTTGTGGATTACGCGCCGCATGAGCCCTAAGCTGATACTAGACCAGCACATTCCACTGGCCGCTGCCAGTTGGCTGCTCATCGTGTGGGTGTTGGTGGTCAAAATGAAAATTGACCTGTGCCTGGCAGCGGGAGCACTGGCATGCCAGTAACCCCAAACTCCAACAGCGCGATGCGCATTCCCATCGGCAAGCTGGAGGGTTTTGTGCTGCGCTGGCGGGCTAAAGTGCTGCTGTTTGTGGGCTTGAAAGAACAGGCTGCAGATATTTTCAAAGGCATCTTGACCCGTTCGCCAGAGGATGTGCATGCCCTTAACAGCCTGGCCTATTCCGCTTTGCAAAGCAATCATCCTGCACACGCGATTGATTATTTTGAAAAAGTAGCCACCCTTACGCCAGAGGTGTCTAACGCGCATTTCAATTTTGCTTTTGTCTGCGAAATTTTGGGCCGCTTGCCCGAGGCTGAAAATGCCTTCCGCAAGGCCATCGCCCTGGAGGACAAGATGGACCGCGCTTGGTACGGCCTGGGCTTGGTGCTCGTGCGCTTGGGTCGCATGGACGAGGCGATTGTGGCACTCAAGCGCAACACCACGTTGCAACCCATGAGCCCATTTGGTTGGTACCAGTTGGCTCGTGTGCATGTAGAGCTCAAGCAACCTGAAGAGGCACGGACCGTGATCCGGCATCTCAAGGGTTTTGAGCCCAAAGTGGCCGCGCAGCTAGAGCGCGAGACCGGATTGACCGTGCCAAATTTGATTTGAATGGATTTGGTTTTTTGTTGAGGTTGGTTTTCATAGGCGCATTTTGCGCAGTACATGTCCACAAGCTGTGTGCTGCATAGTAGTTGACTTCAGATGGGTTCCATCTAAAGCCACGCTATCCAAGATGCATTGGAGTTAATTACATAATTAGGAGCAAGCAATGCAACTTACTGCAAGGCACCAGGAATACTGGAGCAAAAACCTGCGAATCACAGCCCTTTTGTTGGGCATTTGGTTCGTGGTCACATTCGTTTTGGTGTTTTTCGCCAGATCGCTCACGTTCAGCTTTTTTGGCTGGCCGTTTTCTTTTTGGGTTGCCGCCCAAGGAGCTTTGGTGGTGTATTGCCTGATTATCTGGTTCTACGCACGCTACATGAACAATCTTGACAACGAGTACGGCGTTGCCGAAGGGGAATAACATGAGCATGTTTGGATCAGCTAATCAGTCGCAAAGCGACTTTAAATCCGGCCTCAACAAGGTCTACACCTGGTACACCGGTGGCTTTCTCGCCTTCGTGGTCATTCTTGCGGTGCTGGAGCAAATGGGCTTGCCCAAAAACTGGATTGGCTATTTGTTTCTAGCCGCCACAGTACTGCTGTACGCTGGAATCGGTGTCATGAGTCGTACCAACGACGCAGCGGAATACTATGTAGCAGGCCGCAGAGTCCCCGCTATGTACAACGGTATGGCCACGGGGGCTGACTGGATGTCAGCGGCATCGTTTATCGGCATGGCCGGTACGCTGTATCTCTCCGGTTTTGGCGGTTTGGCATTTATCTTAGGTTGGACGGGTGGCTACTGTTTGGTGGCCTTGTTCCTGGCACCGTACTTGCGCAAGTTTGGCCAGTTCACCATCCCTGACTTTCTTGGCGCACGCTTTGAAGGCAACCTGCCGCGCATCATTGGCGTGATTGGCGCCATTTTGTGCTCGTTCACCTATGTGGTGGCACAGATCTACGGCGTAGGCTTGATCACTGCCCGTTTAACGGGCTTGGCTTTTGAAGTGGGTATTTTTGCTGGCCTGCTTGGCATCTTGGTGTGCTCATTCCTCGGTGGCATGCGCGCTGTGACTTGGACGCAAGTGGCCCAATACGTGATTTTGATCATTGCGTATCTGCTGCCAGTGGTCTGGTTGTCGGTCAAACATACTGGTGTGCCTATTCCGCAAGCCGTGTACGGCTACACGCTGGAAAAAGTTACCGCGAAAGAAGAGCTGCTGCTGAAAGACCCGAAGGAGCTGGAAGTGCGCGGTATTTTCAAAGCCCGCTCGGACGCTGCGGTTGAAAAACTCAAGGATGTGCCTGCTTCCATGGCTGCGGATAAAGCCGCTGCACAAAAAGCACTGGACGATCTGAAAGCCGCTAACGGCCCGGTAGCCGCCATCAAGGCCGCTGAAGCCACTTTGGCGGGTTTGCCCAAAGATGAGGCCGCTGCCAGAGCCGCCTACACTGCGGCCCGCGTATCCAACGCGGCGCGCTCTAACCCGCCAATCCGCCATGCCGAACCGTTCCCAGGCAAAGATGAAGAGACCCGCGACAAATCGCGTAAAAACTTCATGGCTCTGGTCTTCTGCCTGATGATTGGTACGGCTGCTCTGCCGCACATCTTGATGCGCTACTACACCACGCCTTCTGTCAAAGAGGCGCGCGAGTCGGTGAGCTGGTCATTGTTCTTCATCTTCTTGCTGTACTTCACCGCACCCGCGCTGGCAGTATTGGCCAAGTTTGAGGTTTACACCGTACTGGTCAACACGCCGTTTGACAAGCTGCCCGAGTGGATTGCACGCTGGAGTGTGGTGGACAAAACACTGCTGTCGGTAGTGGACATCAACAAAGATGGCATCTTGCAATTGGCTGAAATGTCCATTGGTGGCGACATTATCGTGCTGGCTACGCCTGAAATTGGTGGCTTGCCTTATGTGGTTTCTGGTTTAGTGGCTGCTGGTGGTTTGGCCGCTGCGCTGTCTACTGCCGACGGCTTGCTGTTGACGATTGCAAACGCGCTGTCACACGACCTGTACTACAAAGTACTCGACCCAAATGCATCTACCGCTCGTCGGGTGTTGGTTTCTAAATTGTTGTTGCTGGTAGTGGCCTTGGCTGCTGCGTATGTGGCGGCGCAGAAACCTGCGGACATTTTGTTTCTGGTATCGGCGGCGTTCTCGTTTGCTGCGGCCACGTTCTTCCCACCCCTGGTGCTGGGCATCTTCTGGAAGCGGGCTAACAAATGGGGCGCTTCGCTGGGCATGATCGCCGGTTTAGGAGTCACCTTCTACTACATGATCACCACCCAGCCATGGATGTACAAACTCACCCATGGCGGTGCCAGTTTGACACCAGAAATCCTCAAAGCCAACACGTGGTGGGACATTGCGCCCATCTCGGCCGGCTTGTTTGGTGTGCCCGTGGGCTTTGCAGTGATCATCATCGTGTCACTGTTGACCAAGGCGCCTGGCAAAGACATTCAAGACCTGGTGGAGCATGTGCGCTTCCCTAGTCTGGATGGCAAAACTACTGCTGGTAGCGCTGCGCATTAAGTTTGTTACAGGCAGCTAGCTGCCTGTCCTGCAATAAAAAACCCCGCCACGGATGTGGCGGGGTTTTTTTCACCCAAATAATGGGTGGCTATTAACCCATAGCTTTGTTCATAAATTCCAAAGCCTTACTTTCCGAGCGCATGCTCGCCACGACAGGCCGGATACTTTGAATAGTGGCAGCAAATTCATCCATATTCCTGCATTTTTCTATTTTCAGGCAGAGCGGCTCACTATTGGGACCAAGCAAGTCCTCCAAAGCACGCGTGGCCTTGCGAATAGTTGTTTTCAGATCGCCGGCAGTTTGGTCCGGTTTTGCCGTGCGGCTTTCCACAGTGGCTTGAGCTGACGCACTGCTGGCCGTGGCCAATTTGACCGAAGCTTGCGCGGTCATAGACGTGACTGTCACCAGTTGATTGTCGATCAAGTACGCCGCTGTCGCCATCACACTATCAGGATTCGGCGAAAGTCGAAGTAAATCTTGCAGTGATTTGACGCCATCCACCATGATGAGCAGGCTGCGCGTTGGCAGCGGGAGACTGCGGTCATGCGACTTGAACGCTGCGATACCCGCTTCAGTTTTGCGTAACACGGATGCAAGAGTGAGTTCAGACATACTCGGTACTTTACTTTTAAGCTAAGCCGCATCAGCCAGTGGATGCAATAGGCCACAGTCACTACTATGAAAGCGTCTTTCCGCAGTGTCTATAGTAAAACTACCGAGCTTGCCTAGCTATTGTGCAGTAAAAATGAACCGATAGCCATGGCTGCAGCGGTGCAGCCCTCAAGCGCCGCGCCGCTGGATACCGACCGGAATACCCGCTGCGTCACGCCAGCCAGACGACGCGAACCAAGCATCGTCCATAATGCGTTGACGCAACATGGGAAGGGCGTCGAGCCCCCAAAACACGTCTTGCTCTACTTGCATGCTGGGAACGCCAAAGATGCCCGCTGCAATGGCCGCATTGGTGTTGGCTTTGAGTTCAGCTTTGACGGCGTCGCAGGTGGCGAGCCTGGCGGGATGGAGCTGCTCTGCCAGCAGTGCCAAGCGTTGGTCATCACCTGCTTCTTGGCCGGTCGTCCATACATGGCGAAAAATGCTCTCTGCCACATAGCGGTTGCAGCTGCCATCAGTGCCGCAGGCCAGTGCCAAACGCAGCAAGCCGATGGGGTTAAAGGGATGGCTAGCCGGGGTCTGTAGCGGGAGGCCATGCTCGCGAGCAAGCCATTGCATCTGACGGTAAGTCCAGGTGCGCTTGGGCGTGATCTCGGCGGGCCCGAGCTGGCCATAGTGCTTGAGCATGCCGGCAAAGAGCACCGGCTTGTAAGTGACCTCATAGCTCAAACCTTGCAGGGCCACCGGCAAACGCTCAAACGCGAGGTAAGCGTAAGGTGAGATGAAGTCGAGGTAAAAAGTGATGTGCTTCATGGCTTGGCTGGGCTTACGCGGGTGTCTGTGGGGGTATCGTGGCGCATAAAGCAGCTTCTGACTGGCGTAGGTCAATCAGCGTCCAAACTTGCTGCTTGCTGGCGTCGTCCATCAGACCCCACGCAACGATCTCCTCCATGGTGCGCCAGCAGCCGGTGCACAGGCCCGTGGGGCCGTTCATGTGGCATACCGAGATGCAAGGGGAAGGTATGGATGTCATTTGGTATGTGTTTTAGGGCTGTGGCGCAGTAAAATAATGCGGGAGCAGCTATGAAATATGTAGTGTTTAAGTTAGGCCAGTGCTTGGGTGACATCCGCTACGGGCGCGCCAGATAGCGTTTGCAAGGTTTGGGGCGTGGCCTCAAACACCGCATGCGGATGACCTGCTGCTGCCCAGACCGTCGTGAAGCGAAACAGCTCACGGTCCATCAAACAGACTGGCGCTGTGGCATGGGCGATGGGCGCTACGCCGCCAATTGCGAAGCCGGTTTTGGACTTTACAAACTCTGCGTCTGCACGGTCCAGTTTCTCACCGTCCGCACACACCAAAGCTTGCACTTTCGCCTCATCCACCCGCTTGTCGCCCGAGGTAATGACCAGCACCGCGACGTCATCGGGTTTGCGGCGAAAAATAATACTCTTGGCTATTTGCCCAAGCTGGATGCCCAGAGCATCCGCAGCCTGCTGCGCAGTGCGGGCGGCATCATCGAGCATCAGGGGCGCGCGCGTATGGCCAGCGGCCTGCAACACCGCCGCCACGCGTTGGGCACTTTCAGGCAGTACTTGATGATTCAAAATGATCCTTGGCGCATTAAACAATTGCGGGAGAAGCTATTATATTAATAGTATCTAAATTAGCTGCAGCCTATGGGCTTGGTTCGCGCGGTGGCTATGCGGTCACACGTTTGTTCAGTATCGCCGTTGCCGCGCGCGACTGCGGTTTGCGTTCTAAATGGTCGCTGATAAATTTACCTGCATCGATCAGCTTGTCCAGATCAATGCCCGTCTCAATGCCCATACCGTGCAGCATATAGACCACGTCTTCGGTTGCCACATTGCCGGTAGCGCCTTTGGCATAGGGGCAGCCGCCCAGGCCAGCCACAGAGGCATCGTATTGCCATACCCCCATCTCCAAAGCGATGAGGGTGTTGGCCAGAGCTTGGCCGTAGGTGTCATGGAAGTGGCCAGAGATGTCGTTGATGTCGTAGTGCTTTAACGTCGCTTCGATGGCGGCCTGCACCTTGCGCGGCGTGCCTACACCAATGGTGTCGGCTACGCCGATGTGTTGCACACCAATGCCCTTCATCAGTTCAGCCAGGTAAGCCACCTGCTGGGGCGCGACCTCGCCCTCATACGGGCAGCCGACGGCGCAGCTCATCGCGCCACGCACATACACGCCTGCGGCGCGGGCAGCGGCCACCACGGGTGCAAAACGCTCAATACTCTCTGCGACGGAGCAGTTGATATTGCGCTGGCTGAACGCCTCGCTGGCGGCGGCAAACACCACGATCTCGTCGGGCTTGGATTTAAGTGCGGCCTCAAAGCCTTGCATGTTCGGTGTCAGCACGCTGTAGCGCACGCCTTGTTTGCGCTGCACACCGGCCATCACCTGAGCGTTGTCGGCCATTTGCGGCACCCATTTGGGGCTGACGAAGCTTGTGACTTCAACCTCGGTTAATCCAGCGTCTTGCAGCATGTGCACCAGTTGGATTTTGACTTGCGCAGGCACGGGCTGCTTTTCATTTTGCAAGCCATCGCGCGGGCCTACGTCGACGAGTTTTACTTTGGAGGGGTATCCCATGGTCAATATCCTTTGTGTCTGTCTACGATGCCAGGCACACTTTGTCCGCTGTGCACGGCAACGACCTTGCGCGCTATTTGGGCGATGCTTTCGTCCCGCAAGGTGCGGGCCGAGGTGTGAGGGGTGAGGGTGATTTTTTGGTGCTTCCAAAAAGCGTGCTCTGCAGGCAAAGGCTCTTGGCGAAATACATCCAGCGTGGCGCCTGCCAGATGGCCACTGTCCAGCAAGGCCAGCAAATCTGCATCCACCACATGCGCACCACGTGCCACGTTAATCAGGTAGCCGCCGGTCTGCAGTAAACTTAATGTGCGGCGGTTCAACAGGTTCTCCGTCTGCGGCGTAAGGGGCAGCAAACACACCAGCACTTTGCTGTGGCGCAAAAATGCATCCAACTGATCCGCGCCATGCCAGCACTGCACGCCCTCGATCTGCTTAGCGCTTTGGCTCCAGCCCTGAACCGGAAAATCAAACATAGCCAAGGTTTTGGCTACCCGCTGTCCCAGTACGCCCAGCCCCAGCACACCAACAGGAAAATCGGCACGGCTGCGCGGCTTGCGAAACGACCACTTACCTGCGCGGGTATCGACTTCGTAGGCAGCCAACTCGCGGAAGTGGCGAATGACGGCGTGGCAGACATACTCTGCCATTTGCACCGACATGCCTGCATCGTCCAGGCGCACGAGTTGCGTCTGCGGGGCGATGCGCAACTTCAGCAGTGCGTCCACCCCCGCGCCTGTGTTGAAAGCGGCTTTGAGCGCCGGTTGTTCGTCAAAAAATTGCTGCGGTGGGGCCCACACCACGGCGTAATCGGCCTGCGGCGCACCACTTTGCCAGAGTGACACGTCGGCTTGCGGCAGCGCAGTACGCAAGCCATTGAGCCACGGGTCGGGCTTGGAGTCAGCACAGCAAAATGTAACGCGCATAGAAGAAAAAATTAGAAAAAGGTGTCTGGTCCGCTGCCGGGCAGCGCAGTTTACACAGCCAAGGTCAACAGCTCTGCGCCTTCAGCCACTTGGTCACCCGGGGCGTACAGCAGTTCGGAGACGGTGCCGTCTTTGGGCGCAGCGATAGTGTGCTCCATTTTCATGGCTTCCATCACCGCCAGGGTCTGCCCGGCTTTCACGGCATCGCCAGACTTGACTGCAAACGACACCACTTTGCCGGGCATGGGCGCGGTCAGGCGGCCAGTTGCAGCAGCGTTGTCGGCTTGTTGCAAGAAGGGGTCTAGCGCAGTGATTTTGCTAGCGCCTTGCGGGGTGAAGATATGGGCCTCGCTGCCTTTGGCTACTGGCAGGCTATAGCTTTGGCTGTCCCAGCGCTGGCCTGCAAAATCTACGGCCACAGCGCCATTTTTCTGGCGTGCAAAGCTCAGCACGCTACTGGAATCGTCTACCTTCAGGTGCAGCGCGCCATCGTGCAGGTAGGTCAATTCTGCCAAGACGGCATCGCCATGAAACTCCAAACCAAAGCGCCGCGTGTACAGGCCGAACGCGCGCCAACCATCACAGCGGGAAAAGGGGTCTGCAGTCTCGGCGGCGCGCTCAGCCAGCAGCGTGTGGGCAATGTACGTAGCGGCAGCTTGTGCGGCACTGAGCTTTTCTTGGTGAAACAGTACCGACGCTTCACGCGGGATCAGCGCGGTGTCCAAATTCGCTTGTTTAAACGATGGGCTCCGCACAACGTGGCGCAAAAACTGAACGTTGGTGTTCAGCCCGACGATATGCGTTTGGGCCAATGCCTTGTCCAGCTTGGCCAGTGCCTCTTCGCGCGTTGCGCCATGCACAATGAGCTTGGCAATCATCGAGTCGTAGTAGGGCGAAATGGCGTCGCCTTGGCGCACACCGTCGTCGATGCGCACCAAGCCAGAGTCATCTAGCGGCCGCACGAAGGCAACATGCGCGGGCTTGGCATACACATGCAAAGTGCCTGTGGCCGGTAAAAAGTTATTGTCTGGGTTTTCTGCGCAAATACGCGCTTCAATCGCGTGGCCGGTAATGCGCAATTGGTCTTGCTGCAAAGGCAGTTTTTCGCCAGAGGCTACGCGCAGTTGCCATTCCACCAGATCCAATCCCGTAATCGCTTCTGTCACCGGATGCTCTACTTGGAGGCGCGTATTCATCTCCATAAAAAAGAAACTCATCTCGCCGCCGGGCTTTTGCTCCACGATAAATTCTACGGTGCCAGCGCCTTGGTAGCTCACCGCCCGGGCCGCGGCTACCGCCGCTGCGCCCATCTGCTCACGCATGGCTTGCGTCATGCCGGGGGCGGGCGCTTCTTCCAAGACTTTTTGATGGCGGCGCTGCACGGAGCAGTCACGTTCAAACAAATATACATAGTTGCCATGGGCATCGCCAAACACCTGAATCTCAATATGCCGGGGGCGTTGCACATATTTCTCAATCAATACCGCGTCGTCACCAAAGCTGTTGATCGCCTCACGTTTGCAGCTTTGCAGCGCGGCATCAAAGTCTTCGGACTTGTCCACGGCGCGCATGCCTTTGCCACCACCGCCTGCGCTGGCTTTGATTAGCACCGGGTAACCAATAGCGTCAGCTTCTTTTTTGAGCAACGCCGCGTCTTGGTTTTCGCCATGGTAGCCGGGCACCAAGGGCACACCGGCTTTTTCCATCAGTTGTTTAGACTCAGCTTTCAGCCCCATGGCTTTGATAGCCGACGGCGGTGGGCCGATAAACACCAGCCCGGCCTCTGCGCAGGCCTGCGCAAACTCTTCGTTTTCGCTGAGAAAACCATAGCCTGGGTGAATGGCTTGCGCACCAGTGGCTTTGGCTGCCGCAATGATGGCTTGCCAACGCAAGTAGCTGTCTTTGGGCGCATTGCCACCGCTGTCGCTGCCCTGCAGGCCAATGGCTACCGCTTCGTCACATGCGGCAACATGCTTGGCCTGCGCATCGGTGGTGGAATACACCGCCACGGTTTGGATGGCCATGCGTGCACAGGTGGCGGCTACTCGGCAAGCGATTTCGCCGCGATTGGCGATCAGTATTTTGCTAAACATCAAACAGTCCTTGGGTCACCAGAGAAGAATTCAGCCACGCGGCGCACAACAGCTTTGAGAAACTTCAGCAACACCACAATCAGCACTACGGACAAGGCCAGTACCATGCAAAGCACGATGCCAAAGGCGATGGGGTAATTGGTAGCCAGCCACATCATGCCCATCACACCGCCTTCTTCCACCAGGCTCATTGCGATGTTGCTGAACGGCTCGGGCGAGGTGTTGATGGCAGCGCGCGTCGTCGCCTTAGTGGCGTGCGCCGTAGCGGCCAAAGTGCCGCCCAGCAGGCCAGCCACCACGCCCATGGTGGCACTGTCGGCACCAAACACCCCGGCGGCCAGCGCCGCACCTGCGGGCACGCGGATGACGGTGTGAATCATGTCCCACAGCGAATCTATGCCCGGAATTTTGTCCGCAAAAAACTCTACGAACAGCATCGCTCCGCTACCTGCCAGCATGGCGGGGTGCTGCAATACGCTCAGGCCGCTGGGCAAAGGGATAAGGCCCATATAGCCCGCGATGCCGGTGATAAAAACCACCAGGTACAAACGGACACCGCTGGCCCAGCCCAGCGCTGCTGCCAAGGCTGCCAAACCGGCCATATCCATACCGCCCAAGGCTTTGCCCGCTGTACCGGCCACGTCGCCACCGCTGGTAAACAGGCCTGAGATGAGCTGCTGCAAATAGGGAAGAATAGCGTCCATAGTGGCTCCGGTGGTAGCTGGTGCAAGCGCCTAGGTCAGCCAGCTGGGTTTGCGCTTTTGCAAGAACGACGATACCCCTTCTTTGCCCTCAGGGCTAGAGCGGATATCGGCTATCCCTGCAACGGTAGAGTCGATCAACGGTTGACTGATATCTCTCTCAGCCACGTCCTGCAACAACTTTTTGCACACTTTGACCGCATTAGGGCTGGCGTTGCACAGCGCCGTGGTCAGTTCCAGCACTTTGGCGTCCAGCTGCTCAGCGGTGACAAGCTCGTGCACAAAGCCGATGCGAAGCGCCTCTGCTGCGCTAAACCGTTCTGCCGTCAAAAAGTAGCGGTGCGCAGCGCGCGCGCCCATGGCGCGGATCACATACGGACTGATGGTCGCGGGAATCAGGCCCAGCTTGACCTCGCTGATGCAGTAGTTTGCCGTCTCAACTGACACAGCGATATCGCAAGCCGCTACCAAGCCCATACCGCCTGCGTAGACATCGCCTTGCACACGCGCCACCGTCGGCTTGGGGCACTTATAGATCGTTCGCAGCATCTCGGCCAGCTTGCCAGCATCAGCCAAATTCTCGCTGGGCGAGTAGTCGGCCATCTTGCGCATCCAATTCAGGTCTGCGCCCGCGCAGAATGCAGTTCCCTCTGCGGTCAGGACAATGCAGCGTACATCGTCTCGCTGGCCCAGATCGGCAAAAGCAGCGGTCACTTCGGCAATCACGCTGTCGTTGAAGGCGTTGCGTATATCAGGGCGGTTCAGCGTGATGCGCCCGATGTGGTCTTGCACCTGGATGCGCAGCGTAGGTAAGTTTTGGCTTGAAGTCATGGTGTGCAAATCTTAGAGAATTCAATAGCGCTTGGCCGCTTCATCCAGCATCACCTCGGTAGCGCCGCCGCCAATGGCCAAGATGCGGGCATCGCGCCACAGGCGCTCAATGGCGGTCTCGCGCATGTAGCCCATGCCGCCGTGAAACTGCTGGCAGGTGTGCAGTACTTCGTTGACCAGCTCACCCGTCAAAGCTTTGAGCAAAGACACGTCTTGCACCACGTCTTTGCCCTGCGTGACCAGCCAGGCGCAGTGGTACATGTACTGACGGGCCGCCCGTGTTTTGGCGTCCAGCATGGCCAGGCGCTGGCGCACGGTTTGCTTGTCCCACAGCGTGGCACCGAAAGCGGGACGCTGGCGTACATAGTGCAGCGTGAGCTTGAGCGCCTGCGTGCAGTGGCCCACGGCCATGGCACCCAAAGCAATGCGCTCAGTCTGAAAGTTCTTCATGATCGAGTAAAAGCCCTTACCCTCCTCGCCGAGCAAATTGCCCGCCGGGATGCGAACGTTGTCCAGCACCAGCTCGGCGGTGTCGGAGCTGAGCCAACCGGTCTTTTTAAGTGCACGGCCTACGGTAAAGCCGGGCGTGCCTTTTTCCACGATAAAGATAGACACCGCATGGCGCGCAGTGCCAGTGCGTGCGGCGATAAAGTACACGTTGGCATGCACGCCGTTGGTGATAAACATTTTGGTGCCGTTAAGCACCCACTCGTCGCCGTCCCGCTTGGCTGTACTGCGCATGCCTGCTACGTCAGACCCAGCGCCCGGCTCGCTGATGCCCACCGCCGTGATCGTCTCGCCACGGATCACCCCCGGCATGTAGAGCGCCTTTTGCGCAGGCGTACCCGCGTGGTGCAGGTGCGGGCTGGCCATGTCGGTATGCACCAGCGCGGTGATGATAAAGCCGCCAAAGGTGGACTGCGACAGCGCCTCGGCAAACACCAAATTGGTCATCGCATCAGCCTGCGCGCCGCCGTACTCAGATTCGTACATCAAACCAAACAGCCCGGCCGCGCCCATCTTGCGAAGCACCTCGCGCGGCACACAGCCCGCGTCTTCCCAAGCCTGCGCATGGGGCTCGACCTCGCGGGCGATAAAGCGCGCGATCTGCTCACGCAGCTGGGTGTGTTCGGGGGTGTCGTAGAGGGTGGGGGTCATGTTGTATTTGATTTTGCGAACTTACATCCGGAACACGCCAAACTTGGGTTCTGGAATCGGCGCATTCATACTGGCGGCCAAGCCCAGCGCCAGCACGCGGCGGGTATCCGCCGGGTCGATCACGCCATCGTCCCAAATGCGCGCGCTGGAGTAATAGGGGTGGGACTGGGTGGCAAACTGGTCCAGCATGGGCTGCTTAAACGCCGCCTCTTCCTGCGCGCTCCAAGTGCCGCCTTTGCCCTCAATGCCGTCGCGCCGCACGGTGGCCAGCACGGCGGCGGCTTGCTCGCCGCCCATGACGCAAATGCGTGCGTTGGGCCACATCCACAAGAAGCGCGGGCTGTAGGCGCGGCCGCACATGCCGTAGTTGCCAGCGCCGTAGCTGCCGCCGATGATGATGGTGAACTTAGGCACCGTGGCCGTGGCCACCGCAGTGACCATCTTGGCGCCGTGGCGGGCGATGCCTTCGTTCTCCACCTTGCGACCCACCATAAAGCCGGTGATGTTTTGCAAAAATACCAGCGGAATTTTGCGCTGGCAGCACAGCTGGATAAAGTGCGCGCCCTTTTGCGCCGACTCGCTGAACAAGATGCCGTTGTTGGCGATGATGCCTACCATGATACCTTCGACGCGCGCAAAGCCTGTGACCAAGGTGCTGCCAAAGCGGGCCTTGAATTCGTCAAACTCGCTGCCGTCCACAATGCGGGCAATGATCTCGCGTACGTCGTAAGGTTTGCGGGTGTCCACGGGTACCACGCCGTACAGCTCTTCGGGTGCAAACTTCGGGGGCGCTATGCTTCCAGTAGCTGCTCCCGCAATATTCTGCTGCGCCAGAGGCCTATTTATATTCAAATTACGCACAATATTGCGGGCTATGCCCAGCGCATGCGTATCGTTCTGCGCCAAGTGGTCCGCTACGCCCGACAGGCGGGTGTGTACGTCACCACCACCTAAATTTTCTGCCGTCACGATCTCGCCCGTAGCCGCCTTCACCAGCGGCGGGCCGCCCAAAAAGATGGTGCCCTGGTTCTTCACAATGATGGTCTCGTCGCTCATCGCAGGCATGTAGGCGCCGCCTGCGGTGCAACTGCCCATGACCACGGCAATCTGCCCAATCCCCTGCGCACTCATCTGCGCCTGGTTGTAGAAGATGCGGCCAAAGTGGTCGCGATCGGGGAACACGTCGTCTTGGTTGGGCAGGTTAGCCCCGCCAGAGTCCACCAGGTACACGCAGGGCAGGTTGTTTTGCTGGGCGATCTCTTGCGCACGCAAATGCTTTTTCACCGTCATCGGGTAGTAGGTGCCGCCTTTGACCGTTGCGTCATTGCAGACAATCATGCAGTGCACGCCGTTTACACGGCCAATACCTGCTACCAAACCGGCTGCCGGCGCGCTGTCGGTGCCATCGCGGTCGGGGTACATGCCCATCGCCGCCAAGGGCGCAATTTCCAGAAACGGCGTGCCGGGGTCGAGCAGCATATGCACCCGCTCGCGTGGCAGCAGCTTACCGCGCGCCACATGCTTGGCGCGGGCGGCATCACCACCGCCGAGCTGGGTTCGTGCAATGCGTTGGCGCAAATCGTCTACCACCGTGCGCATGGCGGCGGCGTTGGCCAAAAAATCCGCCGACCGGGCGTTGAGTCGTGTCTCCAAAACGGGCATAGTGTTCTTTCAACAAAAGCAAGATTGATTTTCGTGATGCAAAAATCTAGTTGACGTTTACGTAAACGTCAACTGCACGAATTGTGGCAGATTTCAAGCCAAAAGCGCAGGCAAATGCGCCATGCTGTTAAAAATCTGCGCTGCCCCCACTTCCTGCAGCGCTCGGCCATCGCCCTGCGGCACATAGGCAAACACACTGGCTCCAGCGGCCACACCCGCGCGTGCGCCATTGGTGGTGTCTTCAATCACCGCGCAACGTTCAGGTGCAACGCCCAGCAGTTTGGCCGCAGCCAAGTACACGTCAGGGTGAGGCTTGTTGCGCGCATGCTCCAAGCCGCTGAAGATGCGGCCTTCAAAGTAATCGATCAAACCAATTTTGGTCAATTGCAAAATGATTTTGCTGCGATCGGCGCCCGATGCGCATGCAATGCGGCCTTGGGTTTTGGCATGCAGCGTGGCCACGGTGCTATGGATATGCGGCACGGCTGTCAGGCGCGCATGCAAGGCGGCATCGCGCCGGTCTCTGAACTCAGCCAACCATTGTTGCGTTACCACTTTGCCAGTGTTCTGCTCAATCAGTGGCGCTTGGTCTATCACCGCGTGGCCCACAAATGTAGCAAAGCACTCCTCGGAGCTAATGGCCCAACCCTGCTCGATCAACATGTCCCGCAGCACGCCGTTGGTGATGGGTTCGCTATCGGCCAGAATGCCGTCGCAGTCAAACAGTACTGCCTCAAAACGCATACACACTCCTGAGCTATAGATTTAATAGCTAATTTTGTATTATTCTAACGGTTGAATTCGAGAGGCCAGAGTTCTGTGCTGTGCTCACTCTGGCACTTGGTGTGCACAGCTCCGCGGCTGTCCCCCGCCCTTCGGG
>JAYWHJ010000139.1:0-9894 GCA_043777795.1 Polaromonas sp. | reverse complement strand
AGTCGACACCAGCCCCACCACCCGATACGTCCACAACGCCCTGGGCCAACGCCTCTTCAAAACCGAGCCCCAGTTCCCCCCAGCCGCCGGAGATGAAGCAGACCACCAGCTTCATTGCCAGCCTGATCGCTTTCTTTAGCAATCTGTGGGGCGGCAACGCACCTGTCCTGGAAACAGGCCATGACGCGCTCAGGTGTTTGCTCCTGCATCGTCACGAGATGTAAGGCATTGACTTGATCGGCTCACCCGAGCTCACACGCATACGGCGTTATCAGCAAACCCCGTTGTGCGCGCGGTAGGCGCGCCGCACGCCCGAGCCAGTGATCAAAGTCAGCTACGTCGATTGCGCAGGCGGGAGCGTTGCAAAGCGACGAGCTCCAGCACGCCCCAAAGGAGGCATACAGGAATGGCTGCAGCGCGGAAAAAGGAGGATTTTTGCAACATTGCGCGATCAGGAAATGGGTTCAAAATGGATTCAATGGGCCAGCGTAGCTGGCCAATGTGACAAAGGCGTGTCGCTGCAAAATTACGACGGTCTTGCTGCGTTTGCGGGCGCGAATCAACACAGATGCTGCATGCACCTGTATGCTCGCTAGCCATACGGGCTGCTGTGTTGGCCTGCACCTTTACCACCGTGACTCTACCCAAACTGCCTGAGCTGGACGCCTTGGAGCGCATCATTGAACTGGGTGCACACTGGCTGCAATCGCGCGTGGTGTGCAATGTCCAGTTGCCTGGCGGCGCAAGCTACCCGTTGCATGTCATCACCATGGGCAACCCCTCCCGCGCGGTCCCTGCGGTAGGGTATTTTGGTGGGGTGCACGGTCTGGAGCGCATCGGCGCTGAGGTGGTGATTGCCTACCTGCAAACTTTGGTGATGCGCCTGCAATGGGACAGTACTTTGCACAAACAACTTGAATCCGTGCGCTTGGTGTTTATGCCCATTGTGAACCCCGGCGGTATGGGTATGGGCACGCGGGCTAACCCCCATGGGGTGGACCTGATGCGTAACGCGCCGATAGACGCCACCGAGAAAGCGCCTTTTTTAGTAGGCGGCCAGCGTATCAGTGCGGGCATGCCGTGGTACCGTGGGCTCAAAGGGCATCCGATGCAAATGGAGAGCCAAGCCTTGTGCGACGTAGTGCGCGACGAGTTGCTGGTGCGCGACTTCAGCCTGTCGGTGGATTGCCATTCAGGTTTTGGCAGCCGCGACCGCATTTGGTTTCCGTATGCGCACACGCGAGCTCCCATTACGCACTTGGCAGAGATGCATGCGCTCAAGCAAATTTTTGTGCAGTCCAACAGCCACCACCGCTACATCATCGAGCCGCAAAGCCTGCAGTACCTTGCGCATGGCGACCTGTGGGACTACTTGTACCTGCAGTCTGTTGCACAAGGGCAGCGGATTTTTTTACCTTTGACTTTGGAGATGGGCTCGTGGCTGTGGGTGAAGAAGAATCCGCGCCAACTGTTTTCCCGCCACGGCATGTTCAACCCCTTGATTGAACACCGCCAGCAGCGGGTACTGCGCCAGCACCAGTTGCTGCTGGACTTTTTGTCTCGCGCCGCTTGTGGCCATGCGCTGTGGCTGCCCCGCGCAGAGGGACGCGCCCAGCAGCATGCGCAGGCTCTGCACGACTGGTATTGACCCACCATGGCGGCGCAAATTACTTGGATTTTGCTGCGCGGTTTAACGCGGGAGAGTGGGCACTGGGGGGGCTTCGCCGACCAGTTTGCGCAGGCTGTGCCCCAAGCCCACGTGCTAGCGCTGGATTTGCCCGGCAATGGCAGGTTTTATATGCAGCGCAGCCCGCTTAGTGTGCAGGCCATGGTGGCGCAATGCCGCGATGAGCTGGCCCGGCGCGGCATTGCGCCGCCCTACGGAGTGCTGGCGATGTCCTTGGGCGCGATGGTGGCCGCACAGTGGAGCCAGAGCCACCCGCAAGAGGTGGTGGCCCAAGTGTTGATTAACACCAGTATGCGGCCCTTCAGTGCTTTTTACCAAAGGCTTCGACCTGCCAACTATGGTGCTTTGCTGAAGCTGGTTTTGTTGGGCGCCAGCCCGCAAGAGTGGGAGCAAACCGTGCTGCGCTTGACCAGCCACAAGGCGGACACTTGTGCGCTGCCCGCGTGGCTGGCGATACGCCGGGAGAGGCCGGTTTCTCGCGCCAACGCCTTTAGGCAGCTGCTGGCCGCAGCGCGCTTTGAGGCTTCAGGCGAAAGACCTTTGGTGCCCACTTTGCTACTGGCGAGTACGCACGACGGTTTGGTAGCGGTGCAGTGCTCTGAAGCATTGGCCCAGCACTGGCAGTGCCCACTGCAGCTGCACCCCAGCGCAGGCCATGACCTGCCCTTGGACGATGGGCCTTGGGTGGCCCAGCAGGTACAGCAGTGGCTATCGCGGCTTAGCTAGCACTGTGCTGCAGCAAGCCCTTGGTTTCGATGAAAGCGACGACCTGGCTGACGCCTGTCAAAGTTTTTAAATTGGTCATCACGTAGGGTTTGGCGCCGCTGGCATGCTGGCGCATGCGCTTCGTGTCGGCTTCCATCACGTCCAAATTCGCACCCACATACGGGGCAAGATCGGTTTTGTTGATCACAAACAGATCGCTTTTGGTGATACCGGGCCCGCCCTTGCGTGGAATCTTCTCACCTGCGGCCACGTCAATCACATAGATGGTCAGGTCGGAGAGTTCGGGGCTGAAAGTAGCCGCCAGATTGTCGCCGCCACTCTCTACAAACACGATGTCAGCGTGGGGGAACTGCTCCAGCATGCGGTCAATCGCTTCCAGATTGATGGAGGCATCTTCGCGGATGGCGGTGTGCGGGCAGCCGCCGGTTTCCACCCCCATGATGCGCTCGGCATCCAGCGCGCCACTGACGGTGAGGATGCGCTGGTCTTCTTTGGTGTAGATGTCGTTGGTGATAGCCACCAGGTCGTATTTTGCTTTCATGGCTTTGCACAGCATCTCCAGCAAAGTCGTTTTGCCCGAGCCAACGGGGCCACCTATGCCTACGCGTAATGGGGGGAGTTTTTTGGTGCGATTTTTGATGTGGTGCAAAGCGCTCATGATCGGAAAAGCCTTGAGTATTGGGTTTCGTGTTGGGATGACAGAATGGCCAGCATGGGGCTGAAGGCTTGGCGTTGGCTGTCTTGCAGGGCTACTGCATAGTCTACTGCGGCGGGTATCTCGTCGGCTAGGCGGGCCAGGATGCGCTGGCCTGCGCTTTGGCCTAAGGGGACGGATTTGACGGCTGCGCCCACCATGTTTTCAGCCCAACCGAAGCTAAAGGCCAGGCAGCAGTCGCGCACGCTGGCCTGTGTGCTGCTGGCGGCCAGAGCGTAGGCGACTGGATAAGTTGTGGGGTAGCTTGCATCGGGCAGATCGGCGTTGTGGTGTTCGCTGCGCTGTACAAAGCTAGCCAGAGCCGCCGCACTTTGGGTGTTGAGCGCCTGGTGCCACTGGGCGAGTGAGCGGCCCATTTGGTCGGTTTGTAGCCGCAACTCCTGCGTCTCACGGGTTTGCAGCACCCACTGATTCAATTCGATCACGCGGTCCATGTCGCCGCGCCGCCAGGCAGGGATGGCTTTGGCAATGACTGCCAAGTCGCCGCGCGCCAGGCTGATATGCAGTTGATCGCTGAGCCAGTCCGCCGCCTGCGCTTCGGTGCTGACCAGGCCTTTGTCGACAGCAGCCTCAATGCCTTCTGAGTAAGAGAAGCCGCCCACGGGCAGCGCGGGCGATGCCAGCCAGATGAGTTGCAGAAGGCTAGGCGCAGGTAGCGCCGTGGGCGTGCGCATCAGTGCGGATGCTTGTGGCTATGGTCATGGGCGTCGCCGGTGTGCGCATGGCCATGATGGTGGTCATGGGAGTGCTTATCCGCATGGGCGTGGGTTTCCATCGGGGCATGCGCGTGCCCACCCTGCGCATACGCCCCAGCCTCGGGCTCAAACGCTTCGGTCACGGTGTTCACAATTAAATGCATGGCCCGCAGCATATCGGCCAGCACATGGTCAGGCTCTATTTTGAGGTGGTCGGGTTTAAGCTCAATTTGCACATGCCGATTGCCCAAATGGTAGGCTGCGCGAATCAAGTCATAGGGCGATCCATGGGCCGCACAATGCGTGATGCGCAGCACCGTTTGGGAGGCTGCGAGCACGCGCACCAGAGAGCCGTCTTCGCCTACCAACACATCCCCGCCGCGCACGGTGGTGCCGCGCGGCAAAAACACGCCCAGCTGGCGGCCGGCAGAGTCCGTGCAGTCAAAACGGCTTTTTTGGCGCACGTCCCAGTCCAGTTCTACGGTGTGGGCGCGTTTGAGCAATACGGGGGCGAGCCCTGCGCCTTGGGGCATCAATTTGGAGGTGTGGATCATGCTGCTATTACAACCGAGCTTTAGAACAAAAAGTAGCGCTGCGTCATGGGCAGCGTTTTGGCGGGTTCGCAGGTGAGCAACTGGCCGTCGGCACGCACTGCGTAGGTTTGCGCGTCGATCTCCATGGTGGGCAGGTAGTGGTTGTGCACCATGTGCTGCTTTTTTACGCCGCGAATGTTTTTGACGGTGCTGATGGTCTTTTGCAAACCAAAACGCGCATGTACGCCTGCATTAAAACCGGCTTGCGAGATGAAGGTGAGCGAGCTTTTGTGCAGACTGCGGCCGTAGCTGCCGAACATGGGGCGGTAGTGCACCGGCTGGGGCGTGGGGATAGATGCGTTGGGGTCGCCCATGGCCGCCATGGCGATGGTGCCGCCTTTGATGATGAGGAAGGGTTTGACGCCAAAGAAGGCGGGTTTCCACACCACCAGGTCGGCCCACTTGCCAGCTTCGATGCTGCCCACTTCGTGGCTGATGCCGTGGGCAATGGCGGGGTTGATGGTGTATTTGGCAATATAGCGTTTGACGCGGAAGTTGTCGTGGCGTTCGGTGTCGCCGACGCCGACGTCGGCTTGTGACCCAGGCAGTTTGCCGCGCTGCTGCTTCATCTTGTGCGCGGTTTGCCAGCACCGCAGCACCACTTCGCCCACGCGGCCCATGGCCTGCGAATCGGAGCTGAACATGCTGATCGCGCCCAGGTCATGGAGCACGTCTTCGGCGGCAATGGTTTCTTTGCGAATCCGACTCTCCGCAAAGGCCAGGTCTTCGGCAATCGATGCATCCAGGTGGTGGCAGACCATCAGCATGTCCACATGCTCGTCTAACGTGTTGACGGTGTAAGGCATGGTGGGGTTGGTGGAGGACGGCAAAAAGTTCTCTTGCCCCACTACGCGCATGATGTCGGGCGCATGCCCGCCGCCCGCGCCTTCAGTGTGGAAGGCGCACAGCGATCTACCTTTTGTCGCAGCGATGGTGTCTTCCACAAAGCCGGATTCATTCAAAGTGTCGCTGTGGATGGCTACTTGGGTATCGGTCAGATCGGCTACGTCCAGGCAGTTGCTGATTGCTGCGGGCGTAGTGCCCCAGTCTTCGTGCAACTTGAGGCCAATCGCGCCGGCGTTGATCTGTTCGTGCAGCGCAGCGGGCAGGGAGGCATTGCCTTTGCCTAAAAACCCCAGGTTCATCGGGAAGGCATCGGCCGCTTGCAGCATGCGCTCCATATGCCATGCGCCCGGCGTGCAGGTGGTGGCAAAGGTGCCCGTGGCCGGGCCGGTGCCGCCGCCCATCATGGTCGTCACACCGCTGGCCAGGGCTTCTTCAATTTGCTGTGGACAGATAAAGTGAATGTGGCTGTCTATGCCACCAGCAGTCACTATGCTGCCCTCGCAGCTGATGATCTCGGTGCCCGGGCCGATGATGATGTCCACACCGCTTTGCACATCTGGGTTGCCGGCCTTGCCAATGGCGACGATGCGGCCGTCTTTAAGGCCAATGTCGGCCTTGACAATGCCCCAATGGTCGATGATGAGCGCGTTGGTCATCACGGTGTCTACGGCGCCCTCGGCGCGAGTTCTCTGCGACTGTGCCATGCCATCACGGATAGTTTTGCCGCCACCAAACTTTACCTCTTCACCGTAGCCTCCTGCCGCCAAGGTGTAGTCTTTTTCTACCTCAATGATCAAATCGGTATCGGCGAGGCGGACGCGGTCGCCCGTTGTCGGTCCAAAAATCTCGGCATAAGCACGTTTATGAATCGTTGCCATTACAGGTTTCCTTGCACTTTGCCGTTAAAGCCATACACCTTGCGTGCGCCTGCGTAGTCCACCAGCTCTACGGTGCGCTGCTGGCCGGGTTCAAAGCGCACGGCCAGGCCGCTGGCAATGTTCAGGCGCATGCCGCGTGCAGCGGCGCGGTCAAAGCTCAGTGCGTCGTTCGTTTCTGCAAAATGGTAGTGCGAACCGACTTGGATGGGACGCTCGGCGGTGTTCTTTACCAACACGGTGATGGCGCGCCGCCCAGGGTTGAGCGCGTGTTCGCCTTCGTCAATGAACATTTCTCCGGGGATCATTTGGGGGTGTCTTTCGGTTTAGGAAATGGGCTGGTGCACGGTGACCAGCTTGGTGCCGTCGGGGAAGGTGGCTTCTACCTGGATGTCGGGAATCATTTCGGCAATGCCGTCCATCACGTCGGCGCGCGTGAGTACCGTGCGCCCTTCGCTCATCAGCTGGGCCACAGTTTTGCCGTCGCGCGCGCCCTCCATCACCGCGGCGCTGATAAAGGCCATAGCCTCTGGGTAATTGAGCTTGAGGCCTCTGGCCTTACGCCGCTCCGCTAACAGGGCGGCGGTGAATATCAGCAGCTTGTCTTTTTCGCGGGGAGTGAGTTCCATAGCGGTTCGTTGCTCTGTCAGTTGCGTTAAAAAAATCTGGTCTAAGCCAAGGCGACATTGTGCTGCAACTATTGTGCCTTTGTTGCATCAGGGTGCAAGCAGGTCTATCGCAGCTGTTTTTGGTGCACTGCATTCTTTCGGTGCTAGCTTACCGTGATGTTTTGTCAGTAAAACTGGAAAAGATCTAAAACGGTGCGCTTTTGCGTCTTTATGGGCGGTGCTGATAACGTTTTAAGGTGCACGCAGCTGGTGCGCAGGTTGGCACAGGAGTTGCAATCGACAACACTGTGGCTGAGGTATTCGTCCTTGGGCATTTCTAATCATCACTTTCTTCTATTTGGAGTAAACATATGAACCGTCGGGGCACTATTAAGTCGCTTACTGCATCTATCGCTCTGGGCCTTGCATTGCCTGGCGCTGCATTTGCACAAGCTGGTGGCACTATCAAGGTAGGCATTTTGCATAGCCTGTCTGGCACCATGGCTATTTCTGAGACCGTATTGAAAGACACGGTATTAATGGCGATTGACGAGATCAACGCCAAGGGCGGCGTCATGGGCAAAAAGCTCGAGCCCGTCATTGTCGATCCAGCCTCCAACTGGCCCCTGTTTGCAGAAAAAACCAAGCAGTTGCTGACGCAAGACAAAGTCTCCGTTATTTTCGGCTGCTGGACTTCCGTGTCCCGCAAGTCGGTATTGCCAGTATTGGAAGAGCTGAACGGCCTGTTGTTCTACCCTGTGCAGTACGAGGGCGAAGAGCTGTCCAAGAACGTTTTCTACACCGGCGCAGCGCCTAACCAGCAAGCGATCCCCGCGGTGGACTACCTGATGAGCAAAGACGGCGGCGCTGCCAAGCGCTGGGTGTTGCTGGGTACCGACTACGTGTACCCCCGCACCACCAACAAGATTTTGCGCGCTTATCTCAAAAGCAAAGGCGTGGCCGACAAGGACATCGACGAGAAGTACACCCCGTTTGGCCACTCTGACTACCAAACCATCGTGGCTGACGTGAAGAAGTTCTCCGCTGGCGGCAAAACCGCAGTGGTGTCCACCATCAACGGCGACTCCAACGTGCCTTTCTACAAAGAGCTGGGAAATGCAGGTTTAAAGGCTAAGGATGTGCCAGTGGTTGCCTTCTCGGTAGGTGAAGAAGAGCTGCGCGGCGTGGACACCAAGCCACTCGTAGGCCATTTGGCTGCTTGGAACTATTTCCAGTCTATCAAGAGCCCTGCGAACGATGAGTTCATCAAAAAATGGACTGCCTACGCCAAAGCCAAAGGCATCGCTGGCCACAAAGACAAGCCTTTGACCAATGACCCGATGGAAGCTACCTACATCGGTATCAACATGTGGAAGCAAGCGGTTGAGAAAGCCAAGTCCACTGACACCGACAAAGTCATTGCCGCCATGGCCGGCCAAACCTTCACCGCACCATCGGGCATTACCAGCAAGATGGACGAGAAAAACCACCACCTGCACAAGAGCGTGTTCATCGGCGAGATCAAAGCCGACGGCCAGTTCAACGTCGTATGGAAGACACCCGGCCCCGTCAAGGCCAAGCCATGGTCTCCGTACATCGAAGGCAATGACAAGAAGCCTGACGAGCCAGCGAAGAAGTAATGTGACTTAGCAGCGGACACAAACCCTGCACCATACAACGGCGTGGTGGTAACACCTTACCCCCACGCCGTTGCTACGTCTAAAACTGAAATGAACCACAATGGTGCGTAAAAAAATACTATTACTGCTAGCTGCACTTTTTGTAACTGGCCACGCATATTCCTTGACGGCGATACAAGCCAAAGGCATGGTCACCGGTGACAACGATGCGCGTATCGAAGCCTTGAACAAGGCCATGCTGGTGGCCAACGAGAAAACCAATGCCTTTGTGCAAGCCATGGCCGACGATGCAGTGAAGATGGCGGGCGACAAAGTAGTAGTGGTGAAAGATGGAAAAGCCACCGACCCCGTAACCGGCGTGGAAGTGGCTATGCCAGCCGCGCTGGAAGACGTGAACAATAACAACCGCATGCGCGGCGAGATAGACACAGCGCTGGCGGCCCTCAAACTGTTCAGCAAAGACGACACATTGCGCGCTGCTGGTGTGCAGGCGCTGCTGAAAGACCCCGACGAGGGCAAGCTGCCTTTGCTGGACAAAGCCTTGGCCGCAGAGAGCAATGCCGACCTAAAAGTCCAGCTCACCTTGGCACGCGCAGCGGCCATGCTGGGCAGTGCCGACAAAGCCAAGCGCATGGAGGCCGCCAAAGCGCTGGCCAACAGCAAAAACCCCGCCACCCAGTTGCTGCTGAATGACCGCTTGAAAGCCGAGACGGAAGTCGACGTGAAAGCGCAGCTGCAAAAGTCGCTTGCGCAAATCCAATCCACACTGGGCTTGGGCGACAAGCTGGGCATCATGTTCACAGGCTTGAGCTTGGGCTCCATCCTGCTGCTAGCCGCGCTAGGCCTGGCCATCACTTATGGGCTGATGGGTGTCATCAACATGGCGCATGGCGAGCTGATCATGATCGGAGCCTACGCCACCTACGTGGTGCAAGGCCTGTTTCGCAGCTACTTGCCAAGCGCTTTTGACTGGTATTTGATAGCTGCCATACCGGTGGCGTTCATGGCTTCGGCCCTCGTGGGAGCGGCGCTTGAGCGTAGCGTGATTCGCTTCTTGTACGGCCGCCCCTTAGAGACCTTGCTGGCCACTTGGGGCATCAGTTTGATGCTGATGCAACTGGTGCGCACCATCTTTGGCGCACAAAACGTGGGCGTAGAAAACCCTTCGTGGATGAGCGGCAGCGTGGCCATTCTGCCTAATCTGTCCTTGCCCTACAACCGTATTTTGATCATCGTGTTTGCAGTGCTGGTATTGACAGGGGTAGCGCTGCTGATCAGCAAAACGCGCTTGGGCTTGTTTGTGCGCGGCGTTACGCAAAACCGCCCGATCGCCTCATGCATGGGAGTGAACACTGCGCGTATCGATACCTATGCCTTCGCTCTGGGCTCGGGCATTGCGGGCCTGGCAGGTTGTGCGCTGAGCCAGATAGGCAACGTGGGGCCTGACCTGGGGCAGAGCTACATCGTAGATTCCTTCATGGTGGTGGTGCTGGGTGGCGTGGGGCAACT
>JAYWHJ010000138.1:0-9919 GCA_043777795.1 Polaromonas sp. | reverse complement strand
GGCTGTTTCGTTCATAAAAACGGGTCAAGAACGATTCTAGCGGCTCGCTGTGGGTTAAATTTAAACCGCCGATGCCTGCCAGTAAAAACTTGCGGCCTGCGCTGGGCATGGCGTCGTAGACGTGGACTTGGATGCCTGCGTTGCTAATCACCTCGGCGGCCATCAGGCCGGCGGGGCCAGCGCCGATGATGACTACTTTTTTAGAGGGTGCGGATGGGGTAGTCATAGTTCGATCAATTGGCCTTCGCCGGTGATGAAGGCGGCGCGTACGGGCGTGCCGGGGTGGGCGGCTTGTACGGCTTGCTGGTACTGGGTTAGCTGCTGGCGCAGGGCGGTTTGTTGTTGGGGGGCGACGCTCGATTTGTAGTCGAGCACCCACCAGGTTTGGGTGGCGCGGTGTTTGACGAGGCGGTCTAGGCGTAGCAATACAGGTGCTTTGATTTGTGTGTTGCTAGCCTCACTAGCAACCGCAGCAACCTGGGCAACCTCAGCGGCTAGTGCAGCTTGGGCAGTCACAGTAGTCGAATCATCGTTGGCTACACCGTCAGCACCCTGCAGCAGCTCAACTTCGTTGGCTTGCCAGTCAATGTGCTGATCGTCCCACACCCACGCAGCGGGGCCTTGGGTCATGCGCTGGGCGATGGCGCAGGCGGCGTCAGCTTGCGCAGCGCTTAGTGCAAACTGTGCGCCTACGCTGTGCGCCAGTGACTGCAAATCAACGCCCACTTGGTACAGCTCTAGCAGGCGGTGCATGGCCAGGCCTTGGCGTGCGGCTACGCTGTCTGGTTGTTTTACTACAAATTTAATAGCTGCTTGAGCAGGTTCTACGGCCTGAAACGGCATTTTCTTTATATAAATAGTGTCGTTTAGCGGTGCAGCGGGGTGCAGCGCAGTGTGCGCAGCAGCTGGGCTGGCCTGCGAACTGGCAGCAGATACATCACGGCTTGACGTGGCAGACGCTGATGCCTTGGCACCATCACCATACAGGTCATCGCCCTGTACTATCGCCTCGTCCACCACGCCACTGCCTAGCGCGGCAAAGCGTTGCCACGGGCTGGCGGCATCAATCGTGCGCACGGCGTGGGCCGAGAGCGCCAGCGTGTGCTGAGCGCGGGTCATCACCACATACAGGGCGTTGGTTTCTTCGCGGGCGCGGGCGTACTGCTCGCGCTGCAAGGCGTCTTGCACGCAGGCAGGTGGGGCCGATTCGCTGGCTAAAAATGCAAACGTGGTGGGCGCAGCATGCTGGGCGGGCCAGTCGACCAGTACGTCCATGCTGCGAGATTTTTCGGCTTGCGCGTTGGCGTCCAGCAGCAGCACGGTGTGGGCTTCCAGGCCCTTGGCACCGTGCACGGTGAGCAGTTGCACGGCGCTTAGGTTGCCGCCTTTCTCTGCCAGTGGCGCGGCAGCTGACGGGGCGCGCACGCTGCCAGACTTGAGGGCGCGCACCCAGGCATAGGGGGTTAAAAATCTGCCGCCGTCTACATCCAGCGCGGCGGCCAGCAAGGCTTGCAGGTTGGCGGCTACTGTGCCCCGCTGCGTTGCGGGTGCTGCGGCCATACAGCGTGCCAGTACGTCGGCATGGTGGTACACCGCTGCCAGTGCGTCGTGCGGCGGCAGGGTGGCGAACAGGGTTTGGTAGCTCTGCAGATCAGCAGCCAGTTGGGCGAACTCTGGTTGCCAAACGCTCACAGAATGGTCTAATTTGATAGATAAATCGGCCTCTGGCGCAATAGAATAATGCGCGAGCAGCTCATTTTTTGATAGTGCATGCCACCAAGTGCAACGCTGTGCTTTGGCCACTTGGGCGATGCAGACGAGCTGGTCGTCACTCACGCCAAACAGGGGTGACTTGAGTGCGCGGGCCAAGGCCAAGTCGTTGGTGGGCGACACGATGGCATCAACCAAAGCCACCACGTCTTGCACTTCGCAGTGCTCCATGAGCTGCGTTTTCTCGCTGATCTGGGATGCAATACCCAGCGCTTGCAGGGCGCCCTTCATGCGTTGCAGGCGGTCGCGTTTGCGGGCCAGCACCATCACCTCGCCCGCAGGCGTGCCTTGTGCAATGTGCTGCGCCACCCACTGGGCGGCTTGCGCGCATTCGCGGGTGCGGATGTGTTCCTCGGCTTCGTCGCGGGCAGTGGCCAGCGTGTCGCGCCACTCGGTGGACGCTTCCTGTGCATCGGCCTCTTCGCGCTGCACTAAAGGCAGGCGCAGCACTTGGCCCGGCTCACTAGACTCGGTGGTGTGCAAGCGGTAGCCATCGTAGCCTTGCTCAGCTGCGCTGTGCATCACGCCGTTGACTGCCGCCAAAACGCTACGTGCATTGCGCCGCGTGTGATCGCAGCTGAGCACCACGCCGCCCAAGGCATCGCACACAAAAGCGCTGGCGGCGACAAACACCTGGGGTTCTGCGCGGCGAAAGCGGTAGATGCTTTGCTTGGGGTCGCCTACGATGAACACGCTGGGCGCACTGCCACCAGCTCCGGCGTAACTTGCCAGCCAAGCTTGCAGCGCTTGCCATTGCAGCGGATTGGTGTCTTGAAACTCGTCTATCAGCAAGTGCCGGGTTTGCGCGTCCAGGCGCTGCTGCACCCAGCCGCTCAGCACTGGGTCGCTCAATAAGTGCAGGGCTGAGCGCTCTACGTCGCCCATGTCTACCCACGCGCGCTCGCGCTTAAGGGCGCTGTAGCAGGCGATGAGCGCACGAGTGAGCTGGGCCATGCGGGTTTGGTGCAGCCAGGCCTCGTGCTGCAGCTGGGCGGCGTTGACGCGCACGCACAGCGTTTGCATCTCCCGCACCTGCTCGATCCCGGGGATTTTGTCGCTGAACTTGCGGGCCGTGCCGGCTTTGATGACCAAGGCAGACAAAGCGTCTGGTAACTGGTTATCGGTAAGGGCGCGTTCAATTTCTGACGCAGCAGTTTGCGGGATTTTGCCGTCGTACTTGCCCAGAATGACAGCCACGTCACTCAGCCTTTGGCTCTGGGCGCTGCCGGGTGCGAAGATGTCTATCGGCAGGTTCATCCGGTCGAACTCGCCATACACCTGGGCAAACGGCCGAATGCTGCTGGCCACCGTGCCAGCTGCGTCGGCCAGTGCAAACTCTACCCGCTTGTCCAGCGCGCTGGACAGCGCCTTGTCTACGTTAAACCGGCCATGCGCTGCTACCGCTTGGCCATAGATCGTGCGCAGCACATCGTCCGCAGCCAGTGCGTCATAAAAGCGCCGCCACACCAGCGCGGTGGCTTGACTGTCGTCTTCCAGCAGCTCGTACTGCGTGGGCAGGCCCAGCTGCTCCAGCGCAGCCATGGGCGCGCTGCGCAGGAGCGCGGCAAACCAGCTGTGGAAGGTGCGGATCTGCACCGTACGGCCAGACGCCAACACGCTTTGGTATAACTTTGATAGCTGCTCCCGCAATATTCCATTGGGCTGCAGGGCGATGTGGCTTGCAATACCTCGGTGCATCAGCTCTTGCGCCAACGTAGCGTCGTCGGCCTGGGCAAACTCTTCTAGCCACTCTTGCAGGCGCTGGCGCATCTCGCCAGCGGCTTTTTTGGTGAAGGTGATGGCCAGGATTTCTTGCGGTGCAAGGCTGCTTTTATCAGTGCTTGCGAGGGTGGCTGCTTTGACAGTACCATTTGCAGTTTGGGCATTCAGCAAAGCCCGCAAAATGCGCGACACCAGCATCCAGGTTTTTCCAGCACCGGCACAGGCTTGAACCACCACGTTGCGCTGTGGGTCGCAGGCCACGGCATAAAACGCCTCACGCGTGCAGGGCTGACCGTCCAGGGCGTAGGCGTACTCTTGGGTACTCATGGGGGTACTCATAGCGCCCACATGTCCTTGCGGCACAGCCCGCGGGCGGCGCAAAAATCACAGGCTTTGCCTTCGCCCAATGCAGGCAGCGCGTGGCCGGCGTGGATGCGTTGCACGTCCATGCTGATGCCTTGCAGCACGGCATCGCGCGCAGCCATGATATCGGGTTGCGCGGTGATTTTGCATTCACGCTCGGCCACGTTCACATAGGCGGCGTGAATGTCGTCCTCGCCCAGCAGCGCGGCGTAAAAGGCCAGTTGGGTGTCTTCCAGCGGGCTTTTTACGCGCTCTTTGCTGGCCTGGGCGCTCTCGGTTTTATAGTCCAGCACATAAGCGGTACCTGCCATGGGGCCACGACTTAAGCGGTCTACGCGATCCAGGCGGCCGATCAGGGTGATGCGTTCGCCTGCTTGCGTGGCATGCCCCAGGCTGCGTTCCAGCTCGGCTTGGTCAAACTGCCAACTCTCGCTTTCATGCTGCGCCAGCCACAGCAAATAGCTCTCGCGCACTTGCGGCCAGGCGGCGGAAAAAGGGATGAAGCCGCTGCCTTGTGTCTGCTGCTCGGCGGCGCAAAGGTCTAGCAGCGCGCGGTCGTCGCTTGCAACTTGACCTGACTCCAAGGCAGCTTTGCGGCGAGTGTGAAAGTCACTCAGCACGCTGTGCAACCAACTGCCAAAGTCGCGTTTGCTTACCTCGGCGTCGAGTTCGGGCGCGTCTTGCAGGCCCAGGAGGCGCAGCGCGAAAAAACGGTAGGGGCAAGTGCGCAGGTCGCCGTAGCTGCTGGCGGAGAGCTTGCCCACTTTGAGACTGCGCGCGGTGGGCTGAGGGCGCAGTGTGGGCAGCGCGCTATGCAGCACGTCTTCACGCGGGTCAACCCCTTGGGGCACGTCGTGGCCTTGTACGGCTTGGGCCAGCTGCCAACGCTGCAACAGCGGGCTGGGCAGCAAGGCCTGTTCGCCCTCTGCGCTGCGCCACAGTATGTCTACAAGTGGCACCTGCATAGCGCACTGCCAGACGGCCAGATGCTCTGCGCCCAGCACCTCGCGGCTGGGCAGGCCCAGCGCAGCGCGCTGCGCGCTGCTCCAGGCACCTTGCGGCTCGGGTGATGCCGGCAGGCGCTGCTCGTCCGCACCCGCTATCACTATGCTAGCAAATGGCCTCGCTAAAACCTGCGCCAGAGGCAGCACAACGACTTGTGCGGCATCCAGTTGCGCGTCGACGGTCGGTTTAAAGCTGGCGCTCTCCAGGCAGTCTGTGGCCCAGGCACTGAAGTCTGCCAAAGACAGTTTGGCCGTATGCGCCTGCACCAACTCGGGCTGCATCAGGTGCAAGGCCTGCAAACAGTCGCGCCCAGCGCTGTCGGCCACCAGTGCGCTCCATTGACCGGTCGCGCGCAAGGCCTGCTCCAGGCTGGCCAGCCATTGCGCCATCGGGCGGCTGGCGCGTAAGCTGGTCAAAAGAGCCTCAATGGATACCGCTGCGTCTTCATTCACTATTAATGTGATAGCTTCTCGCGCGATATTTTGTTGGGCTGGTGTGCTGTTTGGCATGCGAAGAGCGCTCTCTAGCGCATGCACCTGGGCGGCGGGAACGCTGGTGTGCTTGAGCCAGTCGAGCAGCGCGTCATCGCCGCCCTCGCCTTGCGCCTTCCAGCGCGCAGCGCGCAGCAGCGCCATCAGGCTTGCTGCGGCGCGGGTGGTAGACAGCTTCCAGCCGGTCTCGTCGCGCAGTGTGACGCCGTGCAAATGCAAGGTAGCGCTGACGCGCCGGGCGCACACGCGGTCTACCGCGGCCAGCGCGACAGGCACCGCGCCTTGCGCAATACGGCGCAGCACGCAGGCTGCAGCGCGGTCGGCTTCGTCGTGGGCGTTGCTTGCCGTATGCACGGCAATCTGGACCTCGCCCATGCCTGGCTGCCACTGGGCAGTGCAACTCACAGCCGCCCAGTGGGCCGCCAGCGCGCCAGCCAAAGGGTTGGCCTGCAAACCTTGCACGACCACCAGCGCGTCCAACTGGTCGCGCAAGCCGGGTGCGAACAACACATCACTGGCATAACGCGATGCCACGGCCCATTCCAGCGCAATGCGGGCCACGGCCGCCTCGTACACCAGTGGGTTGCCGTCCAGGCCCTGCAGCACTTGCTGGCGCGCCTGCACGGCCCAATCGGCGCGCTGTGCAGGCGGTACCGCGGCCACCACTGCCCCCAGTTGGTGCGCGGTATCGACCAGCGCACCCGACAGCATGCCCTGCTTGGCACCCAAACCCGCGCGTTGCAGCCAGCTGTTGGCGCGCAGGCTATCTAGCCCTGCGTCAAAGCTGATATCCCAATCATTGGGCACAGGGTGGCTGATGCGCTGGCTCCAGCTGGTAGTGGTTTCCAGCCGGGGTAGAAAACCGTCGAATAAGCCACTTTGGCCGATGGTGGCACGCGCCACTGCTTGAAGCTGAAAAAACGGCAGCAGCACCACACTGCGTGCGGGGTGCGCCTGCATGGCGTGGAGATGCGCAGCCACCTGCGACCACAGCGCCTGCCAGGCGGGCCCGTGCCCATCCCCAGCCGGTTGCGCACCGCCTGCCAATATCTCTGCCGATTGAGTTTTAACTATCACCGCCATAGCTTATGCATGCGCCGATGTAGCGGCTGCCTACCTTGCTTTCTGTCACAATGCCCACACTGTAGCGGTAT
The DNA here is from genome assembly GCA_043777795.1 of Polaromonas sp. Classification (GTDB taxonomy): domain Bacteria; phylum Pseudomonadota; class Gammaproteobacteria; order Burkholderiales; family Burkholderiaceae_C; genus JAAFIP01. Next base: position 3,414 of record JAYWHJ010000138.1, on the reverse strand, counting down.
CCGAGTAAGAAACTGGATCACACTGCGACCAATTTACCAAACCAAGCCCCACCACGGAGAAAAGCACCATGGCCAACGATTTAATCAAACATGTTTCCGACGCGTCCTTTGAGGTAGACGTTTTGCAAGCCAGCAAGCCGGTGCTGGTGGACTATTGGGCCGAGTGGTGCGGCCCTTGCAAGATGATTGCCCCCATTTTGGACGAAGTAGCCACCACCTACGGCGACAAACTGCAAGTCGCCAAAATGAATGTGGACGAAAACCGCGACATCCCCGGTAAATTCGGCATTCGCGGCATTCCGACGCTGATGATATTTAAAGGTGGCCAACTCGCGGCCACCAAAGTAGGTGCCATGAGCAAGTCGCAGCTGACCGCGTTCATTGACCAGCAGTTGGTTTAAACCGCTTGTTTTAACTTAGCCCCTTCGCCGGACGCCGAGCTCGAACACCCGCTTGTGTTTGACCTCACGCTGAGTCGGCGCTGGCTTTAAGGGCGCAGCCCGAATTAGACCACCGGGTTACAAAGTACGCGACAACTCAATCGTCAATGCGCTGGGCAACTGCTGCAACACTTGGTTGCGCGAAATGCGTGACTTGTTGCTGCTAGACCAGCTGGACAATTCAAAGCCATGGTCGCCCTCGCCGACCACAATGCTAGGGAAACCCGGCACATGCCGCTCCAGATCTTCCAAGAGCGCGTCATAACGCTCATCGGCCAAGTTTTCTTCGCACATGATCAAGTGCGGTAGACGGTGCTCGCACATACGCTCTGCCGCCTCCACAGTAGGCGCTTGCTCGCACCCTAAGCTCAGGCCTTTGCAGACGTCACGCACCTGCCGATAGAAACTGTAATCAGGCGATATCAGCAGTACTTGATGGCCTGCAATAAAGTTAGGGCTCACCGAACCAAAACTGTCGCTGCCCGGCCCCGCATCCATTTCCACCATGGTCATGCCCTCCAGGGCCACCACCGTGCGAGGAAACTCAATCATCAAGCTGCGTTCATTGACCGTCTCATTCATCTCCAAACCCACCCCCATAGACAGCGCAGTTTGCTGCAGCAAATGCCATGCAATGGACTGGTTAACCACTGATTTATTATCGATCTCACTGTGTAGCCGCACACCTTGAGAAGCAATCAGACTGAGCTGCCCGTGCTGGGGCCAATTCTTCATGCTGGTGGCCACACGAACTACGGTGCCAAACTCAGTGACCCATTTGAGGGCTGACGCAATGAGACTCACCAACAAACCAGGGTCTACGATAATCTCGACTGGCTTAAATCGGGTGTTCACCACAACACCCAACGAGGCATACTCCGCTTTATGTTCGCCGAGCAAGTCTTGGGCCACTTGCGGCAAAGAGAGTTTTTCGTGCGATTGGCGCACCTTGTTTTGTGCCAATCGCGATATCTGCTGCAAGGCCATCGCTTTGTGGCGCAGGCCATCCAACAGGGCATTGGCGCTGCTTAAATCATTACCAACGCTGCGCGGGTTGGCCCTGGCATTTACGATCAGTTCCATCGCACTGGTCAACGTGTGCGCAAACTCTTCCCCAATCGTACCGACTATGCCCGGGTGCAAACCTGGAGGGCTGGGGGGTGATACGGCGTTGCTTGCCTCTGTGGCAGCCGCTATTGGGGAGATGCTGTGATCATTCACACGCTGATTACCACCGCCCGCGCTGGCGGCCACGCTGACATGCCCTGTCCTGGACGGCGTGTCACGCCGACTCACTGCTTTGGATAGAGATTGAACGAAATTTTGCACAGGGTACCGACGATAAAGGAGAAATATCTGATTTGTAAACAAACGGTTACAGAGCGTATCATACGGGGGCTATAATAACCGTGCAACTACACAAATGTGTGAGTTACAAACTATTCATGACTGCCTTCCCAAGGCAGCTCTTTGCAACACTGCAGTTGTTGCCACCTCCCCCAATCAAAACCTTTTGTTTATTTTGACTGACGCGCTATGCATCTGAACGAACTCAAAGCCCTCCACGTATCCGAAGTACTCAAACAAGCTGAAGAGCTTGAAATTGAAAACACGGGCCGCATGCGCAAACAAGAGCTGATGTTTGCCATTATCAAAAAGCGGGCCCGCGCGGGTGAGACCATCGTCGCCGACGGCGTGCTGGAAATATTGCCCGACGGCTTTGGCTTTTTGCGCAGCCTGGACACCAGCTTTACCGCCAGCACAGACGACATCTACATCAGCCCCAGCCAAGTGCGCCGTTTCAACCTGCACACCGGCGACATGATCGAAGGCGAAGTGCGCACCCCCAAAGACGGCGAGCGCTACTTCGCGCTGAACAAGTTAGACAAAGTCAACGGCGACTCGCCCGACAGCAACAAACACAAGGTGATGTTTGAAAACCTGACGCCGCTGTTCCCCAAGGTGCAGATGAAGCTGGAGCGCGAGACCAAGAGCGAAGAGAACATCACTGGCCGGGTTATCGATTTGATAGCACCTATTGGCCGTGGCCAGCGCGCGCTGATCGTCGCCTCTCCCAAGAGTGGCAAGACGGTGATGATGCAGCACATTGCCCACGCTATCACCGCCAACCACCCCGACGTGCACATGATGGTGCTGCTTGTAGACGAGCGCCCCGAAGAAGTGACTGAAATGCAGCGTACCGTGAAAGGCGAAGTGATCGCATCCACGTTTGACGAGCCCGCAGCCCGCCACGTGCACGTGGCCGAAATGGTAATCGAGCGTGCCAAGCGCCTGGTTGAATTAAAAAAAGATGTCGTGATTTTGCTCGACAGCATTACCCGCCTGGCCCGTGCCTACAACAACGTGATGCCCAGCAGCGGCAAGATCGGCACTGGCGGTATCGACACCAATGCGATGCAGCGCCCCAAGCGCTTTTTTGGTGCTGCGCGCAATGTGGAAGAGGGCGGCTCGCTCACCATCATCGCTACCGCCTTGGTCGATACCGGCAGCCGAATGGACGATGTGATTTTTGAAGAATTCAAAGGCACCGGCAACTCCGAAGTGCATTTGAGCCGCCGTTTGTACGAAAAACGGGTCTTTCCGGCCATCGAATTGAACAAATCAGGCACCCGCAGGGAAGAATTATTACTTTCGCCCGAAGTGTTGCAAAAAACCCGAATTTTGCGCCAATTCATGTTCAATATGGACGAAATCGAGTCCATGGAGCTGATGCTGAAAAATATGAAGGCCACCAAGAACAACTCCGAGTTTTTCGACATGATGCGCCGAGGCGGTTAAGCCGGCATTTGACAGCGGATCGTACCCGACCCAAAGCGCGCTATAATAGAAGGCTTACCGGAAAGTGCCCAGTACAGTGCTGCGCGGCTACCGCAACTAACTCCCAAGGAATATCCCCATGAAAGCTGGCATTCACCCCAACTACCGCGACGTGTGTTTTCAAGACTTGAGCAAC
>JAYWHJ010000137.1:0-9958 GCA_043777795.1 Polaromonas sp. | reverse complement strand
GAAGCCGAAGTAGCTAAGGTTTTAACCGCATTTGGTGCGCCTTATCTCGGTAGCGGCAAAGGTCCAACGCACATTTTTAACCTTGGTCACGGTATCAGCCAATACACACCACCCGAGCACGTGGCGGCCTTGGTGGCGGCCGTGCACCGGCAATCAAAGGCGCAACGCAAGACCGCGGCCTCGTAGTACAAACCCGCGGACGAGGCATTTATTTTTACCTTTCGTTACCACAGAAACTTATTCAAAGCGGCTTTCGTTTGTGGGACTTATGCACAAAAACCTTGGTATGGCAGAAAATAGAGTGTGGTCTTTTCCGCTGCCCGCTATCATTGCTGTAGCTACGCTAAGTGCTTGATTTATATAAAGTTTTTAATCTGCTTTTTTAACAGGCAATGTAGTGAAAGCCTTGATTTTCAAGGCTTTGCGAGGTGTCAACAAGAGATATCAACAAAGTTATCCACAGATTCGTTGGATGAATGATAATAACGTGACAAATCAAGCACTTACGCAGTTCTCTGCAAGTGTATTTTAGGAACGAAGGCTAAAAAGTGGCGTTTTGGATAGCTGTGGTGGTGGCCACCCCCGCGCACAGCGGACTGGGGTTTGCCCTAACCTATCGAAGTGAGCGTGCGCTCGCACCGGGTAGCTTGGTACGCGTGCCGCTGGGCCAGCGCGAGCTACTTGGTGTTGTCTGGGGCGCGGCACCCGCGCCTCAAACCGAAGTGATATTGGTTAAAACTAAAGATATCATTTCTGTGTTGGACGGTATCGCGCCGCTTGATGCCGCGTGGCGGGCCTTGGTGGAGTTTGCTGCGCGTTACTATCAACGCGCCATTGGCGAGGTAGCCCTGACGGCCTTGCCCCCGCAATTGCGCGAGATAGATGGAGCGCAACTGGTCCGCAGGCAAAAGCTGCAAGCTATGCGCAAAGACAAGCTGCAAGCACAAGCGGCCAAGGCGGCGGCACCGTCCCAAGGGAATGACGCTGCCACCGCCGCGCCGGGCTTTAAGGTGCTCGAAGAAGTGCTAACCGCTACGGGCGACGTTGCAGCCAGCGCCCAACAAATCAGCGTGATCGCCCAGTTTTTTGCCAACCCTGAGCCGCCCGGCCCGAAACCCGCCTTGCTATTCGGTGCCACGGGTAGCGGCAAGACCGAGGTCTACCTGCGATGCGCTGCGCGGGTACTAGCGCAATCGGGCGCAACTCAGGTACTCGTCATGGTGCCTGAAATTAACCTTACTCCGCAGCTAGAAGCGCGTTTTAGACAGCGCTTTGCCCCTATATATGGCGCTGACGCAGTGGTCGCCATGCACAGTGGCATGACGCCGGCGCAGCGGCTTAACAGCTGGCTGGCAGCCCACACCGGGCAAGCACGTATCGTGCTGGGCACCCGCATGGCGGTGTTTGCGTCCATGCCAGGCCTCAAACTCATCGTCGTGGACGAGGAGCACGACCCGAGTTACAAAAGCCAAGACGGTGCCCGCCACTCAGCGCGTGACCTGGCCGTGCTGCGGGCCAAGCTCCAAACCGAGCACAGCGCCCAAGCTGACCGCCCACACGCCCCATTCCCCTTGCCACCAGCCTCCGGTTCCCTGTCACCTGAAACCTCCCTGCTAACCTTCGGCACCGCCTGCCGGGTCATGCTCGGCTCAGCCACCCCATCGCTGGAAACCTGGTACGCCTGCGAGCAGGGCCGCTACCAGCGCTTGGACATGCCCGAGCGCGTGGGCAATGGCGCACCTGCCAAGCTGCGCATCGTGGACATGCGCCTGGCCCCGAAGAAAACCCTGTTTGCCGCCACCCTGCTGGCCGCCATCCAGGAGCGCATTGCCCGCGGCGAGCAAAGTCTGATTTTTCTGAACCGCCGTGGCTACGCCCCCGTGCTGGCCTGCGGTGCCTGCGAATGGAAGTCCAACTGCCCACACTGCAGCGCCTACCGCGTGTTCCACAAAATCGACCGCACCCTGCGCTGCCACCACTGCGGCACCACCGATCGGGTGCCCCGCGCCTGCCCCGAGTGCGGCAACATCGACATTGCGCCGATAGGCCGAGGCACCGAAAAGCTGGAAGAGCAATTGGCCCAGGCGCTGGGCATTTCCATGCCTTCAGGCGAAGTGCCAGAATCCAAGGCGGACCGAACGGCAACGGCAGTAGCAGACGCGTCATCCATGCCAAATGTTTTACTGCGCCCGGACGGCACCCCGGCGGTCATCGCCCGCATGGACGCTGACACCACGCGCCTCAAAGGTTCGCTGGAGCAGCAACTGGCCCAGGTGCACGGCGGCCATGTAGACATCCTGGTCGGTACGCAAATGATCGCCAAGGGTCACGACTTTCGCCGCATCACGCTCGTAGCGGCCATCAACCCCGACAGCGCCTTGTACAGCAGCGATTTTCGGGCCCCAGAACGCCTGTTCAGCCTGTTGATGCAAGCGGCAGGCCGCGCCGGGCGCGATGCGGCCATGCTGGGCGCGCAGATGTGGGTGCAAACCCAGCACCCCGAGCATCCGCTATTTGCCTCGCTCAAAGCACACGACTATCCCGGTTTTGCCGCGCAGCAGCTGCGCGAGCGTGTGCAAGCCGGCCTGCCGCCCATGAGCTACCAGGCACTGATCCGCGCCGAAGCCCGCACCCAGGAAGCCGCACAAGCCTTTTTGCAAACCTCTACCGAGGCCGCAGGCGACCCAGCGAACGGCGTAGCAGCCTTTGAACACGTCACACTCTACCCCGGCGTGCCCATGACCATCCAGCGCATCGCCAACGTAGAGCGCGCCCAGATGCTGGTCGAGAGCCAATCCCGCGCCGCGTTGCAAAAATTCCTGTCCTCTTGGCAACCCGTGCTGCGTGCCACCAAAGTTCCCGGTCTGATTCGCTGGGCGATGGATGTAGACCCACTCTCTATTTAATAGCTGCTCCCGCATTATTTTATTGGGCTAGCGGCTCTTTTTTCTTCTAAAAATGGCCTTGAAGCAGGAGTTTTAATAGCGGGGCGTTACCGGATGCGCGTCGCATTGAACTGGTAACACTCTGTTAACCTCAGCACATGCCGCGCACTCACTGCTTTACCTCTCTCAAGCCCATCCTTGTACATGCAAGCTGGGTACTTTGCATGCTCCTGACCGCCGGTTTGGCGCGTGCGCAAGCACCCGCAGCGCAAGCCAGCAGCGCACCGATGGTCACTTCCGCAGCGCAAGCCATGTGGAGCAAGGCGCGTACGCAATTGCTGCGTATCCGTATCGTGCCCATAGGGCAGACCAGTCAGGCCAGCATCGGCTCGGGGTTTTTTGTGTCGAATGACGGGCTGCTGATTTCAAACTTTCATGTGATCAGCCTCGTGGCGCTCAAGCCCGACCGTTACCAGGCTTTGTATGAAACGCCTGCGGGAGACAAAGGTGAGCTACAACTACTAGGCGTCGATGTGGTCAATGATGTCGCGCTGCTGCGTACCAAGCCAGGCCAGCCAACCCAGCGCACGGATGCTTTGAAGTTTCGCGCTACTGGCAGCACCTTGCAGCGCGGCGAGCGCATTTTCTCGTTGGGCAACCCGCTTGATGTGGGCTTTGCCGTGGTGGAGGGCACCTATAACGGCCTGGTCGAGCGCAGCTTCACGCCGCGCCTGTTTTTCAGCGGTGCGATCAATGGCGGTATGAGCGGCGGGCCGGCGCTGGATGCGCAGGGCAACGTCGTGGGCATCAACGTGGCCAAGCGGCGCGATGGCGAGCAAGTGAGCTTTCTGGTACCTGCCGAGCATGCGCAAAAGCTCATCGCCGCCAGCAGCCAAGCTGCCCCCATCACCGCTCCGATGTACAGCGCTGTCAGCGCGCAGCTCACGCAGTACCAACAACAGCTGATAGATCGTTTTATCGCCACGCCCTGGAAACCGCAAGTCAACGCGGGCGTGAGCATCCCCATTCCATCAGACGATTTTTTGCGCTGCTGGGGGCGACGCGAGCAACTGGAAAGCAAGGCCTTCCAGTTTGCCCGCACCGATTGCCGCATGGATTCGAGCGTCTTTACCGGTGAAGGCAGCCTGGGCATGATCTCCACTACCCATGAGTCGTATGACGGCGGCAAGCTCGGCGCCACCCGCTTTATGGACCGCTACTCCAAGAGCTTTGAAAACGAGCATTTCTACAGTGGCATCCGGCCTTCCACCAAGCCACAATGCCGCCAAACCAGTTTACAAAATGCAGGCAGCCCGCGCCTGGAAACCGTGCTCTGCCTCACTGCATACAAACGCTTTAAAGGCTTGTACAGCGTCTCGATCGTGGTCGCCACGCAAGAAGGTCAAACCACTGGCACCCTGGGCAGACTCAATGCCACTGGAGTGAGTTTTGACAACGCTCTGAAACTCGCTAAGCACTTTGCAGACGGCTTCAAGCTGGCCAAAGGCATGGAGGCCAAGCCATGAGCGCCGCCGAGCATACCCTGACCATCGAATACACCGATGCCCACGGGCAGGTGCAACGCACCGAACAGTTGCACGGGGCGCATTTCACGCTCCGGGTGCAAAACGAGGTGCTCGCCGTGGTCAGCCCACTTGTCCAGGCCTCGGGTGAGCCAGTGCCCAAATCCAGCCTCAACGCTTGGCATCGCTTTAGCCCCTGGGTCTGGGCGCTCATGCTTTTCGGTGTTTTTGCCCTGCTGGTCGCGCTGGAGCAGTGGATCGAGTACAACCCCGACACTGCCACCCAAAATCATGTGGCGACCGCACTGGGCCTGATCGGTGGGCTGGCGCTGTGGGCAGCGTTCTGGGCACTGCTGAGCAAGATTTTTGCCAAGCATGCGTATTTTTGGAGCCATGTCTGCATTCTGCTTGTAGCGTGCATAGCGCTTGCGGCTCTGACCACCGCGATGCATTTTCTCTCTTTCAGCCTGTCCTGGCGCGTACTGGGACGCATGGACAAGCTCAGCACCATCGCAGCGCTCGGCTTACTCGCTTGGGCCCATCTGCGCCTGATTTTGCCCGCAGGGCGTAAACCAGGGCTGCAACTGGGCATGATTGCCCTCACCCTGGCCAGCGTCGCCCTCGTGATGTGGACCAACCATCGCCGCTCAGACACCGTGCTGGACACCTTTCATAGTCCCTACCTGTACCGCCCTGCGCTGCAGTGGTCTTCCCCACAGGTTTCAAACGATTTTTTTGACCAGGCCAAAACCATGGTGGGTGAGCTCAAAACACGCGCCGCAGAAATGGAAGCAGGTGATGACAGCAGCGGCGGTGGCGACGAGGACTAAAAAACCTCACCCACGCAACACCCGGTTCGGGCACTTGTCCTTTGTACAGTTGGCATACAAACTCAGGGAATGGTCGGTAATAGTGAAGCCCTTGGCCTTGGCCACGGCGTGTTGGCGTTTTTCAATCTCGGCATCGTAAAACTCTTCCACTTTGCCGCAGTCCAGGCACACTAGATGGTCGTGGTGCTGGCCTTCGTTGAGCTCGTAGGTGGCTTTGCCCGACTCGAAGTGGTTGCGCGACAAAATGCCTGCTTGCTCAAACTGGGTAAGTACGCGGTACACGGTGGCCAAGCCAATATCCGTGCGCTCCAGCAACAGCACACGAAATACGTCCTCCGCCGTCATATGGCGCTGCGCACCGGTTTGGAAGATCTCCATGATCTTCAGGCGCGGCAGGGTGGCTTTGAGGCCGGTATTTTTCAGTTCGTCGATATTGGACATGGATTGGACGCAAAAAGCCCCTGCTATAGAGTGACACACGGGTGGCAAGGCATAGCCGCTACAATGACTTCATCATAACCTTATGCGCTGGGTTTTAGTGCCAAGCGACGCCTGCCATGTCTGTACCTTCTATTCTTAAACCGCTGGCCCTACTGGCCTGCGCGGGCCTTGCGGCTTGTAGCAGCTTTAACAGCGCCAGCACCAGCGTGGCGTCTCTTATCACGCCCTACAAAATCGAAGTAGTGCAGGGCAACTTTGTGTCTAAAGAGCAGGTCGAGGCGCTACAGCCGGGTATGCCCCGCGCCCAAGTGCGCGAGATTTTAGGCTCGCCTCTGGTTACCAGCGTATTCCACGCCGACCGTTGGGACTATGTGTTTACCATCCGCCGCCAGGGCATTGAGGCGCAAAGTCGCAAGCTCACCGTGTTTTTCAAAGCCGATGAATTTGAAAAAGTACAAGGTGACACGATGCCCTCTGAGTCAGAGTTCGTTGCCACGCTGGACACCAACCGCAAACTGGGCAAAGTGCCTAACCTTCAAGCCAGCGAAGAAGAACTAAGCCGCACTCAGAGCAAGCCGCAAAACACCGCTGCAGTGGAGCCGTCACCGGCTGCGCCCAAGGTCTACCCCCCTCTCGAAGCAGGGAGCCGCTAAACCATGATGAACCACCAACGCATTTGCATTGCCGGCGCCAGCGGCCGCATGGGCCGCATGCTGATCGAAGCCGTGCACGGCGCAGACGACATGATGATTGGCGGCGCACTCGACGTGCCCGACAGCCCCGGTATCGGCTTGGATGCTTCGGGCTTTCTGGGCCACGCCAGCGGCGTGACCATCACCTCCGACGTGCGCCACGCCCTGAAGAAAACCGACGCGCTGATCGACTTCACCCGACCCGAGGGCACGATGGCGCACCTGACGCTGTGCCGCGAGATGGGGGTGAAAATGGTGATTGGTACGACCGGCTTTAGCGACGCGCAAAAAGCCCAGATTGAGGCAGCGAGTAAAGACATTGCCATCATGCTGGCTCCCAATATGAGCGTAGGCGTGAACGTGACCCTCAAGCTACTGGACATGGCGACCAGGGCACTATCTAGCGGTTACGACATCGAGATCATCGAAACCCACCACCGTCATAAGGTAGACGCGCCGTCCGGCACCGCGCTCAAAATGGGCGAGGTGATTGCCAGCGCTCTGGGGCGCGACTTAAAGGCGCACGCCGTGTTTGCCCGTGAGGGGATTACCGGTGCGCGCGATCCTAATGCCATCGGGTTTTCTGCCATTCGCGGCGGCGACATTGTGGGCGACCATACCGTGATGTTTGCCGGAATAGGCGAGCGCATTGAAATTACCCACAAGTCATCCAACCGCGAAGGCTACGCACAAGGAGCGCTGCGGGCGGCACGCTTCCTGGCCAACCATAAGGCTGGCATGTTTGACATGTTCGACGTGCTGGGCTTGCGCTAATTCTTGTTGTTTTTATTTTTCTGCAATAGCAAACCATCCCTATGACTGCATTCCAATTTATCTCGCAAGGCGACGCTGTCAGCAAATTCGTGGCCTTTTTATTGTTGGCGATGTCGGTGGCCAGTTGGGTAGTCATTTTATGGAAAGCCTGGGTCATCAAGCGCGCCGTGCCCGACGTCTCGCGCAGCATTGCCGCCTTTTGGCAAGCGCCTGATTTAGCACAAGCCAAAGTTACCGTGGCTGCGCTGGACCGCGAGGCCTTGGTGCTACCCCTGATCGAGGCCAGCCAAGCCCGCCCCGCAGGCACCTTGGCCACCGTCGGCGACAAAGCCCAGCAGCTCACCCGCGTGCTGCGTGATGCGCTGCACTCTGTATTGCTCAAGCTGCAATTTGGCCAAGTGCTGCTGGCCACCGTAGGCTCTACCGCCCCCTTCGTCGGCCTACTGGGCACGGTATGGGGCATCTACCACGCCCTCATTAGCATCAGCGGCGCGGGGCAGGTCTCCATCGACAAAATCTCTGGCCCTGTAGGCGAAGCCCTCATCATGACCGCTGCTGGCTTGGCCGTTGCCATCCCCGCCGTGTTGGCCTACAACCTGTTTGGTCGCTACGTCGGCCGCATAGAGGCCGACCTGGAAGGCTTTGCCCGCGATTTGCGCGAACTGCTGGCCCACCATGAGGTGAAAGCATGAGTTTCGGGCGGCTTGAGCGCTCCAAGGGCTCTGAGCCCATGAGCGAGATCAACGTTACCCCCCTGGTAGACGTGATGCTGGTACTGGTGGTGATCTTTATCATCACCGCGCCGCTGCTGGCCAGCTCCATCAAGCTGGACCTGCCCAAAACCGATGCTGCCAAAGCCAACGACGCACCCAAGTTCGTCACTGTGGTGGTAGACAAATCCGCCAAAGTTTTCCTCAACGACAAGCCCATCGAACTGCCCGCCCTGAGCGAATCGCTCAAAGCCTCGGCCAAGGCCAACCCAGATACCGAAGTGCAACTGCGCGCCGACGAGGCCGTTCCCTATGGCAAAGTGGTCGAGGTGATGGGCGTAGCGCAAAAAGCCGGGCTTAACCGGATTGGCTTTGTGGCCGATAACCCCGCCGCCAAAACCAACCCATGAGCGGGGCAACCCGTTCTGAAATAGGCGTAACACCCAGTGTCTCCGCACAAGTCTGGTCGCTCCGCTTTGTGTTTTTCAGCCTCGGCCTGGGCTATTCCAGTTGGGTGGCGCGCATCCCCGCTTTTCGCGACAGCTTGCAACTGAGCCATGACCAGTTGGGGTGGGCGCTGCTGCTGGGCGGTATGGGTGCAATAGTAGCGTTTCCCGTGGCGCGTTGGTTGCAAACCCTGCGTACCAGCCGCTGGATCACGTACTGGATGAGCCTGCTCAACGCGCTGGCCTTGCTGCCCATTGCGCTAAGTACCCGGGTGGAGCTGCTGATGCTGTCGCTGTTTGCCTGGGGCTTTAGCACCGCGCTGATGGACGTGGGCATGAACACCCATTCGGTAAAGGTAGAGCGCTTTGCCGGGCGGGCTGTGCTCTCCATTTTTCATGCATTTTTCAGCCTGGGTGGCTTGGTGGGCGCGGTGCTGGGTGCGCTGGCGGCGCAGCTGGCCTGGCCCGTGCTCGTGCATTTTGGCCTGGTAGCGCTGTGCTGCGTAGGCGGCATGGTGGCTCTGCGCGGGTCCCTGCACAGTTACCCCATAGAGGTGCCCTCCCACGCCCGCACGACATCGCAGTGGGTGCCGCAGCGGCCCTCTGGCATCGTGCTGTTGCTGGGCTGCTTGGTGCTGTGCAGCTTTATGACGGAAGGGGCGATCGCCGACTGGGGCGGCATCTTTTTGCGCGACCAGCTGGCGGCCAGCCTGGCGGTGGCGCCACTGGGCTTTGCGGCGTTTTCAGTGTCGATGGTGCTGGGGCGTTTAGGTGGTGACAGCCTGCGTGACCGCTACACCAGCGCCCAGGTGCTGCGCCTCGCTGGCATAGTGGCGACCGGCGGGTTTGGCCTGATTGTGCTCAGCCCTGTGGTTTGGCTGGCCTTGCTCGGGTTTTTTGCAGTGGGACTAGGGTTGTCCGTGGTGGTGCCGGTGCTGTTCAGCAGCGCAGGCCATTTGCCCGGCGCTGACGGCGAGCGCAGCCTCGCGCAGGTGACTTTGGTGGGCTACGCAGCCTTTTTGGTGGGGCCGCCCCTGCTGGGTTTTGTGGCCCAGCGCTTGGGCTTGCCAGCGGCCTTTAGCCTGCTGGCTACTTTGACGGCGGTGCTGGCAGTGGCGGCGTATTGGTTGCCAGACCACCGGGTAAAGACTCTCTAACTGCAACTTGGCGCTAGCGAAGTAGGGCAAGGCATTAAAATCACCTTCTATGCATGCACCATTCAAATTAACTTACGACCACCTCGCCATTGAAAAAACCGCCCACGCGCACTGGACTGCGCAAGACGCCTACCGCGTTGTTGAAAACGCAGTAGACAAAAGCGGCAAACCCAAACCCAAGTACTACGCCTGTTCCATGCTGCCCTACCCCAGCGGCAAGCTGCACATGGGCCATGTGCGCAACTACACCATCAATGACATGATGGCGCGCCAGTTGCGGATGAAGGGGTTTAACGTACTCATGCCCATGGGCTGGGACGCGTTTGGCATGCCTGCCGAAAACGCGGCCATCGCCAACAATGTGTACCGCGTCGAAAACCACGACTCAGCGCAAAAACCGCTGGGTAAGTTTTACGCATGTTCGATGCTGCCGTACCCCAGCGGCAAGCTGCACATGGGGCATGTGCGCAACTACACGATCAACGACATGATGGCGCGGC
>JAYWHJ010000136.1:0-9972 GCA_043777795.1 Polaromonas sp. | reverse complement strand
CGCCCTTGAGGTAGTTGCCCACCACGTAGTTCCACACCAGATCGTTGGGGCGCAAAAAGCTGAAGGTGCTGGCTAGCTCCTGGCCATTGAGCAGGCCGCCTTGGCCGATTTGCTGCTCGCGGTATTGCACGAACTGTTCGTCGATGAAGATGTCCAGAATGCCCGTGTCGGTAAAGTCCAACAAGGTAGTAAGCAAAGTGACGCTGGCCAAAGGCTTTTCTTTGCGCGCCGCCAGCACGGCCAATGCGGTGGTCAAAATTGTGCCGCCTACGCAAAAACCCAAAGCATTGATTTGCTTGGAGCCGGTAATACTTGCGCAAGCAGCGATCGCCTTGACAGCGCCGTCTTCAATGTAATCATCCCAAGTCACATGGCCTTGCGACTCGTCCGAGTTGCGCCAGCTCACCACAAAAGTGCGGTGGCCTTGTGCGACCAAGTGGCGCACTAAGGAGTTCGCGGGCTGCAAATCGAGAATGTAGTATTTGTTGATGCAGGGCGGCACGACCAAAAAGGGCTTCTCAAAGACCTTGGCCGTCAGCGGCTTGTATTCAATAAGCTGAAAAATCTCATTCTCAAACACCACCGCGCCTTCGGTGGTGGCCACGTTGCGACCAATCTCAAACTGACTTTCGTCGGTCATCGACATATGGCCCTGCTGCATGTCGGCCAGCATGTTTTGAATGCCCTTGGCAATGCTCTCGCCCTTGGTGTCGATAGCTTTCTTCTGCGCGTCAGGATTGAGCGCCAAAAAGTTGGATGGCGAGGTGGCGGCCAACCATTGCTCCACAGCAAAGCGCACCTTGGCTTTGGCCTTGGCATCGCCCTGCACAGCATCGGCCATGCCCATCAAGGTGCGGGCGTTGAGCAGGTATTGCTCGGCGGCAAAGCTGGCGGCGGGGTTGTGCGCCCAAGCCTCGGCGGCAAAGCGGCGGTCGCCTACCACCGGGTGGGCAGTCATGCCCTTGGCCCACAAAGCTTGGGCCTGCTCTAAATAGGTTTTTTGTAGATCCTGCAAAACGGCAGGGTCAAATTGAAGTTGCTGGGCCAAGTCGCCCCACGGTGATTGAAAATCCATGTTGTCTCCGGTTTTTTTGACGTGTCTGCGCACGTTCGATTTAGGGATAACCCTGATTATTAATGATTTAATGCTGCACCGCAACAATTATTTTTGCATAAACTTCTGCAAAGCCATTTGCTCCTTATTCTTACCCACTATGTACCTTGTCGCAATAGCCTGGATTTACGTCGCATTGATGATGGCTGTGGCCGAGGCCACCAACAGCGACGGCACGGTGCTGGGCGCCATGGTGACCTTTACGCTCTACGGCCTGCTGCCCCTGAGCATTGTGATGTACCTGCTGGCCAGCCCCTCGCGCAACCGCGCTCGCAAGGCACGTGAGCGCGCCGAGTGGGTGGCGCAGCAAAACGCCATGGCTGTGGCCGTAGTACCCGTGGCGGCGGTGGATGTCCAAGCGAGCAGCGCAGCGCAGACGGGCGACGCTTTAGTCCAACCACACGCAAGCGGCCATGCGCCCAGTGCTGCCCAGCCGGACAGCGTCCCTACGGTGCGAAAAGAACTGTGACGGGTTAGCCACTGTGCACCAAGGGGACGAGCCATCGTTGCCGTAAATATGGGTGATGCCCAAAGCCTGCAATCTGTCTCTGGCCAAGGCGGCTAAGTTGGCTACATATTTGTCTGGCCCACCCTGCGCGCTGGCCGCTGCAGGCGGTATTTGTTGAAAGTGTTTGGCCGCCCCCGCCTGCGCCACATCAAACGCTGCTTTGACCTCGCCACCCACCTCAAACTGCGCTGGACCAATGCACGGGCCCAGCCACACCAAGATATCACTCGCTTCTATTTTAGGAGCTGCTCCCGCAATATTCCATTGGGCTAGAGGCCCTAATGATGCAAAAATTGATGCGTAGATAGCCTCAATCACACCCACACCACCCTGCCCCACCAGCCCCCGCCAACCCGCATGCGCAGCGGCTACAAAACTGCCTGTCCGGTCGGTAAACAGCAGCGGCAAACAGTCTGCCACCATGATGGTGCAGGCCACGCCGCGCCGCGCGGTGAGGCATGCATCGGCTACCGTGCCATCGCGTGTTTGCGCATCCAAACTGCAAACCGCCACTCCGTGCACTTGCTGCAAAAACACGGGCCGCGCGCCGATGCTGGCCTGCAGGCGCTGGCGGTTTTGCAGCACGTCTGCGGGCTCGTCACGCACATGGTCGCCTAAATTGAGTGAGTCAAAAGGCGCTTGCGACACACCACCGCTGCGCGTGGTGAATCCAGAACGTACATGCGCAGGGGCTGGCCAGTCGGGCGTTAAAAGCATTGTTTTTTCAAGCACTTTAGATCTACAGCCCAATAGAAAATTGCGGGAGCAGCTACTTAATAAATAGCACGCAAATACATAATATGCATCTGCAGGCTGGCATTACGACTCAAAATCCGGGCAATTTTTAGGCTGTGCTTTATCAAAAGCAGGCAGTTGCATGCACGCATCAAACGCGGCCATGGTGCGCGGCAGGCCTGAGAAGTCACAGTCAAAACGTTTGCCATTGAAGATTTGCGGTACCAGGCAGCAGTCGGCTAGGGTGGGGGTGTCGCCGTAGCAAAATTTGCTTGCGGGCAATTGGGCGAGCTGCTTTTCAAAGCTCAGAAGCCCGTCACGCACCCAGTGGCGGTACCAAGCATTCTTAGCCTCTTCGTCCAGCTTGAGTTCTTTGACCAAATACTTGAGCACGCGCAGGTTGTTCAATGGATGGATCTCGCAGGCAATGCTCTGGGCCAGCGCGCGCACTTTGGCGCGGCCTAGGGCGTCGGCAGGTAGCAGCGCGGGGGTCGGGTGGGTTTCGTCCAAATACTCAATGATGGCCAAGGACTGGCTGAGCTTGTCTGCTCCCATATCAAGCAGCGGCACCAAGGTGTCGGCGGCCATGCTGGCATATTCAGGTTTTTTATGCTCGCCCTTGGCAATGTGCACGCTGATGTACTCGTAGGGTAGGCCCTTCAGGCCCAGTGCAATGCGAACGCGAAAGGACGCGGAGGAGCGAAAGTAGTTGTAGAGTTTCATAGGGGATAAGGATAACCCGATTGCCGCTCAGCGTGCAGGCGCGTTACAGTTAGTGGGTGAAAAAAGACCTCAATGAACTCCTTACGCAAACCGGCCAAGGCACCCCTTGCGGTGCTTTGATGCGTAGCTACTGGCAACCTATCGCCTTGGTAGACGAATTTAATCCCGCACTGGACCCTCGCATGGCCAAGCGCCCCATCAAGGCGGTGCGCGCGCTGGGGCAAGATTTTGTGTTGTTCCAAAACGCGCCGCTGGCCGACGGATCGGTAAGCTATGGCCTGCTAGACCGCGACTGCCCGCACCGGGGCGCTGACCTGGCGTTTGCCCGCTACGAGATCGTACCCGACAGCCAAGGCCACGCGCAGACCGGCATCCGCTGCCCCTTCCATGGTTGGAAGTTTGCGTCAGATGGCAGTTGCCTAGAAACTCCCGCTGAGCCTGAAGGCAGCCAGCTATGCACTCGCATCCAGCAGCGCAGCTACCCGGTGCTAGAAAAATCCGGTGTGTTGTTTGCTTGGCTGGGCGAGGCAGGTAGCGCGCCGCCACCCTTCCCGCAGTTTGATTGCGTTGCCGCTCCCGCCAGCCACAGTTTCGCCTTCAAAGGCCTGTGGCAGGCCAACTGGCTGCAAGCGTTTGAAGTGGGCATAGACCCGGCGCATCCGTCTTTCTTACACCGCTTTTTTAACGATGCCGGTTTGAACGAGATAGGCGACAACGCAGGCGGCAAGCAGTTTCGCAGCGCCAGCGCGGGCGATGTAGATGGCGAGCATTGGCCCATGACCCGCGTGATGCGCGAGCTGCACCGGCCCGACATTCGCTTTGATCCCACACCGGCCGGCATGCGCCTCACTGCATTACGCCAACTGAGCGAGAAAACCATGCACGTACGGGTTACCCACGCTATCTTTCCGCACACCTTCGTCATCCCACTAAGCGAGACGATGACCATCACGCAAATGCACCTGCCGGTTGACGACACGCACACCTGCTGGTACAGCATATTCACCAGCTTTGCAGGCCCAGTGGACAAAGAGGCCATGCGCGCACAGCGCATGCAGTACATCAGCCTGCCCGACTACCTGCCCAAAGCAGGCCGCGCCAATGCTTGGGGCTTTGACGCCGCCGAGCAGCGCACTGGCACCTACCTGGGCATGGGCGAGGACGACATCAACGTGCACGACCAATGGGCGGTGGAGAGCATGGGCGCAGTGCAAGACCGCACCCGCGAGCACCTAGGCACGACCGACAAAGTCATCATGGCCAACCGCCGCGCTCTGCAAAAAGCCATTGAGACCGTGCAAGCGGGCGGCACCGCGCCCGGTGTGGCCGACAGCACACAGGCCGCGCAAATGACCGGGCCTGACACGGTAGACGGCTTTGCACCCGCAGCAACTTGGCAGGCATGGTGGCAAACGCAGGCAGATGCCAAGCGCGCAGCATCTCCTTGGGCGTGCACTCTATGAGCATCGAAGACACACTCAAACGCATGGCCGAGTCCGACATCCAGCAGGTGCGTCTGGCCTGGTGCGACCTGCATGGCGACCTGCGCGGCAAAACGCTGATGCCCGTGGCGGTGGAAGACGCTCTGCGCAACGGCATTGGTTTGGTAGGCACGCTGGCGCTGAAAGACACGTCAGACCGCACGGCCTTCAAGGTGTTTGAAGCGGGCGGCACGTCAGCATTTCCCGAGTTTGCCAACGCCGCCAACCTCGTGCTGCGTGCGGATTTGGACAGCTACCAAGAGCTACCCTGGGCAAAAGGCACAGCGTGGCTGCAAGGCCAAGTGCACCATACACACGGCCAGCCCGTGCCGCTGGACACCCGCCACATTTTGCAAACCGCGTTGGCCAGGTTGGAGGAGCGGGGTTTGGGCATGCGCTGCGGCCTGGAGGTGGAGTTTCACATCTACAAAATAGAAAGCACGCGCCCCCAGCTTGACCCAGACCTTGCCGCCTGGCCTGGCCTGCCGCCTGCAGTGTCGATGGTGCACCCCGGCTACCGCTTGTTGTCTGAGCAATGGATGGACATGAGCGAGGAACCCCTGCGCATCGTGCGCGAGACGGCGCAGGCGCTGGGCTTGCCACTCACTTCGCTTGAGATTGAGTTGGGGCCCTCGCAGGTAGAGGCGGTGTTTGCAGTGACCGATGCGCTCAGTGCAGCGGATAACATGGTGCTGTTTAGGAGCGCCATCAAGCAGGCGCTACGGCGCGCGGGCTACCACGCCACCTTCATGTGCAGGCCGCCGTTTCCACACGTGATGAGCAGCGGCTGGCATTTGCACCAGTCGCTGGTGCAGGCTGATGGGAGCAACGCATTCGCCCTTCCTGCGCCCGAGGCTCCCGCGCAAGATTGGTACAAGCGCGCCATGGCGCAGTCCGAGTCTGCGCGACACATTGCGCAGCCCCTGCAAGCCTCCAGCTACCTCAGCCCACTAGGCTGCCACTACCTCGCAGGCCTGCTGCAGCATGCCTGCGCCTGCACCGCGCTAAGCAACCCCAGCATCAACGCCTACGCACGCTTTCAACCTAACGCTCTCGCACCACAAGCCATCGTTTGGGGATACGACAACCGGGGTGCGATGCTGCGCGTGATAGCGCCGCCCAACGCTCCAGAGGCTACCCGCATAGAGAACCGCGTGGGCGAGCCGATGGCCAACCCCTACCTGTACTTCGCCTCGCAAATCTACGCAGGGCTAGACGGCATCAACCGCAAGCTGGCAGCGCCAGCAGCTTGCGAAACGCCCTACTCCGCCGCGGCCGCTCCACTGCCAGTCACCTTGGCGCACGCTCTGCAAGCTTTGCAGGCGGACACTGCGCTGTGCGCCGCTTTTGGCCCCGCTTTTGTAGACTATTTCTGCCAAGTCAAACGCCAAGAGATTGCCCGCTACGAGGCCGCGCCAGACAAAGTAGACTGGCAACGCCGCGAAGTTTTTTCGCGCTATTAGCACTGCCCATGGCCACCCACATCACTATTCATTTCGTAGCTGCTCCCGCAATTGATCAGGGGGCTAAGGGCAGTTTTACTGTGAAAATTGGTCAATCTCTGATGCAGGGGGCCACCCATGCCGGCGTAGAGGCCATTGCCGCTGACTGTGGTGGCAGCTTGACCTGCGCGACCTGCCACATCTATGTAGACACCGCCTGGACCGACAAGCTGCCAGGGCCCAGCGCCGAAGAACTGTCCATGCTGGAGATGACCGCCGAACCTCGCCAAATCACCAGCCGCTTAAGCTGCCAAGTGGTGGCGACTGCGGCAATGGAGGGTATGGAAATTGGCTTGCCGCAGACGCAGTACTGAGAGCCTTCAGCAATCTGGTCGCGTTGCGACTGCGTGCTTAGAAGTTTGAAATCTACCTTGGTCACGTTGCAGCGACGCAGGAATGTGTGCTGCAAAAATCTTACGAAAACACGCGACTAGTTTGGTAGCAGTCGTAAGGTGGCTCCGTGTTTTCTCAAGATTTTGCGGCGAAACCTCCCGAGCTGATGCCAGCCAACCAACGCTGAACGGCATCTTTAAATCCGACCACCGTGACCCATCAACCGACGGCGACGGCATATCTTCAAACAGTCCTGCTATCTGCCAGCCACGTCAGAGCGACATCGTCCAATCGAACCTATACCACCCAACCAAGGTCGAGCGGCATCCTCAAACCCACCGAGAGGTTTAACGCAACAACGCCTTCAGCGCAGTTTGCAAACGCCTGGCTGATGCCGCGTCAAAAGGCGTGGAGAGCACGGCTGTAGTGTCTACGGCCCAGGTATCGGCAGGGGCGGGGTCGTTGCGCTTGGTGAGCAGTTGCAGTTGCAGCATGCGGCGCGCGTTGATGTGCTCGGCTGGGGTGGGTACCTCGGCGGCCATCTCGATGCGCAGCAATGCGGTGGCGGCGTCACCCGCAGCGGGCTTGGCCACGGCCTGCGACCAGGCGGTGCGGGCAGCAGGGCTGACTACTTTGCCTAGTTCTTGCGCGCTGGGCATGGCGTCTGCTTGGCGCTGCTCCCAGGCCGTCATCAGGCCGGTGAGTGACTCGCCATGGGCTTGGGCTGCGAGTTTTTTCAGCGCCATCTGCGCGCGGTCTAGAGCGTCGCGCTGGGCGTAGAAAGCGGTGTTGGACAGGCGTGGGCCGCTGCGCTCGTCTGCACCTGCATAGCCTGCGCGCTCGCCACCACGGTCACTGCCACGGCCCTCAAAGCGGGCGCCGGGGCCGGCTGGCGCACCGGAGCGGCCCGCACTGGTACCTGGCGCACCTGGGCGGCCAGCGCCCGGGCCACCACGGCTTTCAAACTTGCCGCCTTTTTTGTCGCCAAAGCGGCCTGCTGCGGCTGGCTCTGCGCGCTTGCCACCAGGCCGGTCGTCGCCACCGCGCATGGCGATGACGGGTTTGGCCACTTTGACTGGCGCCGTGGGCGCTGCCGGTTCAGCGGCTGCTTGGGCGGCTTCTGCGGGGGCTTCACACTCGTTGGCAGGTGCGTCTATTGCGTCAGTTGGCGCACCAGCAGTCACGTCAGTTGCTGCGGAATCTGTAGCTGCTTGCGCAGAATTCTCTTGGGCTGCGGGCTGATTTGTATCAAAACCAGGTGCCGCAGCAGCGTCTGCCGGCGCCGCCGCGGTAGATGCAGCCACGCTCTTAGCTGCCACCGGCGCAGCGGCCAATGCTTGACCACGGCCAGCGGCTTCCACTGCGGCTATGGCGGCGCGGATCTTTTGCACATCGCCGCTGGCATTGGCTTCGTCCAGGGCTTTCACGGCGTCCAGCACGGCTTTGTCGTGCACGCTCATGGCGGCGGCGGCTTGCTCGCGCTCGGCGCTCTTTCGGTTGAAGGCGTCGTCAATCGGCTTGCGGAAAGCGTCCCACAGTTTTTGCTCTTGCTTGCGGTCGACCGGCACGCTTTGCGCCTCATGCTGCCAGCGCTGTTGCAGGGCTTTGACAGCGTCTATGCGCATCACGGGCATGGCACCCAGAACATTGGCCTCTTCAATCATGGCGTGCCTGCGGGTGAGGCTGGCGCTTTGTGCGGTGTCTAGCGGGGCGTGGGCTTCTTTGATAGCAGCCTTGTACAAAGGCTGCAGCTCGGCAAAGGTTTTCTCGCCTACATGGCCGCCGTTGCGCCACTTTTCGCTTAGGGTGTGCAGCTCGCGGTTGATCTCTTTCCAGTCGGTGCGCGTGGCGTTAGCTGCGGTCCAAGCCTGGATTTCTTCAATCATGTGCAAGCGCTGGGTTTTGTGCGCGCCTTCTTCGGCTTTGACTTTCTCCAGCCAGGCCTCGACCAATTTGTAGGCCTCGTTGCAGGCATCGTCAAAGCGCTTCCACATGCCGTGGTTGGGCACACCGCCTTGGTCGGTTTGCTTCCACGCGTCGCGCAGGTTGCGCACGGCTTCTTGCTGTTTGCGGCCACCTAATGGTTTGGCTACCAAGGCCTGGGCGTGGTGGGTCAGCTCCTCGCGAATCTGGTTGGCGCGCCAGCGCTGCCAGCCTTCCAGCTCCCCGGCTGCGCCCAGGGCGTGCTGGGCTGCGGCGTCGAGTTTTTCGCCAATATTGGCACCGTGATCTTTGAGCGCAGCGCGCACGGCGTTGGCCGCACCTACGCTGGCTTTGCCATGGCCCTCTGCCAACTCATGCTCCAGTTTGGCTAGTAGCTCACGCACGATGTTGGTGGACTGCGAGCGCACTTCGGGATCAATCTTGGGGCGGGCGTTCTTCTCGGGGCGCTCGGCCTTAGGCTCGGCATGGCCGCGCGCGGCGCGGATGGCCTCGGCCCACACTGGCACGGCGGGTAGAGGCGCGCTGGCATCGGTGGTGGCGGTAACCGCTTGGGCCAAGGCGGCCTGGAAGGCCTCCCACAGGGTAAGCAGTTGCGACTTTGCGGAGTCTAGCTGCGGGGCAAATTTGGTGTCTACGCTAGGCCAATGGGCATCGGCTGCCATCGCTTCGGTTTGCTGCTGCCACGTCGTCACGTCAGTGCGCAGGCCTTCCCACACGGCTTGGGCGTCGGCCAACGGTTTGGTGGACAGCACTTCAATGCGTTGGGCCATGAGCAGCGCGGCTTCGCGCTGCACTTGGGCGCGGTGCTGCAGGTCTTCTACCAGCTTGACGCGCTCGGCCAGTTGGGTTTTGACTGTGGCCAGGGGTTCTTTGGACAGCGGCGCACCTGCTTTAGCGGCATCGCGCTGCCAGCCCAGAGCATCAGCAATATTGAGCCTGCTGCCTGCCAGCAGGGCGGTAGCCTTCTCGGCCCACTCAGCGGCAATATGCTCTTGCGCACTGGCGCGCTTGAGCTCGTCGAGCTTCTCGCGCAGCGGCTTGGCAGCGCCTTTGTCTTTGACGCTAAGCTCCTTGAACACCAATTGCATCTGCTCCACAGTGGGGTTGCTGGCCAGCCACTCGCGCACGCGCGCCGTGCGCTCACCCGACGTGGGGGCGCTGAACGCACCACCGGTTTGCTTGTCTAGCGGGTGCGCTGCGGCAGGGGCGACGGGTTTGGCGGCTTTGGGATCGGTGGTGTCTGACACGGTAGGCTCTTGGGTTTTTTTAAGAATAGAGGAGAAACTCAGCATAGGAGGCTTTGTAGTGGGCGATGAAAATAGCTCAGCACACACAAAAGCGCTGAATCGGGTATTTTCGCTGGTTTTTGAGCCCCTGCCAAAAAGAAAGCCCGAGGGGCAGTCTGATGACCAACCCGTCGGGCTTGGCGGCTCAGCTAAGCTGCGTGCCGCCTGGGGTCACAGCAATGGAGGTTTCAGGTCCATGCTGCGTAGCAGGCAATAGATTGCCCACATGAAGTTGTCAGAATTACCCGACAACTTCACTATAGGCGGGGTGCCTGGATTATTCAAACATAAGTTTGTATTAATTGGTATCGCCCCGGAAAAGGTTTGCCGAGTCGCCATGCGCATC
>JAYWHJ010000135.1:0-3582 GCA_043777795.1 Polaromonas sp. | reverse complement strand
CCGGGCTCGGCTGTGCTCAAATCGATGGGGGCTACGCCAATTTGCGAAAATCCCAGTTCGAGCGCCCATTGGCGTATGTTGGAGAGAAGTTGAACGCTATCAGTCACGATGCCTTGATTGTAGAAACTTATGTGTGGCCCACCGAGGATGCCACCCAAGTGTGGGCTGCGGCATTGGCGCGCAAAGCGGGGCTGCGCAACGCCATTATCGAGCTGCACGGCGAGCTGGGTGCCGGCAAAACCACCTTGGTGCGCCACTTGCTGCGCGCACTGGGCGTGCAAGGCCGCATCAAAAGCCCCAGCTACGCCGTGGTAGAGCCTCATGTGGCAGCTACCGAGGCCGGTGATTTGAACATTTGGCACTTTGATTTTTACCGCTTTACCGACCCGCGCGAATGGGAAGACGCAGGCTTTCGCGATATCTTTACCGCCCCGGGCTTGAAACTCATCGAATGGGCCGACAACGCCCGCGCCGCCTTGCCCGTGCCCGACCTGGCAGTGCACATTACCGTGGGTGCAGACGACAGCCGCACCGCGCAGCTATCGGCCTTCACGCCTACCGGGCAGGCGCTGCTGGCATGACCTCCAAGCGCATACCATCCGCGCATCTTGCGGCAACGATCACACGCCGCCAAGCGGTAGGCGCAGGCACGCTGGTGCTCTTGCTCACCAAGGCCGACATTGCCTGGGGTGCCAGCATCTTGGCCGTGCGCGAATGGCCGGCTGACGACTACACCCGCGTCACCATCGAGAGCGACGGCAAGCTCACCACCAAACAGCTCTTCGTCACCACACCACCACGCTTGGCCCTAGACATCGAAGGCATCGAGCTGAGCCCTGAGCTGCGCGAGCTGGTAGGCCGCTTCAAACCCAATGACCCGTACATCTCTGGCATCCGCGTAGGGCAAAACGCGCCCGGCGTGGTGCGCCTGGTGATAGACCTCAAGCAAGCTGCCCTGCCCCAAGTATTTAACCTGGCACCGGTGGCCGCCTACCAGCACCGATTGGTTCTGGATCTGTACCCGGCGCTGGCGATTGACCCGCTGGAGGCGTTGATCAATGAACGCTTGAACGAGGCGAAACCAAGTGCTGCCAGCGCACCGTCCACTGCGTCTGCCAGCCCCAAGCCCAGTGCGGCTGCCAGCGCCGCGCGCGACCCCTTGGGCGAGCTGATTGCCCAGCAAACCAGTGGTGCCAAACCAGCGGGCCCGACCAGCTCCAGCCCGGTCAGCGCTACCAGCTCCGTCGCGGCGCGTGCAAGTCCTACAGTCTCTGCGGGCACTGCAGGAAACAGTACGACCAAAACTCCCTCCAAAACCGACCGCCTCATCATCATCGCGCTAGACCCCGGCCACGGCGGCGAAGACCCCGGTGCCATCGGCCCGCAAGGCACGCAAGAAAAAGACATCGTGCTGTCGGTCGCGCTCAAGCTGCGCGAGCGCATCAACGCCACCAGCGTCAACGGCAACCCCATGCGCGCTTTCCTCACCCGCGATGCAGACTTCTTCGTGCCCCTGCACGTGCGCGTGCAGAAAGCTCAAAAAGTCAAAGCCGACTTGTTCATTAGCATCCATGCTGACGCTTTCACAGTGCCCACAGCGCGCGGTGCCAGTGTTTTCGCGCTCAGCGAAAAAGGTGCCTCCAGTGCCACGGCCAAATACATGGCTGACAAAGAAAACAGCGCCGATCTGGTGGGCGGTGTGAACGTGAAGGTGAAAGACCCCAGCGTGCAGCGCGCGATGTTGGACATGAGCACTACCGCGCAAATCAACGACAGCCTGAAACTCGGCGGTAGCCTGTTGGGCGAGATAGGCGGCTTTGCCAAACTGCACAAGCCGCGCGTTGAGCAAGCTGGGTTTGCGGTGCTCAAAGCCCCCGACATTCCCAGCGTACTGATAGAAACCGCCTTTATCAGCAACCCCGAAGAAGAGCAGCGCCTGCGCAGCCAGGAGTACCAGGACCAGCTAGCCGACGCCATGATGCGCGGCCTGCAGCGCTACTTCGCCAAGAATCCGCCGCTGGCGCGTACGCGGTCTAGTTCTTAGAGTCTGCTGCACCTCACTATTACTTTAATAGCTGTTCCCGCATTACTTTATTGCGCTACCGCCTGATATGAATCTTAATTTTGTATGGGAGCAGGTCGGCGGTGTACTCAGAGTCAGACGTACTCAGCTAGCCTTGTACGGGGAGCAGGCCGACGGTGTACTCAGCTCCGCGGCTGTCCCCCGTTGCGGCCTAGGGCCGCTGACTCCTCCTTTATGCCGCTGCGCTGAGTACACCGCCGACCTGCTCTCGCGAAGTAGTGGGCGATCCACCACTGTGCTCCAACCCTCCCACTTCGCAGCTCTGAAACTTGGTGTGCACAGCGCAGCGGCATAAAGGAGGAGCCCGAAGGGCGGGGGACAGCCGCGGAGCTGTGCACACCAAGTGTCAGAGCGAGCACAGCAAAAGCCGGAGCAGCGCAACGAGCGATCAAACAGCGAAAAGTGCCACCGCCCGCTGCGCAATCTCCTCCCCATGCTCCTGCACAAAATGCCCCGCCTGCGGCAGCAGCATAGGCTCCGGGCAACCACGAATGACCATCTGCAAACTGCGCATCGTTGGCTCGCCCAGCACAGGGTCTTGCTGGCCAATGGCCATCAGGCTGGTGCCGTTCCACTGGGTTTTCCAAAAGTCCCGCGCGGCGCGGCTGATCGCTGCGCCATCGGAGTCTGCAAACTCGGGCACCATGGGCGGGAAAGCGCGGGTGGCGGCGCGGTGGCCTGCGTCGGGGTATGGAGCCATGTAGGCGGCGCATTCTTGGGGGCTCATTTGCGGGTTGCCGCGTGCAAACAGGCGGGCGATGTCAAAGGCCGGGTTTTTGGCGCACATCTCGCGCCAAGCAATGAAGCCCGGGGTCAAGGGCAGCTCGCCGGTGGCCAGCGTAGTGTTCATCACCACCAGGCCTTTATAGCGCTGCGGCGCGGCCATGGGCAATGTCAGGCCCAGCAGGCCGCCCCAGTCTTGTACCACCAGCACGGTGTTTTTTAATTCGAGGCGCTCTACCAGCTCTAGCAGGGTTTGGCGGTGCGAGGTAAAGCTGTGAAAGCTGTCTTTTTTGGGTTTGTCTGATTTACCAAAGCCAATCAAGTCTGGCACCACTACCCGGGCACCGCTGGCGGCGAAGATGGGGATCATCTTGCGGTACAGGTAGCTCCAGGCGGGGTTGCCGTGCAAGCAGAGGTAGGTGGTTTGGTTTTGCTCATCACCTTCAGTGTGCCCCTCATCGAGGTAGTGCATGCGCAGCCCGGCCAGGCTGGGCAGGTCGCTCATATAGTGGGGCTGCCATGGGTAGCCGGGCAGCGCTGCAAAAGCGGTGTCGGGGGTGCGCAGCGCATCGTCGCGCAACGGGTGATTACTGGTTTTTTGCATACGCAGCTCCTTACGCTTACGGCCAAAGAAATCTTGCAACAATTGGCCACTGGCGCTTGCAATATTTGCGCAAGCAGCTCCTAATTTCGCAGCATCTACGATTTCTGTTTGGTGGTTCAGCGCTGTGCTGGCAAACAGATTAACCACTGACCCAGCCGCGCCGGTTTTAGCG
>JAYWHJ010000134.1:0-3588 GCA_043777795.1 Polaromonas sp. | reverse complement strand
CCGCAGATAAACATTGCGGCTGCTACACAGCAGCGCATAAGCACCGATACGCCAGCTAAGCCACCTTGACCATAGGCAAACTCCGTATTCGCACGCCATTGAGAGCAAACATGGCGTTCGCTAGAGCAGGAGCCAAGGGCGGCAATGCAGGCTCTCCCACGCCGGTAGGCGCTAAGGTGCTGGACACTATGTGGGTTTGCACCTTAGGCGCTTGGGCCAGACTCAGCATGCGGTAGCTGGGGTAATTGCTTTGCTGTACTTGGCCCTGCACAATGTCTATGCGGCCATACAACGCTGCGGTTAAGCCAAACACCACCGAGCTTTCTACCTGCTGTGCGACGATGCCGGGGTTGATTACGGTGCCGCAATCAATGGCGCACACCACCCGGTGCACGGTAGGCTCGCCTTTCTCGATCGATACCTCAACGACCTGCGCTACGATCGAGCCAAACGAATCGTGCAATGCGATACCGCGCGCTCTGCCTACTGGCAGTGTCGTGCCCCAACCCGCCTTCCGTGCAGCCAGATTGAGCACAGCAAGGTGGCGTGGCGCTTGCACTAGGGAGCGCCTGCGAAACTCCAGAGGATCGGTTTGCGCTGCGTGCGCCAGCTCGTCGACGAAGCTCTCTGAAAAGAAGGCGTTATGCGAATGCCCCACACTGCGCCAAAAGCCCACGGGCACACCTGATAGCGTGGCGGTATGCGACATGTGCTGGTTGGCAAAGCTATAGGGCAGGTCAAACAAGCCCTCGGCACTGGTTTTGTCGGGCGCGTCTACCGGGCCAGCCAACAGCGGAAACGCCCGCTCAAACCAGCGCGGCGTGATGGCGTCCCCGGCCGACTGGATGCGTAAGCTGCTGACTGCGCCATTGGCGTCGATACTACCGCGCAACAAAGCCGCGTGGGCGGGACGGTAGAAGTCATGCATCATGTCTTCTTCGCGCGCATACAAGAGCTGCACCGGCCTGCCTGCGCAGTCCATGGCCACACGCACAGCTTGAGCGACAAAGTCGACTTCCAACCGCCTGCCAAAGCCACCGCCCAGCATAGTCACGTGCACTGTGACAGCCTCTTTGGGCACACCGGCCACCAGAGCTGCGATGTCTCGCGCCATTTGCGGCACCTGGGTGGGCGCCCAAACGCTGACTTTGCCGTCTTTGACCTGCGCAGTGCAGTTCATTGGCTCCAAGGTGGCATGGGCCAAATAGGGCGCGCTGTAAAGGGCCTCAACCTTGCGGCTAGCGCTGCGCTCCGCGTCGTCTACCGAACCACGGCTATGGAAGGCAAAGCCGCCGCCTTTGCTTGCGGCATCACTCAGCTGCGCCTCAATCTGCGCACTGTCCAGCGAGCCGCCGGGCCTTTGCTGCCACTGCACGTCTAAGGCCTGGGCGCCTCGCTTGGCATGCCATGAGGTGGCCCCTATCACCGCCAAACCAGCCGTACCGCCGCCCAGAGTGGGTAGCTGCACTACACGCTCTACCCCCGGCAAAGCCAGGGCTTTGGACACATCTACCGTACCTGGCGCGCCGCCCAGCATAGGGCTCAGGCGCACCGCTGCAAACACCATGCCAGGCAGACGCACGTCGCTGCCAAACTGCGCTGCGCCGTTGACCTTGGCGGGCACAGCGTTGCGCTGGGCGAAAGTGCCCAACAGCTTGAAATCTTTGGCCACTTTGACAGTGACTTCACCCGGCGACATGCTGGCAGCGGCTTTGGCAAACTCGCCCAGCTTGCCGGTTTTACCCGGCGCAGTCAGCACGCCTTGGCCGATGCTAATTTGCGCCACAGGCACACCCCACTGCGCCGCAGCAGCGCCCACCAGTTGCGCGCGCGCTGTGGCCGCTGCCAAGCGCAGCGGCCCCCAAGCGTCGGCCACGCTGGAAGAGCCACCCGTGACCACCACACCCAGCTCACGCGCCACTTTACCCACCACCCACTGGCCAGTTTTCACCACCGTAGTTTCATGGCCGGGCTCACTGTCGTTGGGATGAAAAGGCAGCGAGGCGACAAACATGGCCACGTTGCCATAAATTTTGTCCAAACCCGATTGTGCAATGCGTACCTGAGATAGCGGCACGTCCAGCTCCTCGGCCACGAGCATAGCCAGCGCGGTGTGCACACCCTGGCCCATTTCGCTGCGCGGCATGGCCAGCACGACGGTGCCATCAGCGGCGATTTTGATCCAGCCGTTCAAAGCGACCTCGCCCTCCTTGGGCAGCATCAGCTCGCCAGCGCCCAGG
The DNA here is from genome assembly GCA_043777795.1 of Polaromonas sp. GTDB lineage: Bacteria > Pseudomonadota > Gammaproteobacteria > Burkholderiales > Burkholderiaceae_C > JAAFIP01. Next base: position 1,348 of record JAYWHJ010000134.1, on the reverse strand, counting down.
CGCGAGCGCTGGGGCATGACACCCCAACCTACTAAGAGTGCGCCGCCGATGCCGACGGCGGATAACAACATACTGCGGCGCTTCATGCTGCAACTCCTTGCTTGGCCACAGAGGTTCCCGCCGCCCGGTGAATCGCTGCGCGCACGCGCTGGTAGGTGCCGCAACGGCAGATATTGGTCATCGCCGCGTCAATTTGCGCATCGGTAGGCTGGGGCGTGGCCTCCAGCAAGCTGGCAGCAGCCATCAGCATGCCGCTTTGGCAGTAGCCGCACTGGGGCACTTGCTCGGCGATCCAGGCTTCTTGCAGGGCGTGCAGCTTGGCGGCACCTAAACCTTCGATCGTTTGGATCTGCTTACCCACTAAGGTGGACACCGGCGTCACGCAACTGCGCGCGGCCGCGCCGTCTACCCGCACGGTGCAGGCCCCGCAGGCGGCAACGCCGCAGCCAAATTTGGTGCCCGTCATGTTGAGCACATCGCGCAGCGCCCACAGCAGGGGCATGGCGCCGTCGGCTTGCACGCTGTGCGCTTTGCCGTTGATTTGAAGTTCTATGGCCATCAGGTGACTTTCATGATTTAACAAATAATTTTGCGATGCGCTCCAAGAGCTATGGCGCCGCAGTTCCATTGAAACTATAGCCCCTATTAGAAAGGCGCATTGGCTCTATTTTCTTCTGTGTCACGTTCATGCCCGACAATCAAGGTTATGGCTTTAATTACATTTTTAGATGCGCAACTCGCTTATGGGCACTTTGCGCTGCTCGACCACGCTGATTTTTCATTGGAGACGGGGGAGCGCGTAGGCCTGATTGGCCGCAACGGCGCAGGCAAATCGTCCCTGCTCAAAATACTGGCAGGCTTGGAGAAACCCGACGATGGCGTGCTGCAACTGCAGGGCGGCGTGCGCGTGGTGTATGTGGCGCAAGAGCCCGTGCTGGACCCGGACGCTACGGTTTTTGAAGCTGCTAGCGCAGGTATAGCCAGCCTCAAAGCTGTGATGGAGCAGTATTTATCGGGCGAAGGCGACCTGGACAAGCTGCAAACCATCATCGAAGACCAAGACGGCTGGAACTGGGAGCAGCGCGTAACAGAGACCCTGCAACGCCTGAAATTGAACCCCGATGCGGTGGTGGGCCAGCTCTCAGGCGGCACCAAAAAGCGTGTCGCCTTGGCGCAGGCCTTGGTAGCGCGCCCCGATGTGCTGCTGCTAGACGAGCCCACCAACCATTTAGACTTGGACGCCATCACTTGGCTGCAAGAGCTGCTAGTGGCCTTTAAAGGCAGCATTGTCACCATCAGCCACGACCGTGCGTTTTTGGACGCCGTGGCCACCCGCATCGTAGAGCTA
>JAYWHJ010000133.1:0-3593 GCA_043777795.1 Polaromonas sp. | reverse complement strand
GTACCAGTGCAGCCAGCTTTGAGCAGTTGGTGGAGCTGGGCAAATCGTCCAAGGCCCTGGATGTCAACGACCAGGGCGTCGTGCAGGTGGTGGACTGGCTCTGGCAATACGCCTTTGACCAGCGCGCCAGCGATATCCACCTGGAGCCGCGCCGCGAGCAGGGCGTGATCCGTTTTCGCATTGACGGCATCTTGCACCCGGTGTACCAGTTGCCCCCTGGCGTGCTCACCGCCATGACCGCGCGTATCAAGCTGTTGGGCCGCATGGACGTGGTCGAGAAGCGCCGCCCGCAAGACGGCCGCATCAAAACCCGCAATCCGCGCGGCGATGAGATTGAAATGCGCCTGTCCACCTTGCCCACCGTGTTTGGTGAAAAAATGGTGATGCGTATTTTTGACCCTGACACCGCGGTCAAAGACTTGGACGGCCTGGGCTTTAGCCAGCACGATGCCACCCGTTGGGAAGAGCTGGTCAAGCGCCCCAACGGCATTATTTTAGTCACCGGCCCTACGGGGTCTGGCAAAACCACCACGTTGTACTCCACTCTCAAACGGGTAGCGACTGAAGAGGTTAACGTGAGCACCATCGAAGACCCCATTGAGATGGTCGAACCCGCGTTTAACCAAACCCAGGCGCAAAGCCAGCTCGATTTTGGTTTTGCTGAGGGCCTGCGCGCACTCATGCGGCAAGACCCGGACGTGATCATGGTGGGTGAAATACGCGATTTGGCCACGGCAGACATGGCCGTGCAAGCCGCCCTCACAGGCCATCTGGTTTTTAGCACCCTGCACACCAACGATGCACCCAGCGCCATCACCCGCTTGATGGAGCTGGGCGTGCCGCCTTACCTCATCAATGCCACTTTGCTGGGGGTGTTGGCACAGCGATTGGTGCGCACGTTGTGCAAACAGTGCAAAGCACCCGACCCAGATGCTTCGCAGCAGGCGCTGAACGAAGTGATCAAGCCTTGGAAAATCAATGCCGGCTACCAGCCCTACAAAGCCGTAGGTTGTGTGGACTGCCGCATGACCGGCTTTATGGGGCGTATGGGCATTTACGAATTGCTCACCGCCAGCGAAGCATTCAAATTGCAAATCAACCAAGAGCCCAGCATCGACGCGCTGCGCAGGCAAGCGGTGACGGACGGCATGCGCCCCCTGCGGCTGGCAGGCGCGCTGCGGGTGGCAGAGGGATTGACCACTCTGCAAGAGGTGCTGACGGCTACACCGCCGATGACTTAGTAAAGGCAGCCTCCGCTAACCGAAAACGGCTGGAATGGCCCCCTGGTTTGTAAGTTAAGTCATAGGTGATAACCACACTGCGCTCTGGCCGCTTGCGCGACACAATCCGACCATCGATATTACGAATAGGAGCAATGTGTGAATATCAAAAGTCAAAAAGACTTCTTTTCTGGGCTGTTGTTTTTAGTTGTCGGCCTTACTTTTGCCATCGGTGCCTACAGTTACAACATGGGTGATGGTGCTCGCATGGGTCCGGGTTACTTCCCGCGTTTGTTGGGCGTGCTGATGGCTGTACTGGGCAGCGTCATTATTTTCAAATCGCTCACGGTAGCCACGGCCGACGGCGAGAAGCTGGGCTCATGGGCCTGGAAGCAACTGGGCTTCATCCTGGGTGCCAACTTGGCATTCGGCATTTTGCTGGGCGGTTTACCCAGTATCAAATTGCCCGCCATGGGTTTGATTGCGGGCATTTATGCCTTGACTATCATTGCCAGCAAAGCCGGCGACACATTCAAACTCAAAGAAGTGCTGATCCTTGCCACCATCTTGGCAGTCGGCAGCTACTTGGCTTTCATTGTGCTGCTTAAGTTGCAGATCCCGGTGTGGCCCACCTTCCTTGGTTAAGCGGAGAATAAGAATATGGATTTACTGAATAATTTGGCGCTCGGTTTTGGTGTCGCGTTTACCGCGCAAAACCTGATGTACGCCTTCTTGGGTTGTATCTTGGGCACGCTGATTGGTGTGTTACCTGGCATTGGCCCGGTGGCCACTATCGCCATGTTACTGCCTGCTACCTACGCGCTGCCTCCCATTGCTGCGCTCATCATGCTGGCCGGTATTTACTACGGCGCGCAGTACGGCGGCTCGACCACGGCTATTTTGGTGAACCTGCCTGGTGAGTCGTCCTCCGTAGTGACCTGTATTGACGGCTACCAAATGGCCAGACAAGGCCGAGCGGGCCCTGCGCTGGCAGCTGCTGGTCTCGGTTCGTTTTTTGCAGGATCAGTGGGTACCTTAATCTTGGCTGCGTTTGCCGCTCCGTTGACGGAAGTGGCCTTTAAGTTTGGTCCTGCGGAGTACTTCTCTCTCATGATTTTAGGCTTGATCGGTGCGGTTGTTTTGGCCTCGGGCTCCTTGCTCAAAGCCATTGCCATGATCTTGCTTGGCTTGCTGCTCGGCTTGGTAGGCACTGACGTCAACTCCGGTGTGGCGCGCTTTAGCATGGACATTCCCGAGCTGACCGACGGCATTGGCTTTGTGGTGATCGCCATGGGTGTGTTTGGCTACGGTGAGATCATTACCAACCTGTCTCGCCGCGCAGAAGACCGGGAGGTGTTTACCGCCGAAGTCAAAGGCCTGTTTCCTACCAAGGAAGATTTCAAACGCATGGCCCCGGCTATTTTGCGCGGTACGGCTCTGGGCTCCATGCTGGGCATCTTGCCCGGCGGCGGTGCACTGCTGGCAGCTTTTGCGGCCTACACCATCGAGAAAAAAACCAAGCTGCAGCCGGGCGAAGTACCGTTTGGCAAAGGCAATATTCGCGGCGTAGCAGCGCCTGAAGCGGCCAACAACGCCGGTGCCCAAACCTCCTTCATCCCCTTGCTCACCTTGGGTATCCCTCCCAACGCAGTGATGGCGCTGATGGTAGGTGCTATGACTATCCATAACATCCAGCCTGGCCCCCAGGTGATGACCAGCAACCCAGAATTGTTCTGGGGTTTGATTGCCTCCATGTGGATCGGTAACTTGATGCTGGTGATTCTGAACCTGCCTTTGATTGGCATGTGGATCAAGCTGCTCACGGTGCCTTACCGCTTCCTGTTCCCGGCCATTGTGCTGTTCTGCGCGGTCGGCGTGTACTCTACTAACAACAACACTTTTGATATCTGGATGGTGGCGATCTTCGGTTTTGTAGGCTACCTGTTTGCCAAGCTGGGCTGCGAACCGGCGCCTTTGCTGCTGGGCTTCATTTTGGGCCCGATGATGGAGGAAAACCTACGCCGCGCCCTGCTGCTGTCGCGCGGCGACTGGAGCGTGTTTGTCACGCGTGGTCTGTCTGCCAGCTTGTTGGCGGCTGCTGCCGTGCTGTTGATTATCGTTTTGCTGCCATCAGTAAAGAACAAACGAGAGCAAGCTTTTGTGGAAGATTGACGCTGACAGATAGCTTAGACAAAACGGCAACTTCGGTTGCCGTTTTTTTTTGATCTAATAGGGGGTATGAAACGTAGAAACTTTACCCAGTCTTTAGTTGCTTTGCCCGTGGTTGCGCTGCCTTTAACAGCGCTGGCGCAAAACTACCCCAGCAAGCCCATCAAACTCATCGTGCCCTTCCCCGCAGGCGGCGCTACCGAC
>JAYWHJ010000132.1:0-10064 GCA_043777795.1 Polaromonas sp. | reverse complement strand
CTTGCGTGCCGCTCAAGGCCAAAGACGGCCACAGCCCGCTGCACGAGGCCGAGCATACATTTCGGCCTTGGGTGCTGTTTGGCATCATGCCGGTGTTTGCTTTTGCCAACGCAGGCATCAGCTTAGATGGCGCGAGTCAATACCTCATGCACCCCATTACCTTGGGCGCCGCCTTTGGCTTGGCGCTAGGCAAGCCCGTGGGCATCGCGGTAGCGACCTATCTGGGCGCGATGCTGATGAAGGCCAAAAAGCCTGGCAATTTGACACAGATCATCGGCGTGGGCTGCATTGCGGGCGTGGGCTTCACTATGAGCCTGTTCGTGGGCGCGCTGGCGTTCACCGATCCGGAGTTGGCCACGCCTGTTCGTCTGGGTGTGTACGCGGGCTCGATTTTTTCTGCGCTTTTGGGCCTGGCCATCCTGGCGTATGCGCTGCCGAAAGCGAGCCTCGCGCCGGCTACGCCAGCAGAAGATCAAACCAGGCCTTTTATCCTGCCGGAGCCGAGTTACGCGGCTTACGAGAAATCCAAACCCTAACGCTAAACACCAAGTGTGGGATGGTCGAAACACGCCAGCCAACTTAGAATGCGGGCGCGGTCACCCACCGGCTTCACATCGCCATTGGCCATGGCTTCAGTCATTCGGGTCTTTCCCCCAAGAATCCGCGCCCAAGTGGGCAGGTCAAGTTCAATCGCCATCTGGGCGTGGCTGCCGTCCGTGATGGCGGCAATGCCGTGGCGCAGGTGCAAGCCAGTTTGTTCGCCCCCCGGCGTGAAACGCCATGCCAGCTCTTCGTCGCGGTTGCCCGATTTGGCGGGATCCAATATCACGCGCAAGGTATGCACAAAGGTTTCGGGCGGGTTGGCAATGACATCGCCCTGCGCAAACCGGTGGCGGCGGAAGCGGCTCATATCGAGCTTGCCTTCCAAGTCCAGTGCGCGGGTAATACACCAGTTGCGAATATTGGCGGCCGTGGTACGTTGCCCAATGGTGCGCAGCACCTGAGCCAGCAGGGCGCGGTCGGCGGGCTGGCCTGCATCGGCCCGGCACAGCTCGCTCTCGTCAATGCGGATCAGCCACGTGGCCAGTTCCAGCGCCCAACGCAGATCGTTGGCTGCCAGAGCGTCCTGGGCTTGCTGCCTCACGTTGGCCACTCCGCCAAACCCGGCGACCAAGCGCTGGGCACGCTCTGCAGGCGGCAGCGGAAACAGCGCAGCCTCGTCGCCATCAAACCAGCCACGCAAGCCATTGTGAATCTGCCTGACATGGTGTTCAACCACCCCGTAATACTGCGAAGTAAGGTGATTGCCAGCAAATACGCCGGGCAACCTGACAGTCTCAACCAGTTCGCCCAGGGTCAGGCCCCGGTTGATGCCGCGCACCGTCTGGTCCCACATGTACTGGATGGAGTCGCGATAAAGGGTGACTGCCCGCGAGATAGCGTCACGGCCGCTAATGGGTATCCCATGGGCACCGATCAGGTAATCAGAATTCAGGCCGCGAATATGGTCAAGCCCAGCGAGCAAGACGCGCGGGTCACGGTACTCTTCACCGCGAATCGGGAACACGTTGAACAGCGTGGGCCACACCATGTTGTTGACGCAGACGCCCAGCTCGGGGAACCAGATGGTGATGGAGTCGTCGCAGTCGGAAGGGGCTGGCGTCATTACCACCTTGAGCCCTGCGACATGCGCCTCGGTCGCTGTGTCGAAAGTATGTGTGGGTGGTAAAAACCCCTGGGTATACGGCGCGTGTTCTGGCAGCCGGACGGCGGCACCCAAGCCTGTGCCCACCAGGCCATCCGGCCCCTGGCTTGACAGAAGGACACCAAACTGATGCGCTATGCCGCGGGAGGCAGCGCCGCTAACTTCTGTGCTAACGCGGGCACGATTGGCAACAATGCGGCTGTGCCCCCAGATCGGAAAAGCGCCGGTGGCCGCTGTGGCTGGATCAGCCAGCAAGGCGGTGGTGCCCGACACATAGTGAAAATGGGTGTAGATCACTGCCACCACCGGTTTTGACGTGTGCAGCCGCAGCTGCGCCAGCGCAGCGTGCATTTCCTCCACGCACTCGCCGCTGTCAATGGCGATCAGACCAGCGGGGCCTTCCACAAAAGTCTGGTTCGACAGGCCATTGCCCACCAGGCACCACACCCCGGGCCGGGGTGTCCACAACCTAAAGCTAAGCTGCTTTTGATGCTCGATGGCGTCACGGTGGCCTAATGGACCTGTGGGGGCGGCGGCAACAACATCGGCAGCGCTGCTGAAACTAGGCGGGTAAAAGTCGTCAATGCCTTGAGATGTCATAGTTTGTGTGAAAGAGTTGATGAGTTGGGCCGGCTGTCCGGTTGAAGCCTAAGGCAGATAACCACAACAACAAGACGCCTGAGGGACATTGTATTTTGAACCCCAGCGTGTACTTGCCACGCGCTTGTCCGTCTTTTCTCGTTACCGTGTCTGTTCTCCAATTGCTGAATATAACCATCAGCTAGAGAGTAGGTTTTTCGGGGGCAACCTCAGTACGTCTGGCGGATCCCAAAAAAGCCGAACTGTTTCCAGTTCGACCTTTTTGTGAAGGTTTCGCCTTTAGCTTACTTCCGCACCGGCGGCACATCCGTACAACTGCCATGCGCAATCTCCGCTGCCATGCCAATACTCCCGCCCAGCGTGGGGTGCGGGTGGATGGTTTTGCCTATGTCTACGGCGTCTGCGCCCATCTCGATGGCCAGGGCGATTTCGCCGATCATGTCGCCTGCGTGGGTGCCGACCATGCCGCCGCCCAGGATTTTGCCGTGGCCGTGGGCCTCGGGGCTGTCATCAAACAGCAGTTTGGTGACGCCTTCGTCGCGGCCGTTGGCTATGGCGCGGCCTGAGGCTGTCCATGGGAACAGGCCTTTTTTGACCTTGATGCCTTGCGCCTTGGCTTGGTCTTCGGTCAGGCCTACCCAGGCAACTTCGGGATCGGTGTAGGCTACTGACGGGATCACTCGGGCGTTGAAGGCGGCCGCGGCCAGCTCAATGCTTCCTTGCTGCTCGCGCCTGCTATCACCTCTGCCGCTAAATGCGCTTCGTGCACGGCGTTGTGGGCTAGCATGGGTGGCCTACGATGTCGCCGATGGCGAAGATGTGGGGCACGTTGGTACGCATCTGGATATCGACGTTGATGAAGCCACGGTCTGTGACGGCTACGCCTGCTTTGTCGGCAGCAATCTTTTTGCCGTTGGGGGTGCGGCCTACTGCTTGCAGGACCAGGTCGTAGGTTTGCGGCGCGGGGGCTGTGCCGCCCTCCACTGCTGAGGCAAAGGTGACTTCAATGCCTGCGGGCGTGGCCTTGGCGCCCACTGTTTTGGTGTTGAGCATGATGTTGTCAAATCGCTTGGTATTCATCTTTTGCCCAGCGCATGCTGCAGGCGGCGTGCTTGGCGAGTTAGGCAAAGCTTGTTGGCCGACGAAGCCCGTTGCGCCGTAAAGGCGGAGGTCAAATTTCTTCGTCATAGTCGTTTTCTCCAGCGAGAGCCTAGTGTAGTTCTTCAAAATACCCACTTCTGTGATTCATTTGTGCCCTATTACCCTTGTCCTTGAACGGAATAAGCGCAGCGCCAGATGAGTTTGAGAATCCTCGATATGATGGGTTTTAAGACTATAAAGATCATTATGAAACCAAACAGTATTTATATGACCATATTGGCTATTTTTGCTGGTATCGGCTCCGCTACGGCCCAACAAAGCGCAGATTTGCCTTTGTGGGAGCTAGGTGGCTTTGGGCTTGGTGTTTCTCAGCAAGCGTATCCGGGCTCAGATCAGCAGGTGCAGCGCGGCCTTGTCTTGCCGTACGTCATCTACCGAGGGCAATATCTGCGGGCGGATCAAGGCTCAGCTGGCCTTCGTGCTATCAAAACCCAAGATTTTGAGCTGGATATTGGTGTGGCCGGTTCATTCGGATCAGCCTCAGACGATATCCAGGCACGCAGGGGCATGCCCAAGCTGGGCACGCTGGTGGAATTTGGGCCCCGAGCCAAGTGGAATTTAGGTGAAGGCCCTGGCAAGGGGCGCTGGAGTGTGGAATTGCCAGTGCGAGGCGTTTTTGATCTTAGCGAAGGTGGACAATACCGCGGGATCGCCTTGGAGCCCGAGCTGGTGTTTTCCCGACGCAGCCCCACCGGATGGGCCTATTCCACCAGCGTGGGCGCGATCCTCGCTAATCGCCAGCTTGCAGATACCTACTACGGCGTAGCTACTCCTTTTGCTGTCGCCAATCGCCCTGCCTATGCAGCCAAGAGCGGCCTTGTGGCTTGGCGTTTGGGTGTCTCTGCCAGTCGCAGCATTACACCTGATTGGCGCTTTTTTAGTTTTGCGCGGTTCGATTCCGTCTCGGGCGCAGCCAACGAAAACAGCCCGCTTGTCAAGCAGAAAAATGGTGCATCAATAGGCATCGGCGTGGCTTACACATGGATGCGCTCCGAGGCCAAAGCCCGCCCCTGATGGATTGCAAGTTGCAACAATAGCCCGCTGGAGGGCTTTTGCTTCCATCAGGCGCTAGCATCTTCAGCTTATGGATTCACTTTCTCAACTTGTTTTAGGCGCTGCCTGCGGTGTGGCAGTCATGGGGCGGCGCACGGCGGTTTGGAAGGCGGCGCTGTGGGGCGGCATCGCTGGCACTCTGCCTGATCTGGATGCGTTGCTGGATTTCGGTGATGCGGTGCGTAACATGACCTTTCACCGCGCAGAAAGCCATGGCCTGTTTTACCAGACCTTGCTCGCGCCGCTTCTGGCTTGGCTGGTTAGTAAGGTTCACGGCGAGGCTGCACTATTCAAACGCTGGTGCGTGGCGCTTTGGTTGGCGTTGTTTACCCATCCTTTGCTGGATACCTTCACGATTTATGGCACACAGCTTTTGCAGCCATTCTCCGAGCATCCGTTTGGCATTGGCAGCATGTTCATCGTTGATCCGCTGTATACCTTGCCTTTGTTGCTAGGTTTGATTGTTGCGCTGTCGCGCAAGCAATTTGCGGGGCTGCGCTGGAATGCACTGGCTCTGGGCTTTTCTTGCGTTTATTTGGCTTGGAGCGTGCTCGCGCAAGCGCAGGTGGAGCGCATCGTGCGCGCCCAGCTCGCGGCACAAGGACAGGGTAATGCCGCATTCTTCGTCACGCCAACACCGCTCAACACCGTTGCTTGGCGCATAGTGGTGATGGACGAACAAAGCTATTTGGAAGGGTTTTATTCGTTTTTGGATTCTGATCGTCAGATCGTATTCGATCGATTTACCAATCAACCGTCTCTCATCAAGGAACTCCAAGACAATTGGGCCGCTCAACGCATGGCTTGGTTCACCCACGGGTTTTACAGCCTGCGCGAAATCAAAGGCCAAGCCGTGTTGACAGATCTACGCATGGGGCAAGAGCCGGGCTATGCGTTTCAGTTCTTGCTTGCGCAGCGCGAGGGTAGCGCTTGGAGGGAGATCAACCCGCAAGCCATCGGCAACCGTGGCGATGCCGCCAAAGCGCTGCCTTGGCTCTGGGCGCGCATCAAAGGGCAAGATATTCCTCCACCGCGTTAAAGTATCAACATAGACGATCTGCAAAGCGAACTCTCCTTTGCCAAGCAAGGCAACAAGCCAGCGCTGCCCACGCTGAGGTATACCAAGATTTTTGTCACCTCCAAAACCTATGCCTGGCTCGCCTTGGGCACCAATACCGCGGTGCACATCGCAGCCCTCCCAAAGCGGCGAACCGTGTACCGTGCATATGCGCGGTGGCTCGGACTACCCTAAAATCGGTATCGCCTCTTTTGTTAGGACACAGCAAAAGAGCCCGGGCTGTTGCCAGTTCGGGCTCTTGGTTAAGGTTGTGTCTTTGACTTACTTCCGCACAGGCGGCACATCCGTACAAGACCCATGTGCAACCTCCGCTGCCATGCCAATGCTCTCTCCTAGCGTGGGGTGCGGGTGAATGGTTTTGCCTATGTCCACCGCATCTGCGCCCATCTCAATCGCCAACGCAATCTCGCCGATCATGTCGCCGGCGTGGGTGCCTACCATGCCACCGCCCAGGATTTTTCCGTGGCCGTGGGCTTCATCGCTGTCGTCAAACAGCAGCTTGGTCACGCCTTCGTCGCGGCCGTTGGCGATGGCGCGGCCGGAAGCCGTCCACGGGAACAGGCCCTTCTTGACCTTGATGCCTTGGGCTTTGGCTTGGTCTTCGGTCAGGCCCACCCACGCTACTTCGGGGTCGGTGTAGGCTACTGACGGGATCACTCGGGCGTTGAAGGCCGCTGCGGCCAGCTCTTTGTTGCCTTGCTGCTCGCCTGCGATCACTTCGGCTGCCACATGCGCTTCATGCACCGCCTTGTGCGCCAGCATGGGCTGGCCTACGATGTCGCCTATGGCGAAGATGTGGGGCACGTTGGTGCGCATTTGGATGTCGACGTTGATAAAACCTCGGTCTGTCACGGCAACCCCCGCTTTGTCAGCGGCGATTTTTTTGCCGTTGGGGGTGCGGCCTACGGCTTGCAAGACCAGGTCGTAGGTTTGGGGAGTGGGGGCGGTGCCGCCCTCCACTGCTGGTGCGAAGGTGACTTCAATGCCTGCCGGGGTTGCCTTGGCTCCCACGGTTTTGGTATTCAGCATGATGTTGTCAAAGCGCGGGGCGTTCATCTTTTGCCAGATTTTGACCAGGTCGCGGTCTGCGCCTTGCATCAGGCCGTCTAGCATTTCCACCACGTCCAGGCGCGCGCCTAGCGTGCTGTACACGGTGCCCATCTCAAGGCCGATGATGCCACCGCCCAAGATGAGCATGCGCTTGGGCACTTCTTTCAGCTCTAGCGCGCCTGTCGAGTCAACCACGCGTGGGTCTTCAGGCATAAACGGTAATCGCACGGCTTGGCTGCCTGCGGCGATGATGCAGTTTTTAAACTGGATGACCTTTTTGCTACCGGTTTTTTCTTGCGCGGTGCCGTTGGTTTCTTCTACTTCCACGTGGTTAGATCCAACGAAGGCGCCGTAGCCGCGCACTGTCGTTACCTTGCGCATTTTGGCCATGGCGGCCAGGCCACCGGTGAGCTTGCCGATGACTTTTTCTTTGTGGCCTCGCAGTTTGCCGATGTTGACGACTGGTTTGCCAAAGTCTACGCCCAGGTCGGCCATGTGGCTCACTTCGTCCATCACGGCGGCTACGTGCAACAGGGCTTTGGACGGGATGCAGCCGACATTGAGGCACACGCCGCCTAGGGTGGCGTAGCGTTCGACGATGATGACTTTGAGGCCCAGGTCTGCGGCGCGGAAAGCGGCGCTGTAGCCGCCTGGGCCTGCGCCCAGGACCAGGAGGTCGCAGTCTAGGTCTGTGGTGCCAGTGTAGCTGGATGCTATGCTTGTGGTAGCTGCTCCCGCATTATTTTGTTGCGCTACAGGCTGATTTGGCACTGAAACTGGGGCTGCTGCAGGTGCTGTGGCGGGCGCGGCGGTTGGTGCGGCGGCTGTGGGCGCGGCATCTGCTGCTTCGAGCGTGAGCACGATGGAGCCTTGCTTGACCTTGTCGCCATTTTTTACGCGCAGCTCTTTGACTACGCCTGCGTGGGACGACGGGATTTCCATGGAGGCTTTGTCGCTCTCAACGGTAATCAATGACTGGTCGGCTTTAATGGTATCGCCGGGCTTGACCATCAGCTCAATGACGGTGACTTCGTCGAAATCGCCGATGTCGGGGACTTTGATTTCTATGGCTGACATTTTTTTATCTCCTGCGGGCAGCGCTGTGCGCTGCGAAATTAAAAGGGGTCAGAGCACAATATCGCTCTGAGCGTATGAGGGTTCAAAGGTCCTCGCCGCGAAATAGTGATCTGACCCCATTTAATTTTTTGGAGACTGATCCCACTTACTTTTTAGCTAGGTCTTCAGCTTCATCGTAAATACATTAATCGGGCCCGCCGAGTTCTTATCAAACTCGCATCCAGCCTCTACACCAGCGACTGCCACTTCACGCGCAGATTTGGCTTTTTTAAACACGGCGTTCATCGCACCGAGTGCGAAGCCACGGCCGGATCCGATGCCCCAGAACTCTTTGAATTCGAACACTTCGCGGTAGCTGTACAGCCCGAAGATGCCTGCGCTGTTGGCTACCAGCACGCTGAACTGCATGGACTCGTAGGGATCGGCGTCTTCTTCTTTGGTTTGCAAAAAGAAGGTGTCTTTCAGGATGGGATGCAGCTTGAGGAAGGTGTCGTACACCTCGTCTTTGCTGTGCAGCTTCAGCTCGCCTTTGGGCAGCGCAGCCAGCGCCTTGCGCAGTGCGGGAAAGTGCGCCACGGTGCCTGCTGTGGCCACAAAGCTTTGGCCGCCTACTGCGTCTACCTTGAACACTTTTTCATTGGCCTCAAAGCGGTGCGGCAAGCGCGTGTCGCCAAAGGTGACGAGTGAATCGGTGCCCACGGCGACCTGCCCGGCTTTTTTTACTACTACTACGGTGGTCATGGCGGTTTCTCTTTTTAATGGATTGCAGAAGAGCTGAGTTTAAAGGCCGGGGGGCCTTACTGAACCCAATACCGTCACAGCAGCACCCGACGGAAGTCAGCCAGGATTTGGCCCAGATAGACATTAAAGCGGGCGGCGGATGCGCCGTCGATCACGCGATGGTCGTAGCTCAAGCTCATGGGGAGCATGAGGCGCGGCACAAACTCGGTGCCATTCCACACCGGTTCCATGGTGGACTTGCTCAGGCCCAAGATGCCGACCTCGGGTGCGTTGATGATGGGATGGAAGTAGCGGCCACCAATGCCGCCCAGCGACGAGATGGAGAAGCAAGCACCCTGCATGTCGGCCGGACCCAGCTTGCCGTCGCGCGCTTTTTTGGACAACTCGCCCAACTCGGCAGAGATTTGCATGATGCCTTTTTTGTCGGCATCTTTAAGCACGGGTACCACCAGACCGTTCGGCGTGTCGGCCGCAAAGCCGATGTGAAAGTACTGTTTGTAGACCAACTGGTCGCCATCGAGCGAGGCGTTGAAGTCTGGGAACTTCTTGAGCGCCGCCACGCAAGCTTTAATGGCGAAGGCCAGCATGGTGATCTTGGGCAAGCCCTCTGCGCCGGGCTTGGCACTCTTTTCGTTGTCTTTGTTGATTTGAACGCGAAAGGCTTCTAACTCAGTGATATCGGCGTTGTCATGGTTAGTGACGTGGGGGATCATCACCCAGTTGCGGTGCAGGTTGGCACCGCTGATCTTTTTGATGCGGGAGAGGTCTTTGCGCTCCACCGGGCCAAACTTGGTGAAATCCACCTTTGGCCAGGGCAGCAAGTTAAGCCCTGCCCCGCTGGATGCGCCTGACGCATTAGCCGACAAGGCCTGCGCCGCCTGCGTTTGGACCGCGCCTGCCATGACAGATTTGGTAAACGACTGCACATCTTCTTCGGTGATGCGGCCTTTGGGCCCATGACCTTTGACCTCGGCCAAGGGCACGCCCAGCTCGCGGGCGAACTTGCGTACCGATGGGGATGCGTGAGGTAACGAGCCCGTGGGGGCGACATTAGGGTTGTGGGCAGGCGCTACTGAAACAGGAGCTGCCTGCGCGGAATTTTGTTGGGCGACGGCTTGAATTGGCTGTGCAAGCGGGGCTGGTGCAGGTGCTGGCGCCACAACCGCAGCGGCGGGGCTTGCTGCAGTTGCAACGGGCGCAGCTAAAACCGCTGGAGCAGACGCGCCTGCCGATGCGGCTTCTAACACCAAGACGATGGAGCCCTCTTTCACCTTGTCGCCCATCTTCACGCGCAGCTCTTTGATCACGCCAGCGTGCGACGAGGGAATCTCCATCGCCGCTTTGTCGCTCTCCACGGTGATCAGCGATTGCTCGGCCTTGACCGTGTCGCCAGGCTTGACCATCAGCTCAATGATCACCACTTCATCAAAGTCGCCAATGTCGGGGACTTTTACTTCTACTAATGCCATGTTCTTGTCTCCGGGATGGGGTTATGCATAGAGTGGATTGATCTTATCCACCTTGATGCCGTACTTGGCAATGGCCTCAGCCACCTTGGCCATGGGCAGTTTGCCGTCTTCGGCCAGGGCCTTGAGGGCG
>JAYWHJ010000131.1:0-3613 GCA_043777795.1 Polaromonas sp. | reverse complement strand
TAAGCCTTGTTGCACGATAAAGGCCGGGTCTTTGGCCGTAATGTCCCGGGCTTTGAATTCGATGCTGCCTTTGCGTGGGTCAATAATGCCCGAGATGGTTTTGAGAATCGTGGTTTTGCCAGCACCGTTGGAGCCCAGCACAGTGGCAATCTCGCCCCGGCGCACTTGCAGGCTCACGCCGCGAATCGCGCGGATCGGGCCGTAGGCGCTCTCGACGTTCAAGAGTTTGAGTACCGGCTGGTCGCTGATGGTGAAGGTGCTGTCGGTACTCATGCGGCCACCCTGCGCAACGACGATACATCGTCCACCGATCCCAAATACGCCTCGATCACACCCGGGTCATTTTGCACCTCGCGTGGTGTGCCCATGGCCAGCATTTCGCCCTGGTTCATGGCCAACACGCGGTCAGACACTTTGGACACCAAGCTCATATCGTGCTCCACCATCAGCACCGTAATGCCCAGCTCTTGGGTGATGTCCTGAATCCAAAACGCCATGTCTTCGGTTTCTTCCACATTCAGGCCAGACGATGGCTCGTCGAGCAGCAAAAGCTTGGGCTGCATGCACAGAGCGCGCGCCATCTCTACCACCTTACGCACGCCGTAGGGCAGGCCCGCCACCATGCTGTCGCGATGGTGTTGCAGGTCTAAAAATTCAACAACTTTTTCAGCCCGCTCTCGAGCTAGTAGCTCGGCATCGCGCGTTTTGCTGGTGAAGAAAATTTCACTCAGCAAGCCGGTGCTGCGCTGCGTGTGACCACCAATCAACAGGTTGTGCAGCACGGTGGCGTGCTCAAACAACTCAATGTTTTGGAACGTGCGCGCAATGCCCAGGCTGGCGACTTGGTGCGGCGCTTGGGCGATAAGGTCTTGACCCAGATAGCGAATGCTGCCGGTGGTGGGTGTGTAGATGCGGCTGATCAAGTTGAACACTGTCGTCTTGCCTGCGCCGTTGGGGCCGATCAACGTGAACACTTCGCCAGGGCGCACGTCAAAGCTCACCTTGTTGACAGCCAGCACGCCTCCGAAGCGTACGCTCAGGTCTTTGGCACTTAGTAATACCTCGCTCATTTCAACCTATCCGACTTAAGGAAACTCTTTTGCCGCTTGAACATCCCCTTACGGTAAAAAGGGAAGAGCTGGAAATAGGTGCGCACCTTGAGCCAGCGGCCATATAAACCCATCGGTTCAAACAATACGAAGGTAATCAACAACAGGCCATACACCAAGCCTTGCAAGCCAGTGGCCTGCCCGATAGCGGCAGGTAGATAGTCTTTAGCCAGCGAGATCAGTTGCGGCATGGTGATCAAAAAGATGGCTCCCAAAAACGCGCCATGCACCGAACCCAGGCCGCCGATCACCACCATGAGCAGCAAGTCAATCGACTGCACAATGTTGAACTGATCGGGCGAGATAAAGCGCAGCTTGTGCGCGTAAAGCGCGCCACCAATGCCTGCGAGGGCGGCAGACAATGCAAACGACAAAGTCTTGTATCGCGCCAAGTGAATGCCCATGCTTTGAGCCGAGATTTCTGAATCGCGAATAGCCACAAACGCTCGCCCAGTGGGTGACCGCAAGATGTTGAGCACCGCCAGCGTGGCCAACACCGTTACCACCAAACAGATCGCATAAAACTCTTCCGAGCTGTTGGCATTCCAGCCAAACATCTCTGGCGATTTGACTGTCAAACCCGCATTGCCGTGCGTGACCGATTCCCAGCGCGCAAAAATCTCTTCCACAATAAAACCAAACGACAAGGTTGCAATGCCCAGGTAAATCCCCTTGACGCGCAGCGCGGGCAAACCCACCACCACGCCCACAGCGGCAGACAAACCGGCAGCCACTGCCAGCGCAATAGGGAACGGCCAACCCATATTGGTGAGCACCGCTTGCGTGTACGCGCCCACGCCTAAAAATGCTGCATGGCCGATGGAGAACAACCCGGTAAACCCCGCCAGCAGCATCAGTCCCAGACCGACCACCGAATAAATCAACACAAAGGTCAACTGCGCCAGCCAATATTCAGGCAGCACGAAGGGCGCGACGGCCAACGCGACCAATAAAGCGGAGTACCAAAATACATGCCCGCCATGCTTGGCCAGTGCAATGTCCTGCGCGTAGTTAGTTTTAAATATGAAGCGCATGTTTAGTATCCGACTACCGCGAAGTTGCAAGCATTGTATTTGCCCACTGGCCACTGTCGCAAGACACTGTCGGCGGCGCACTCAGCGTAGCGGCATAAAGGAGGAGGCAGCAGCCCTAGGCCGCAACGGGGGACGTTCGAGCAGCTGAGCGCGCCGTCGGCAGTGTCCCTTGACCTAGTGCGCAGAGTCATACCTTCTTCCTCAGCTTTTCGCCAAACAATCCGTTCGGTTTCACCATCAGCATGACCAGCACCACCACGTAAGCCGCGATATCTTTCACACCCTCAGGCAAATAAAAACCACTCAAGCTCTCTACCAAGCCAATGATGATGCCGCCCACAATCGCCCCCGGCAAACTGCCAAAGCCGCCCACTACCGCAGCCGGAAAAGCTTTCAATCCGATAAAACCCATATTCGCATGCACGAAGGTAATGGGGGCCAGCAGCAAACCTGCGATGGCCGCTACGGCGGCAGACAAGCCCCACACCAAGCCGTTCAAGCGCTTGACAGGAATGCCCATGTAGTAAGCCGCCAACTGGTTTTGCGAAGAGGCCTGCATCGCAATGCCCATCTTGCTGTAGCGGAAGATGACAAACAGCAAAGCGCACAAAACGGCCGTCGCAGCGATGATTGCCATTTGCTCCCAGTTAATCACCAAGCCTTGCCAGTTGGTCACCTGGTCTTTGTAGGGCACCGGCAGTGTGTGCGTCTCAGTGCCAATCCCGGGAATCATGGTGATGATCCCGCGCGCCACATACCCAATGCCAATGGTCAGCATCACAATCGAAAAAGCAGGCTGGCCGAGGATGGGGCGAATTACCACACGCTCTAGCAGCACGCCAAAAATCGCCATCGCCAGCATGACGGCGGGGATCGTGATCCAGAAAGGGAAATTCAAGGCGGTCATCAGCGCCAGCCCGCCAAACGCGCCCAGCATCATCATCTCGCCTTGAGCAAAGCTCACGGTCTCTGTTGCCTTGTAAATCAGCACAAAGCCCAAAGCTATCAGGCCGTAAATACAGCCTTGCGATATGCCACTAATCACCAATTGCAAAAACTGCACTCTGTCTCCAAAACATTTTTTACCAACTGCGTGAAATATAAGAGCGCAACGCCGAATTCTTTACTCTGGTAATCCCTATCTTTCAGCTTAGAAGTTGGACGTGGGTCGGGTTGACGGGCATGCTGTGCCGTTCGAGGACTATGAAACACTGCCTGCGCCGACCCACAGCACGGCGCTGCGTGCTAAGGGCAACAAAACACGGTCTGATGCTTGATAGCGCAGATGAAGAGCGTTACCTGACCTTGGTTGTGCAGCGGGTCAGGAGTGCGGTCTTACTTCAGTTTTGTACGGGAGCAGGCCGACGGCGTGCTCTCGCGAAGTAGTGGGCGGTCCACCGATGTGTCGCGACCAAACCAATACGCAGTCCTGGCGCTTGGTGTGCACAGCGCAGCGGCATAAAGGAGGAG
>JAYWHJ010000130.1:0-27644 GCA_043777795.1 Polaromonas sp. | reverse complement strand
CGCTTCAGTACGCCTGCGGCCACGCGCTGGGCTCCATGCGCTTGACCAGCAAGCGCGCCGCCTGGCCCCTGTACTTAGCGCAGGCCAGCCGCTGGGTGGGTGCGGGCATGGGCATGGGTGCCCAAGACGGCGCTTGGGCGCTGGCAGGCGATGCCGCCCACGCCGTGCACCCATTGGCAGGCCAAGGCCTCAATTTGGGCCTGGGCGATGCAGCCGAGCTTGCCCGGGTGCTGGCCGGTAAAGAATACTTTCGCAGCTATGGCGACATGCGTCTGCTGCGCCGTTACGAGCGCGCCCGCAAGGGAGACGCCGCCGCTTTGCGCCTAGCCACTGACGGTTTGCAGCGCCTGTTTGCCCTGGATGACGAGCGCGCCCGCAGCCTGCGTAACTGGGGTATGCGCGGCTTCGAGGCGCTCGGCCCCGTGAAAGCTGCTGTGATGCGCCGTGCCATGGGCGTATAGAATTGACCAATAAGGACTTTGAACCATGAAATTGATACCTAAACTCATCGCTGCGTGCACAATTTTTACGGCCACATTCGCCGTCTTTGCCCAGGAAGCTGCGATCCGCAAAAATCTCACCGAGCGTCTGCCCAGCCTACCTGCTATTGATGACGTAGTGAAAGCCCCCATCCCCGGCCTGTTTGAGGTTCGGGTGGGCGGCACCGAAATTTTCTATACCGATGCCGAAGGCAATTATTTGATCCAAGGCAACTTGATTGACACCAAGGCCAGACGCAACCTCACCGAAGAGCGGGTGGCCAAGCTCACCGAGATCGACTTTGCCACGCTGCCCTTGAAAGACGCCTTCACCATCGTGCGCGGCAACGGCAAACGCAAAGTGGCGGTGTTTGAAGACCCTAACTGCGGTTACTGCAAACGCTTTGAGAAAGACCTGCAAAGCGTCAACAACGTCACCGTGTACATGTTTCTCTACCCTATCCTTGGCCCTGGCTCCACCGAGCGCAGTAAAAACTTGTGGTGTGCCAAAGACCGTACCAAAGCTTGGACAGACTGGATGACCAAAGACATCGACGTGCCCGCAGGCAACTGCGATACCTCAGCTCTGACACGCAACGTAGAGTTCGGCAAAAAACACAAAATCACCGGCACTCCCACCTTGATTTTTGCCGATGGCAATCGCGTTCCAGGCGCGATTGCAGCGGCGCAGGTAGAGAAGTTTTTGTCAGATGTGAAGTAACAGTGGGCAGTGGCTTAGCTCCTGCGCTTGAGCTTGGTTCCAAAACGCGAGCGCAGCTCAGCGACAGCCCTGAGCCCGCTTTCGTATCCCGCAGCGATCAGGTCTTTACGCGCGGCAAAGTCGGTACTGGCAAAACGCAAGGTGTCGGGCCGGATCACAAAATCGGCGGTTTGTGCCTCTAGCTGGGTAATCGACCTGCCCATGATCTCAAACGACTGAAGCAGCACCTCGTACAGGCCGCTTTGGGTGTTGTTGGCAGGTTTGCTGCCCACGTCGACTGCAATCACAAAATCAGCGCCCAGCATGCGCGCTGCCTTCACAGGCAGAGGGCTGACCAAACCGCCGTCGACCACCTCTACGCCGCCGATAGTAGGTGGCACAAACACCCCAGGGATCGCGCAGGAGGCCCGTACAGCCGCTCCACTATCGCCCTGGCGAATTGTCACCTGCTCACCGGTTTTGAGATTGGTTGCAATCGCCGCATAGGGCAGCTTGAGGCGTTCAATCGGCACACCCTTGACATAGTCATTGACCAATTTTTGCAGTGCCTCACCCGCCAGCATGCCGCGCTTGGACGCGCTGGAAATGTCTGCCACGTCGATGTCGCGCACTTTCAGGGCCACCTCCTCCATTTGCCAAGGGGTGTACCCCGCCGCATAGAAAATACCCACCAGGGACCCAGCGCTGGTACCTGTCACTACGTCGGCTTTAATACCAGCCTCGTCCAGCGCTTTGAGTACCCCAATGTGGGAGAACCCCCGCGCTGAACCAGCACCCAGCGCTAAGCCAATTTTGCCAATCGCTGCGACACTGCTCTGCACGTTGCTGGGCGCGCTATTTGACGCATCCTTGGGGCTTGCCGGACGGCTGTTTTGTGCGAACACGGTGCTGCTGCCAGCGGCCAGCGCCAAACCGGTGAAATTACGGCGATTCATCACTTGGTCTCCACAGACTTGACCAAACCGCGTTCAATCATGGAGCGCAGATTCGCCCAAGCAGATTCGAACGCATTAGGTGCCTCGCCCTTAGTGATGTTTTCAACCTTTTCATCCAAAATAACCAGCTCCACCCTGCGGTTCAACTTTTTTCCCTCATCGGTCGCGTTGGATGCAATAGGGCGGTTAAACGAAAAACCCACGGCAACCAGACGGTCTGCGGGGATGCCGCGCGAGCTTAAGGCCGACATCAGCGAGGTCGCGCGCGCCAAAGACAGCGCCTGATTGCTGGCTGCAGAGCCAGCGTTATCGGTGTGGCCTTCGATGGAGATTTTGTTGGTAGTTTTGGTTTTCAGTAGATGTGCAACGCGGTCAAGGTAAGGCGCTGCGTCAGCGGCTTTAAATTCAGCCTTGCCGATATCAAACAACACTGCGCTGGGCAAAAATATCTGTACCCCGCGATCCGACTGCTCAATCGGCAATGTCGGCCCCGTGTAAACAGGGATCGGGGCGACCACGACTGGTGCGGGTGCAGGAGGAGGGGCGGGAGGTGTAGCGCACGCACCCAAGAAAAGAGTGGCGGTGACACAAAGGCCAGCAAACTTTGCTGCATGAAGTCGATGTAGCGTGTTCATAGTGGTGTACAAATGGTTGAAGTAGAAAAGCAGATTACGAATGTATCTTGGCCCGCGCGTGTCAAATTTACCCGTGCGTGGAATAAATCACACCGCGCTGGACTAAAGATGCCATACGTGATTTTTTGCGCGGCTACGCAGCCTACATTGACGTAACGCAGCAACGCGGTGGAGCGCTTTATTTAAGTCGAATGGCCGCAGCTTCAAGCGCCAGCGGCTTTTCTGAAAGTCAGGTTGTAGCGAAAATCACTGTTTTTGCGTAACGGCCGGACCCCGTGATAGATCAAACGTGAGCGGCCACCCCACACCATTACGTCGCCGTCGTGCAAGGCGATGGAATGCACGGGGCTACTCCTTTGCATGCCGCCCAACATAAATTTGCAAGACGCGCCAATGGACACTGACACGATGGGTGCACGCAGATCCAGCTCATCGCGGTCTTGGTGCAGGCCCAGGCCCGCGCCGGGTGCGTAGCGGTTCACCAAGCAGGCATCAGGCGCGTAGCCGGGCCAGCCTGCGGCGCTAGCGGCTTCGCTAGCGAGAGTACCGAAGGCCTCTGGTATGGCGGGCCAAGGTTGTTGGGTGTCTGGGTCGTAAGGCAGGTAGCGGTAGCCTTGTGCACTGCTGGTCCAGCCCAGCGGCCCGCAGTTGGTCATGGCCACGGCCATGGGCTGGCCGCTGGGTACTATCAAATGGCGAAACGCCGCGCTGGCGCTGACCGTCGCAATGCCCTCGTGCATTGGTCTGCCCAGCGCAAAACCATGCAGCAGCCACAAATCGGGTGCCAGTTCTTGGGGTGCGGAGTCAAACAACATGCTGGCATGATAGGCGCAATGGGCAGTAGGCCATTTTGCGCTGGGGTGGTGGCGCGCTGGGAGGGGGGAGGCAGTTAGTTGGCCTCGTCAGCGGATGACTAAATACTATATATTCAATAGCGTCTCCCGCAATACTCTAAAGGGCTACCGCTTGATTAGTGTATTTAAAATGGCTCTAAAATCGATCAATTTGCAGGTTTTGGTCATTTTCACAGCCCCAGAGGCTGCGAAACCCCCTGGTGCGGTGGATTTGGCTGATTTTTGAGGTGCTCATCGGCCTGCGGGACAATAAAATAAGGCGAGAGCAGCTACGTAATAAATAGCATCAATTTTCTGCTCGAGCGTAAGTTGCTCCAATTCTGGTGGCGATAGAAACGCCTCAGGTGGGGCAAAAAGGCCCAACGGCGCAGGGCGGCCCGACGCGAAGACAGGCACGGCTGAGGATAGTTTATTCTTCAGGCCTATGGCTACACGATCTACCTCCCCCAGCTCCACCGCGCCAGTGCACTACAGCATCGACGCATCTGACGTAAACGCACACCTGTTTCGCATCACGCTCAGCATTGCGCGTCCCGTAAAAAATCAGCAACTGAGCTTGCCGGTTTGGATACCCGGCAGCTATATGGTGCGGGAGTTTTCCAAACATTTGCAGAAGCTGAAAGCTACGCAAAACGGCAAAGATGTGGGTATTGCGCAGCTAAATAAATGCACCTGGCAGGTAAGCAGCGCAGCCGCCAAACCGCTGGTGCTGCACTACGAGGTGTATGCCTACGACAACTCGGTGCGCACCGCTTGGCTGGATGCGCAGCGCGGATTTTTTAATCCGACATCGCTGTGCCTGCGCGCACAAGGGCTGACGGAGCGTGCCCACCACGTGCAGATAAAAGCTACAAACTCTATCGCTGCTTGCGCCATTGCCACGGGAGCTGGCGCGCTGAAAGTCGATAAAAATGGCTTTGGCACCTACCAGTTTTCCTGCTACGACGAACTGGCCGATACGCCGTTTGAGATGGGCAACTTTTGGCGCGGCAGTTTTGCCGTGCGCGGCGCGCTGCATACCTTTGCAGTGGCCGGTGCGCCGCCCAGTTTCGATGGCAAACGCTTGCTGGCAGATACTCAAAAGATTGTGGAAAGCGAAATGGCGTTTTGGCACGGTGCCCCGGACAAAACGGGCAAAGCTGCCAACCAGCCGCCCGTCAACAACTATGTGTTCATGCTCAACGCCGTAGACGACGGCTACGGCGGGCTGGAGCACCGCAATAGCACGGCGCTGATTTGCACCCGCCGCGACCTGCCGCGCTTGGGGCAAACCAAGCCCGCCGACGGCTACACCACCTTGCTGGGCCTCATCAGCCATGAGTACTTTCACACATGGAACGTCAAGCGCCTGCGCCCCGCGGAGTTTGCCCGCTACGACTACAGCCAAGAGCAATACACCGAGCTGTTGTGGTTTTTTGAAGGCTTCACCAGCTACTACGACGACCTGCTGCTGCGCCGCGCAGGTTTGATCGACAACGCGCAGTACTTGAAGCTGCTCAACAAAACCATTAATCAAGTGATGCAAACCCCCGGCGGCAAGGTGCAAAGCGTAGCGCAGAGCAGCTTTGACGCCTGGGTCAAGTACTACCGTCAAGACGAAAACACCCCCAACGCGACGGTGAGCTACTACACCAAGGGCGCGCTGGTGGCGCTGTGCTTTGACCTGACCCTGCGCTCAGAAGGCAAAACCACGCTGGACGCGGTGATGCGCGCGCTGTGGCTGCGATGCAAGGCCGGGCCGATGGCGCAGGCAGACTTTGTCGCCGTGCTGCAAAACTTAAGCGGTAGAAGCTACGAGACTGAGCTGGCGCAGTGGGTGCATGGCACCGCCGCGCTGCCGCTGGAGCGCTTACTCACCGCCCAGGGCGTGCAGGTGGTGGAGGACAAACCCCAGCTGGCCCAGCGCCTGGGCCTGCGCGTGGCAGAGAGCAATGGCGCAGTGCAAGTCAAAGTGGTGCTGCGCGGCAGCGCGGCCGAGCAGGCTGGCTTTTGCCCAGGCGATGAATGGCTGGCTGTAGGCGGCAGCGCAGCGCGCGGCGGTATGTGGCGGCTGAACAAGCTGGATGACCTGCTGATCTACACCGGCGATGGTGCGCAGAGCCAAACAAGCAAAACCGTGCAAGCCTTGGTCTCGCGCGACAAGCGCCTGCACACACTCAAGCTGGCACTGCCTGCTGCAGAGCGCGAAGACCTGGCCACCTGGGTGCTGCGCGCAGGTGACGCAAAACAGCTGGACGCATGGCTCGCTGGTTAATCTCGTTTGCGGTAGCGTTGCTGCTGGCGCTAGCGCTGCACGGTATGGCGCTGTGGGGCATAGGCCAACAGATGCTAGCTATGACCAGTGTGATAGCGCCGCACGCTGACCCGATGTTTACCCGGCAGATTACCCAAGCCACGGTGGTTGGAGGTCAAATACAGCCTGTATTAATGCCAAAACAGGCTGTAGCCCAACAGAATATTGCGGGAGAAGCTCCTAAAAGTGTAGTGAAAAACGCTAAAAAAATACCTGCACCAGAGCCTGAACCGCTGCCCATAGCCCCAGAGCCCACCCCCACGGCGGTGCTCAGCACACCGACAGATGCCGCGCTGGCAACAGCCCCGCACGCTACGCCCACCACCACGCTGTCTACACCCGCCTATGCGCAAGCGGGTGCAGACAGCGCGGTAGGCGCAGCGGTCTTAGCCTCCAGCGCCATCCCATCAGCCACGCTGGCCAGCCCTGCAGCAGATGCCAATTCCAGCGCCACCTCCGCCAACAGCGCCGCACTCGCCCTGCAAGGCCAATGGCCTGCGGATACCCGTCTGTCCTATCAGGTAGGCGGTTACTTTCGAGGCGAGTTGCATGGCGATGCCCAGGTGCAGTGGACGCGGCCGCCGGCGCCAGACGCACAGCTGAACGACCGCTATCAAGTTCGCATAGATATTAGTTTGGGTTTGGCCAAAGCACAGCTGACCAGCCAGGGCCGTGTGCGCGCCACGGGCTTGCAGCCGCAGGCATATGAGGAGCAGTTACCCGCGCGTAGCCCACGCAGCGTCAAACTGGATGCGCGCGATGTGTTGCTGACAGACGGGCGCCGCATCCCGCGCCCAGCCGATGACCTGAGTGTCGTGCAAGACACCGCCAGCCAGTTTGTAGACCTAGGCTACCGCTTCAGTACCGGGCGCACGGTGCTCAAAGAGGGCGAGTTCATCACCGTGTGGTTGGCGCGGCCGGGCGGGCTGGATAAATGGGTGTACGACATTGGCCCCGCAGAGACGATCTACCTGCCCCTGATGGGTGCCGTACAGGCCCACCACCTCAAGCCGCGCCCCTTGGCCGTAGCGCGCGGCACCATCACGGCCGAAATGTGGATCGCACCCAGTTTGCAGCACTTGCCGGTACGCATCAAAATCACTTTGAACAAAGAGGCGCATCTAGACCTCTTGGTGCAAAAAATAGAGCAGCGCTAGGCCTTGCGCAACTTAAGCAGACGCGGCAGCACCAATATCGCAGCGATGATTACTAACAAAGTGAGTGAGCCCGGACGGTCTAAAAATACCGTCCATTTACCCTCTCCAATACTCAGCGCATTGCGCAGTTGCGCTTCTGCCAAAGGCCCCAAAATCATGCCCACTACTACGGGTGCGGTAGGAATGTCAAAGCGCCGGAACATCACCCCTACCAAGCCAATGCCGTAGAGCAGCAGCAGGTCAAACGCACTTTGGCGCATGCCGTAGACACCTACGGTGGAGAAAATCAAAATACCGGCATACAAATGCGCCTTTGGGATTTTTAAGAGTTTGACCCACAAGCCCACCATCGGCAGGTTCAGAATCAGCAGCATCACGTTGCCAATGTAGAGCGACGCAATCAAAGCCCAGACCAATGCGGCCGAGGTTTGAAACAACTGCGGCCCTGGTTGGATGCCGTAGTTTTGGAAAGCGCCGAGCAAAATAGCAGTGGTGTTGGAAGTGGGGATACCCAGCGTGAGCAACGGAATGAGCGTGGCGGTGATGGCGGCGTTGTTGGCCGCCTCCGGGCTGGCCACGCCTTCGATGGCACCCGTGGTACCAAATTCTTCCGGGTGCTTGCTGAGTTTTTTCTCGGTGGCGTAGCTTAAAAATGTAGGTATCTCGCTGCCGCCAGCGGGGATGGTGCCAAAGGGAATGCCGATGAAGGTGCCGCGCAGCCAGGCGGGCCAGGACCTGCGCCACTCGGCTTTGGTCATGTGCACGCTGCTCATTTTGTTTTGGGTTTCGCTCTCACGGCCTTGGTAGATCACGTTGTATAAAGCCTCGCCTACGGCAAACAGCCCCACGGCTACCAACACAATCTCAATACCGTCCAAAAACTCGCTCACACCGCCGGTGTAGCGCACTTGGCCAGAGATTTGATCCAAGCCCACCAAGCCGATAGCCAGGCCAATCATCAGCGCGGTCACGCCGCGCAAAGCGCTGGCGCCGAGCACCGCGCTCACGGTGCAAAATGCCAACAACATGAGCAAGAAATATTCGGGTGGCCCCAGCTTGACAGCGTAGTCGGCAATCATCGGCGCGGCGAAGGTGACTACCACGGTGGCGATGGTACCCGCTACAAACGAGCCAATCGCAGCGGTGGCCAAAGCCGCCCCCGCGCGACCATTCTTAGCCATCTTGTTGCCTTCCATGGCCGTGACCATGGAGCCCGCCTCCCCTGGGGTATTGAGCAAAATAGAGGTCGTAGAGCCTCCGTACATGGCGCCATAGTAAATACCGGCAAAGAAAATCATCGACGCCGTAACGTCCACCTTGGTGGTAATCGGCAGCAGCATGGCCACCGCCACTGCGGGGCCAATGCCGGGCAGCACGCCCACCGCCGTGCCAATGGTGCAGCCCACCAAGGCCCAGAGCAAATTGATAGGGGTGATGGCGACGGCAAAGCCAGCCATCAGTTGGTTCAGAATGTCCATATCAAATCCAGCCGGTAGAGGTGAGGCCGGGCAAATTGATGGCCAGCAGCTTGGTAAACATCCAGTACACCGGGGCAGCTATGGCAAAGCCGATTAGCGTGTCGCGCACCCAAGAGCGGGCAGACAGATCGAGCCGCCCCTGAGACTGGTGAAAGCCGCGCACTGCCAATACAAAACACAAGGTACAACTCAAGATAAAGCCGATGCGGGTAATCAACAAAGCGTTGAGTAAAATGCCCGCCGAGACCCACAGGAAGGATACCCAATCGCCTTGGGCTGCCCCGTCGGGCTCGTCCCGCGCATGCCAGCCACCGCGCTGGGCTTGCCAGATTAAACCCGCGCCGCACAGTGTGAGCGCAATGCCCACCACCCACGGCAAAAAGTTGGGGCCTATGCCGCCGTACCCGGCATCGCTGGATATCTGCGTAGCGCCCGCAGCAATACCCAGGCCCAGCAGTAAGCACGCTACGCCGACGGCGCTTTCCAAAGTTTTGGTGGTCGCCATCAGCATCTCCTATTTAACGATTTACAGCATGCCAGACAAATACATCGTCGCGCGCAGGCTGGCAAATTCGTAGTCCACGAATTCATCAAATTGTTTGCCAGTCAAGAGTGCAGGTGTCCACCCATTTTTAGTCAAGTCTTCTTGCCAAGCTTTGGACTTGGTGGCCGCGACGACCAAGTCTGTCAATGCTTTGCGCTGCTCCGGCGTGATGCCAGGGCCAGCGTACACGCCGCGCCAGTTGCCCAGCACCACGTCAAAGCCTTGCTCTTTCATGGTGGGCACGTCAATGCCGGGCAGGCGCTTGTCAGAGGTGACGGCAATCGCTTTCATCTTGCCGGTTTTGATGTATTCGGCAAACTCGCTGTAGCCGCTGCCGCCCACGGTGACGTTGCCGCCCAAAATAGCGGCTGTCGCCTCACCGCCGCCACGGAAGGCCACGTAGTTGATCTTCTTGGGGTCTACGCCGACCGCGCGCGCCAGCATGGCGGCGGCAATATGCTCTGTGGAGCCGCGGGAGCCGCCGCCCCATTTCACGCTGCCGGGGTCTTTCTTGAGCTGCTCAACCACTTCTTTCATGTTCTTCAGGGGCGAGTTGGCAGGCAAGACAAAGGTGTTGAACTCGCTGGTCAGGCGCGCAATCGGTGTCACTTTGTCCAGGCCCACCGGCGGTTTGCCGGTGATGATGCCGCCCAGCATCACAGCGCCCATCATCATCAGAGCGTTGGGGTCGCCTTTGGCGCTGTTGACAAACTGGGCCAAGCCCAGCGCACCGGCGGCACCGCCTTTGTTTTCGTACTGCACGGTGTCGGCCACTTTGGCGTCCATTAGGGCTTTGCCCAGGGCACGGCCCGTGCTGTCCCACCCACCACCGGGGTTGGCTGGGATCATCATTTTCAGATTGGCTGCCGCTTGAGCCGACAGTGGCAGGGCACCGGCAGCGGCCAAAGCCGCCAGAGATTTGAGAAATTCATTGCGACGCATGGGAAACTCCTAAAAAATGGATATGTGGATATTGCGTGCTCTGCCTGTCAGTTAGCTGTCCAAAAACACTAGGGAAAGTGCTAGTCTCTACCTTTATGAAAATCTTGCTGGTTGAAGACAACGAAGCCATGCGCACCACCTTGGCGCGCACGCTGGGGCTGCGCGGCATGCAGGTGAGCACTTGTGCAGATGGCTTGCAAGCGCTAGCCGTGTGGCAGAGCAGCGAGCCCGATGTGGTGCTGCTGGATTTAAGCCTGCCTGGGCGCGATGGCCTGCAAATTCTGAGCGATGCACGCAAGCTGGGGCTGGCAACACCGGTGCTGATACTGACCGCCCGTGGCACCGTGGGCGACCGCGTTTTGGGCCTGAACACCGGGGCGGACGACTACTTGCCCAAACCCTTTGATTTAGACGAGCTGGAAGCCCGCGTGCGGGCACTGGGACGTGCGGCCGCACGCGGGCTGCGCGCGCTGGATGCACATGAAAAATTCCCACTAATGGCCGATGCGCATTTGGCCGCCAGCCGCCGCGCCATAGGCAGCATCAGTTTTGAAAAAGACAGCGGGGCTTTTTACCACCAGGGCTTGCCCATGGAGCTGAGCACCCGCGAAGCCACCTTGCTGGCCGCGCTGTTTGAGCGTGCGGGCCATGCAGTGACCAAAGAGAAATTGTTTGAGCGGGTTTTTCCCGGCGCTGTCGATGTGCAGTACGAAGCGATCGAAGTGGTGGCCTACCGCCTGCGTAAAAAGCTGCAAGGCACCGGTGCCAAACTGGTGACCTTGCGCGGGTTGGGCTATTTACTGAAAGCCGAGGGTTAGGTGTTGACCACCGCAAACCCCACACCAGTCCATCGCAGCTTGTCTTTGCAGCGCTATTTGCTTCTGGGCATTTTGCTGCCCGTGCTGCTTTTTGTGGTGGTTGATACGGTCATTTTGTACCGCCAGTCGCTGGCAGCGGTCAATCTGGCCTACGACCGCACCTTGCTGGCTTCGGCCAAAACCATTGGTGAGCAACTGGACGTGCAAGGCGAGGGAGCGCTGCTGCGCGTGGTGCCGCGCGTGCCCTACGCAGCGCTGGAGGCCTTTGAGGCCGATAACCGCAGCCGCATGTTTTACCGTGTGAGCGGGTTTCAAGGCGAGATGGTGTCGGGGTTTGACAAACTCAAGCCGTGGTCGGGGCGTATACCCGATCAGCCGCCGTATGCCGCCTTGGTAGACTTTTACGACGATACCATTGCCGAAGAGCCGCGCGAAGAAACGCAAACTGTGTTGCGAACCTTGCCCGTGCGGGTGGCGGTGCTGCTGCAGCCGGTGGCCGGCCAGCAAGGCAGTGGCATGGCGGTGGTGCAGGTAGCAGAAACTTTGGAGCTGCGCGAAACCTTGGCGCGTGATATTTTGATCCGCACGCTGTGGCGACAAGCCCTGTTGGTACTTGTGATTGCAGGCGTGGTGGTGTGGGTGGTGCAACGCGCGGTAAGCCCTGTGCGCGAGCTTAGCGCGCAGATTGCCGCGCGGCAAGAAAACGATTTGAGCCCGCTGCATGCCAAACGCGCGCCGCGCGAGCTGCAGCCCTTGGTGCAGGCCAACAACCAACTCATGCTGCGGCTAGACCATTTGCTGCAACACCAAAAACGCTTTGTACGCGACACAGCCCACCAGTTGCGAACTCCGCTGGCGGTGCTGAAAGTGCAGACCCAGTCCGCTTTGCGCGGCGACGTGGAACCGCGACTGGCGCTGCAGGAAATCAGCAACACCGTAGAGCGCGCTACCACGCTGGCCAACCAGATGCTGTCCTTGGCCAAGGTAGAACAACTGCGCCAGCAGGCCTACGCGCCGGTCACCGACTGGTCTGCCGTGGTGCGTGAGCTGGCGCTGGAGCTGGCACCATTGATGGCCGACAAAGATATCGACTTCGGCATTGACACGCAAGTTGCCAACGTGCGGACCCACGACTGGATGCTGCGCGAACTGACCCGCAATCTGCTGCATAACGCCATCAAACACACACCCAAAGGCGGTGTGTTGTCAGTCCGGCTGGTCACAGACAATACCACCGCAGAACTGGTGATAGCTGATAACGGTGCGGGTATCGATGCGGAGCTGTACGCGCGTTTGTTCCAGCCATTTTCAGCCGGTAGTGTGCAGGCGGGCTCTGGCTTGGGGTTGGCTATCTGTGCAGAAATCGTCAGCGCGTTGCACGGCAACATCGCGCTGGAGAATCGCATGGCGCGCGGCCGGATTGAAGGGCTGGATGCCCGTGTACGGCTACCTCTGGTGTAGTCGCTGATTGGCTGTTACTCTAAAAATAATAGCTGCTCCCGCAATATTTTATTGGGCTAGAGGCCTATTTACCTCTTAAATCCACCACCCGCTTGGCCTTGCCCACACTGCGCTCCACACCGCCCTCGGCGCGCAGATCGATTTGCGCGCTGGAGCCAATGAACGTTTTGATGTCGTGTGCCAGAGCTGCAGACGCTGCGCGGGCTGCCTGGCTGTCCACGGCCAAACCGGGTTGGGTTTCTACCGCCACCGTCAGCGCATCCATCGGCCCATCCCTGCTCAAAATACACTGGTAGTGAGGGGCTAGGGCGCTTTGCTTGAGAATGAGCTCTTCAATCTGCGAGGGAAACACGTTCACCCCGCGCACGATCATCATATCGTCGCTGCGGCCAGTGATTTTTTCCATCCGCCGCATCGTGCGCGCCGTGCCCGGCAGCAGGCGCGTGAGGTCGCGGGTGCGGTAGCGGATGATGGGCAACGCCTCTTTGGTCAGGCTGGTAAACACCAGCTCGCCCATCTCTCCATCGGGCAGCACTGCACCCGTATCGGGGTCAATTATCTCGGGATAAAAATGGTCTTCCCAAATTGTGGGGCCGTCTTGCGTTTCGATGCATTCGTTAGCCACGCCGGGGCCAATCACTTCACTCAGTCCGTAGATGTCCACGGCCTTAATGTTCATCCGTTGCTCAATCGCGCGGCGCATGTCATTGGTCCACGGCTCGGCACCAAACACGCCAATGCGCAGGGAGGTAGAGCGCGGGTCAATGCCCTGCTTTTCCAGCTCGTCCGCAATCGCCAGCATGTAGCTGGGCGTGACCATGATGATGGTCGGCTTAAAGTCCATGATGAGCTGCACCTGCCGCTCGGTCTGCCCGCCGCCAAACGGAATGACTGTGAGGCCCAGCTTCTCCGCCCCATAGTGCGCACCCAGCCCGCCGGTAAACAGCCCGTAGCCATAGCTCACATGCACCATGTCGCCGGGGCGTGCACCCGCAGCGCGCAGGCTGCGGGCCACCATGCTAGACCACATGTCGACATCGTTTTGCGTATATCCCACTACGGTGGGCTTGCCCGTGGTGCCGCTGGACGCATGGATGCGCACGCACTGTTCGCGCTCTACTGCAAACATCCCAAACGGGTAGCTGTCACGCAAATCGGCTTTGGTGGTGAAAGGGAATTTGTTTATATCTGCCAAGGACCCGCACTCGTCGGGGTGTACGCCTGCTCTATCAAACTTGGCTTTGTAAACGGGTGAGTTGGCGTAGGCGTGGCGCAGTGTAGTTTGCAGACGCTTGAGCTGCAAGGCGCGCAACTCGGCTACGGGGGCTTTTTCGATTAGTTCTAAAGGAAAGTTGGTCATGGATACCTTTTTTTGAACGCAGAGGGCGCGAAGGTTACGCAAAGAGCGCAGAAAAGAAAATACCAAAATAATTCAAAATTAAAACCAAAATAAATTCAAAAGAATTCACAAATTATTTTTGGCTTTAATTTTTCTGATTTCCAGTTTTACGGTTTCAGTTGGATATTTTTTCTTTTTGAATTTTTAGTTTTTTTTGTCTTCCTTCTGCGCGCTTCGCGCAACCTTCGCGCCCTGTACGTTCAAAAACTCCCCGGCTTTGACTTCGTCCTAGGCTAAACAATCACCCCAGCAATCTGCGCCGACTTGCCGCGAAACATCGCTATCACTTCGCCATGCTGGTTAGTCACCCGCATATCGTAAATGCCGTGCCGCCCCGTCAGTGTTTGCTCCACACCCACGCAGGTAAGCACATCCCCCAGTTGCCCCGACTTTAAAAATTCAATCGAACACCCTGCCGCCACGGCCACCTTGTTATGCGAATTGCAGGCAAAGGCAAACGTTGTGTCTGCCAGCGTAAAGATAAACCCGCCATGGCAAATTTGGTGGCCGTTCAGGTGCAGTTGCTTCACCTCCATCCGCACGCTGGCCCGGCCCGGCGCACATTCCAGCAGTTCCATACCCATAGTGTCTTTGCTGGCCGTGTCTACCGCCCACATCGTCTCGCCCACTTGGCGTGCCAAGTCCGCGGCCTCTTTTTTGATGGGGTCAAGTATGGAAGTTGAAGGGTACATTCAATTTCCCTTGAAGTTGGCGGGTCGCTTTTCCAAGAAAGCCTTCACACCTTCGATGTAGTCATGCGTATTGCCCAGCGTGCTTTGCTCGTCGCGCTCCAAATCCAGTTGCGCATCGAAGTTGTTGGTATGCGCATTGCGCAGCAGATGGCGGGTGACAACCAGGGCTTGGGTGGGCATAGTGGCTAGTTTGGCGGCCATGGCAAGAGCTGCGGCTACCGGGTCGTCGGCCACGTCCCAGATTAGGCCCCATTCTTTAGCCTGCGCGGCGGGCAGTTTGTCGCCTGTCATGCACAGAGCCATGGCGCGTGCCATGCCCAGGCGCTGGGGCAGAATCCAGGAACCACCGGAGTCGGGGATAAGCCCGATTTTGCTAAAGGCCTG
The DNA here is from genome assembly GCA_043777795.1 of Polaromonas sp. GTDB lineage: Bacteria > Pseudomonadota > Gammaproteobacteria > Burkholderiales > Burkholderiaceae_C > JAAFIP01. Next base: position 12,852 of record JAYWHJ010000130.1, on the reverse strand, counting down.
GATGAAACTGGCGGCGGGCGCGGCGATGCTGATGTCGCAGGACAGCGCGTAGGATGCGCCCGCGCCAGCGGCTACGCCGTTGATGGCGGCGATGGTGGGCACGCGCAATGCTTGTAAGCGTTGTGCTGTGGGGTTGAAATAGTCGTTGATGACAGCGCGCGGGTTGGCGCGGTCCACCATGGTGCGGCCTTTGGCATCGGTGCCTTCGGAAAAGTCGAACTCCGACAGATCCGCCCCGGCGCAAAAGCCGCGCCCTGCACCGGTGATGACGGCTGCGCGGATGTTGGTATTGGCCTCAATCTTGTCAAACGCAGCCCACAGCTCGCGGTGCATTTGCTTGGTAAAGCTGTTGAGCGCAGTGGGGCGGTTGAGGGTGATGAGGGCGATTAGCGTGTTGCCTGTGCCGCGCTCTTCGTACAGTATGGTGGGGTCGGTGGTGGTGTTGTCTGCCATGGCTTGTCTCCTGCCTTGAAATTTACCACTATTTTCGGATTACCTGACCGATTGGTCGGTGAATTTTTGGCGGTGCCCGCTCTGGCGATTGGATCACGGGAGCTGGGTCAGTCTCTGTGCTCGCCATGGCTGCGAAAAGGATAGTGTGGAGCAACACGGTTAATCGCCCACCATTTCGCGAGAGCAGGTCGGCGGTGTACTCAGCGCAGCGGCATAAAGGGGGAGTAGGCTGCCCTAGGCAGCCACGGAGGACAGCCGCGGAGCTGAGTACATCGTCGGCCAGCTCCAGCACAAAACTGTGAAACGTCATCCCCGGCCCGTTCCCTTACAAAACTAGGAAGTAGCCTCCCTGACTTGCGCCCGTACAAAACAAAGACCAGCTAAGATAAGCCCATGACATACGAAAACATCCTCACCAAAACAGAAGGCAAAGCCGCCATCATCACCCTGAACCGTCCCAAACAGCTCAACGCGCTGAGCGGCGCGCTGATGGAAGAGCTGGGCACGGCACTTAAAGGCTTTGACGCCGACCCCGAGATCGGCTGCATCATCATTACCGGCAACGAAAAAGCCTTTGCCGCTGGTGCCGACATCGGTGCCATGGCCACCTACAGCTTTGCCGACGTCTACAAAAACGACTACATCACTAAAAACTGGGAAACTATCCGCTCCATCCGTAAACCCGTCATCGCCGCCGTCAGCGGCTTTGCCCTGGGCGGTGGCTGCGAGCTGGCGATGATGTGCGACTTTATTATTGCCGCCGACAACGCCAAGTTTGGCCAACCCGAGATCAAGCTGGGCGTTATCCCCGGCGCCGGCGGCACCCAGCGGCTGCCACGCGCGGTGAGCAAATCCAAAGCCATGGACATGGCCCTCACGGGCCGCATGATGGATGCAAACGAGGCCGAGCGCGCAGGGCTAGTGAGCCGCGTCGTGCCGCTGGACAAACTGATGGAAGAAGCCCTGGGCGCTGCGCTGATGATCAGTGAGTACTCGCAAATCGCCGTCATGGCGGCCAAAGAGTCGGTCAACCGGTCGTATGAAAGCTCCCTGTCCGACGGCATCATGTTCGAGCGCCGACTGTTCCACGCCATGTTTGCCACGCAAGACCAAAAAGAGGGTATGGACGCGTTTGTGGGCAAGCGCAAGGCAGATTTCAAGCACGTGTAAACCCCACAAGTGCATGTGAGGGCGGCCGTGGTCGCCAAAACGGCTATAATTCTGGTCTTCGGTGGTATAGCTCAGTTGGTTAGAGCGCAGCATTCATAATGCTGAAGTCGGTGGTTCAAATCCACCTACCACCACCACATTTTGGGTGCGCGCAGTCGCCGCCACTCACATACAGCCTCTGGATGTTTACCATGAATCGCTGCACTTCCCCCGTCCCACTGCTCCCCGCCCTGATGGCGACTACTCCTAAAAAAGTAGCTGCCTCTGCAGTATTCTATTGGGCTACAGCTATATTTTCTATTCATATACTGACCGGTATGCCCTTGGCGGCCCATGCGCAAAGCGATGCGGCGCTGCCGGTACCAGAGCAGGTGGTCAACCTCGGCGCGGATGCCGGGCGGCAGTTTCCGCCCAACGCGCAGCGCGGCGTATTCAAAGTGGTGCAGGGCGCTGATGTGATGATCGACGGCAAACCCGAGCGCCTCTCGCCCGGCGCGCGTATACGCGGCCCGCAAAACACCTTGGTGATGACCGGGGCCATCATCGGCCAAGAGCTGGTGGTGAATTTTGTGCGTGACACTTACGGCAACCTGCATCAGGTGTGGCTGCTCACCGCACTAGAGGCCAAGCAAAAGGTCAAGCGCGCCACGCCAGAGAATAATATTTTTTTCAGCTCGGATGGCGATAAAGCCAAGGTGGACGACGGTAAAACACCGTTTAACCAGCTGCCTAAGTTCAAGCAGTAAGTACAGTTAGAAGCCGGTGAGGTAGAGCTTACCGTCCCGTTGCGTGGCGGGCGACGGCAATGCTGCCCATGCGCTTTCCTCCACAATTTTCAATGTACTTCATACATTAAATAAGCTGCTGGCCGCAATAAAATATTGCGGGAGCAGCTCCTAAAAACATAGTTATCAGGAATCGCACTATGAGCAAAAAAGTCTTCATCAAAACCTTCGGCTGCCAGATGAACGAGTACGACTCGGACAAAATGACCGACGTGCTGCACGCTGCTGAGGGCTACGAGAAAACCCAAAACGTCGAAGAGGCCGACCTGATCTTGTTCAACACCTGCTCGGTGCGTGAGAAGGCCCAGGAGAAAGTGTTCAGCGACTTGGGCCGCATCAAACACCTGAAGAAGAAAGGTGTCAAAATCGGCGTAGGCGGCTGCGTAGCCAGCCAAGAAGGCGCAGCCATCATCGCCCGCGCTCCCTATGTAGACGTGGTTTTCGGCCCCCAAACCCTGCACCGCCTGCCCGAGCTGCTGGCCAAGCGTGACCGCGAAAAGCGCCCGCAGGTGGATATCAGCTTCCCCGAAATAGAAAAGTTTGACAACATGCCCCTGGCCCGCGTGGAGGGTGCCAGCGCCTATGTGAGCATCATGGAAGGTTGCTCTAAATACTGTAGCTACTGTGTGGTGCCTTACACCCGTGGCGAAGAGATCAACCGACCGCTGGAAGACGTGCTGGTGGAAGTGGCGGGCTTGGTAGACCAAGGCGTGAAAGAAATTTCACTCCTGGGCCAAAACGTCAACGCCTATCGAGGCGTGATGGGCAACACCAGCGAGATCGCTGACTTCGCCACCCTCATCGAATACGTCGCCGACATCCCCGGTATCGAGCGCATCCGCTACACCACCAGCCACCCCAACGAGTTCACCCAAGCGCTGATCGACGTGTACGCCAAAGTGCCCCAGCTGGTCAACCACCTGCACCTCCCCGTGCAGCACGGCAGCGATAAAATACTCGCCGCCATGAAGCGCGGCTACACATCGCTAGAGTACAAAAGCACCATCCGCAAACTGCGCGCCATCCGCCCCGGTATGCGCATGAGCAGCGACTTCATCGTCGGCTTCCCCGGCGAGACCGAAGACGACTTTACCAAAATGATGAAGCTCATCGACGACGTAGGCTACGACAACAGCTTCAGCTTCATCTACAGCCCCCGCCCCGGTACACCGGCAGCCAATCTGCACGACGATACCCCGCACGACGTCAAACTCAAACGACTGCAACACTTGCAAAAAATCATCGACGACAGCACCGACGCGATCAGCAACGAACTGGTTGGCACGACAGTGCGCATCTTGGTAGAAGGCCCCTCACGCCGCTCTTCGGCAGAGGTTCCCGAACTCATGGGCCGCACCGAATGCAACCGCGTAGTCAACTTCCCCGCAAGCAGCCAGGCTATGCGCATGGTGGGGCAGATGATGGATATTGAAGTGACAGAGCGGTTGGGGTATTCACTGCGGGGAAGCATTCCGATGGCCCAAGCTGCAGAGCTAGCGTAAATGTAAAAAGAGGTCACATGCAGCAGGCCATCATTCATATCGCCTTGGTTGTTCGTGACTACGATGAAGCGATTGAGTTTTACGTAGATAAACTGCAGTTTACTTTGCTTGAAGATACGTACCAGCCCTTGCAGGACAAGCGTTGGGTGGTGGTGGCTCCGCCTGGATCCAGAGGCACCGCATTACTGCTAGCTAGAGCCTCACAACCTGAGCAACAGCCGTTCATTGGCAACCAAGCAGGTGGCCGTGTATTTTTGTTTCTCAGCACAGATGATTTTTGGCGAGATTACAAGCGCATGCTTGCATTGAACATCAAGTTCACCAGAGAGCCCAAAATTGAAGACTACGGAACCGTGGCGGTTTTTGAGGATCTGTACGGCAATTTATGGGACTTAGTAGAGTTGGGATCAGGGGCTAAAAAACGTTAAGCATATGGATGTCCCGTTCCCCGTCCAGCTGTGCCAGCGCTGCAAAAGACTCTGGCAAAGTGTCTCCAAAAGCGCTCGATAGACTACGCCGGACAAGACGCTGGCTATAAAAAAAGTAGCTTCTCCCGCGATATTCTCTTGGTTTCTTGGGTTAGTGGTCTAGTGGTCTAGTGGGCTAAAGCATACTCATGCTCATAGTCCTCAAGGCGTTCCCCTATGCTAAGTTCAATTTCCTGCGGTGCCGACGATATCAACGGGGTGAGCGAATACATCATGAAGGCCACGGGCGGCGGCAGGTTGCTGATGTATGGCTCGTCCTCCGGTGCTTTGCGCGCAGCATTGTTTGCCCCGTGGCCACCCTGAGCGGGTAGCGCGCCTAGCTTTGGACGCAATGGTTTAGAGAGGTGAGGGCAGCCCCACTTTGGCTGAGCGCAAGAAGCGCCTGGCTGCGTACCGCGCGGCCAACCGCCGCCCGATAGACTGCGACATGATCTGCAGCATCTTCACCCGCGACCATCCGGGCACCAGCGACTGCACTATTGTGGAGGCCTTTGCCGATGCGGCACAGGCGGTGGACACCTCGGTGCCCACCGGTACCTACATCGACATGTCGGCCAACCTGCCGGTGTGCGACCCGGAAAAAATCAACGTGCCCAGGTTGACCATGCGTGGCCAGTATGACGGCATTGCCAGCTTTCAGGATTTGACTAACTTCTTTGCCAAACTGGCGCATGCCGACAAGCAGTTCATCGTCATACCCAATATAACGCGCACCAGCACAAGGTCGAAGAACTTTGCGCTGGCGTACCATTTGCTGGAAGGCTTTTTTTGGTCAGCCAGGGCCGGTGTACACCGGGGCTTAGGTATCCGCGCCAGCTGTTTGACTTTGCCGTAGTCTATTCACAACTGATTTAGCATTTGCCAGTCGCACACCGGAGATAAGAGATCCATTTGGGGTTGCGTAGATGCAATAGCTTTATAAAAATTACCTAGTTAAAAACCGGTGGGTTGAGTCGCTGATGCAATACCCCTTATCACAAGGGGCTGGTGCCTCTGCAAAGCACCCCACTACAGTTGGTAGGTTTGAAGTACACCTCCCGGGTGGTGCTGCCAAGGATCACGCTAAACCAGTACACAAAATTGGCAGCACCTTCGGTGTTGGCTTGGGCTACCAAGTTGGCCGCGCTGGTGGCTGTAAAGTTGGTTTTCCATTCAAACTTCGATGCCTGGTACGTATCTTTGACATAGATGTTGACGAAAGCACCCGCTGGATCACCACTGAGAATTTCCAGCCCACCAAATTTGTAGCCCTCCTGGCCTTGGACATTGGCCTGTGTGACCAACGCGTCATGCGTCGCAGGCTGCGCGGCCAAGCGGTAGCTGTATTTGGCATTGCCGCTGGAAGACTTGCCATAGATGTTGCCCAATGAATAGGGACCCATATACAAGAAGCCTTTGTCGCCTTGGGCGTTGATTTGGCTCAAGAAGCCTGCAGCGGTGGTGGGCGCTGCCAGCACTTCAAAGGTATTGCTTGCTGCATTGCTTTCTTTGACATAGACCGTACCCACCGTGGTGGGGCCGTAAAAATCAAAACCTTTAGCTCCTTGGGAGTTAAGCTGGGCTACAAAAGTTGCGCCCGTGGATTGGGTGTCCAGTATTTCATAGCTGAAAGTGGTGCTGCTGTCTTTGGCATACAAGTTAAACCCTGCGCCGCCCAATATGTTCGGACCGAAGTAGTTGAACCCTTTGGCGCCCTGGTTGTTGAGTTGGGTCAGTAAATCAGTGCGCGAGGCGGTATTGTTCAACGCCTCGTAGCTAGTCAAGGCACTGCTGCTTGGTGGATTAGCCGGTGGATTACCCGGTGGATTAGCCGGTGGGTTAGCTGGTGGGTTAGCTGGTGGGTTAGCTGGAGGGTTAGCTGGAGGGTTAGCTGGAGGGGTAGCTGGAGGGGTAGCTGGAGGGTTAGCGGGCGGGTTAACTGCAATTGGCGCATCGCCATCGCCACCACCACCGCAGGCCACCAGCGCAAACGCCAGCAACACACTGGCTGAGATTTTTGATTTCATTGTCACTCCTTTAAAAAACCTTTGATACGAAAGCGGTGGCCAGTGTATGGGCATGCACCGGCATAAGAAACCCGACTTCGGTAGGGTGCTATCTGTGGGTATGTTCGCTTGCAAAAGCCAGGAAAGAGTGGGCCACATCCTTGGGCGCTTCGATCTGGGGCCAATGGCCTATGCCCTCCAAGCTCACGATATCTTCATCGGGGCTGAGTGTGCGGTAGCTGTCCATCATGTGGCGTCCCGAGTTGGGATCACTGGCGCCATTGATGAAACGAATAGGTACCGTGCTGCGCAGCAGGGGTGCCAAAAGCCGTTCGCGCAAGCCTAGCCGTTCGCGCCAAAACCGGCCCACCGCGTGCGTGACTTTGCGTCCATCGTGGTAGTTGACAAGCGACCAAAAATCATTGAGCAACTCGCAGCTAGGGGGCATGTCTGGGCTGAACAGCGAGACGATCGCGCGGTCAAAAGCGGCTTTGGAGACGTGCGGCCCAATCCAGCTGCCCAGCGGTGAAGCCAATAGGCGTTGAATTGGCCGTGGGCGGTACGCCTCAGGGCACACGCCGCCATTGAGCAAGGTGAGTGATGCGATAGGCACCAACGTGGTAACTTGTTCCCGCCGGGCGAGCAGCTCCTGCGCGACGCTCACGCCCAGATCGTGCGCCATGACATGCACGGTGGGTCGCCCCAAAGCAATGATCAAAGACTCGTGCATGTCAGCATGGTCTGCAATACTGTAGTGGTGGTTGAGCGGTTTGTCTGAAAAACCTAAGCCCAACATATCTGGCGCGATGACGGTGAAATGTGCAGCAAAGTGCTCCCACACTGCGTGCCAGTCGTAAGAGCTGGTGGGGTAACCGTGGATGAGCAATAAAGGTGGCCCACTGCCTGCTGTTCGCACGAAAATCCGACGGCCGCAGAAATCGTGGTACTCCCCACGGCTGTGCCAGTCGGCCAGCGTAGAACTTAAGTCAATCATGTGTGTCGCAATAAGAGACCCACCAAAGCAGAGGTGGTTTCCATACTTTCCGGCGCGATGGCGGCAAGTGCGTTTGGGCGGGGCAATTGAAATGTCAACAAGGTGTTTGCATCGGTGTCAAATAGACAGAGTGCAAATGTAGACCGCCCTGAGCACGTTGTTAACCCTACTGAAGGGGGGCTCACAGCGGCGGGGCACCCTACTTTGGTAGGGTGTTTGGAGATCGTTCTTTTGTTCTATCGAGGTAAGATCTTCAGTTCAACAACAGGGTTTTTATGCACATTTCACCGCCTACTGTGATTATCCTGGATGACCATCCATTGGTGGCTCAGGGGCTGGCGCATTACTATCGGTCCGTACAGCCTGATATAGAGGTGTTGACCGTGTCCACTTGCCATGAGCTGCAACGTTGTATCGATACAAGAGGATGTCCGCAATTGATAGTTGCCGACGTATGGCTCGAGTGTGGAAACATACTGGATGATTTAAAAAACTTTCGCCAGCAATGCCCGCAGACCCCTTGGCTGGCGATCAGTGGCGATGAAGATCCATTGATGGCGCAGCGCATGCGCAGTGCAGGCGCCAAAGGGTTTGTGCCAAAAAAAGCGCCGCCAGAAACCTTCGCTTTGGCGCTGGCTACCTTGCTGCAAGGAGGGCAATGGTTTGAGGCATCGGTGTCATCTGCTGCGCCTGCGCAGTCCACGCACGAATGGACAGTGACGGCGCAAGAGCTGGGGCTCACGCCCCGGCAAGGCGAGATACTCGACTTGGTGTTGCGAGGCTTGCCCAACAAGCGTATTGCACTCGCGCTCAATGTGTCTGAGAGCACGGTCAAGGAGCACGTCACAGGTATTCTGGAAAAACTGGGCGTGCGCAACCGCGTGGAAGTCATTACCAAGTTGCGTGGACGCCGCTTGCGGCCCCCGCCGGCCAGTGTGTCCGCATGCAAGTAAGTGCGCGCAGATGCAGTAATGGACAGCTTGGAGTGATCCCAATTGTTTAGCGCCACTAAAGAGCTGGACTTGCGCAGCATCAGTATGGCGGGCCGGGTGCGCCTGCTCGAAATATCCTACTCGCGGTTCAGGTTCGGGCTGTTTGCCATGCCTTTGGTGTCCACCATGTTTGTATGGTATTACTGGCAAAGTAGTAGCGATGATCGGGTACTGGTATGGGCGCTGTGCTATGCCGTGGCCACCGCATTTGCCGTCGTGCAGTACAAAACTTACCAACGCGATATGCGCAGTTTGTCTGCAGAGGCTATGTTCACCAGGTGGCTGCCCAGGATAGAAACGACGGCCTTGGTGCATGGCTTTGGCATGGCGGTGGTACTGCCTCTGGTTGGCCAAACGGCTTCTATTGAATTCAAATACCTGTACTTGGTGACCTTGGCGGCCATCATGGCTGGCAATGGGATAGACCAGGCTCCGATGCCCAGCGTCTACCATCGGTTTCTGATGACGGGGTGGAACCTGATGGTACTGACCATGCCATGGTCGTTTCCAAACCACTGGCCATTTCTGATGCCTCTGTGCGTCATTTTTGGGGTGATGAAGTATTGGAATTCCACGGGTTCAAATAATTTTTTTGTACAACTGGTGTGGCACGAGGAAGAGGGCGCGCGCTTGGTCAAAGTGTATAAAACCGCCAACGAAGAAGTCGCGGAGGCGCTGAACGAAAAAAACCTATTTTTGGCCACCGCCAGCCATGATCTGCGCCAACCCATTCACGCCATGTCGATGCTAGTGGAAGCGATTGGCATGCGCAATCAGGACAGTGCGATCAAGCCGCTGCTGACCGATTTGAAAAGCAGCATGGGTGCCATGAACCAGATGTTCAATTCGCTGCTGGATTTGTCCAAACTCGAAGCTGGCATCTTGCAGCCCAGTGCAGTGCCGGTGTCGTTGCCCTTGCTCCTGCGTGAGACTGTCCAATTGTTCCGCGAGCAGGCGACCACACAGAACCTGCAGCTACGGCTGCGTTTGCCTGAGCGCGACGCCATGGTGCTGGCTGACCCTGCGCTGCTGCGTCAAGCGCTGGTGAACCTGATCCACAACGCTTTGAGATACACCCAAAGGGGTGGCGTTTTGTTAGCAGTGCGGCGGCGCGGCGACGACTGGTTGATCGAGGTGTGGGACACCGGTATGGGCATTGCGGCGCAAGATGAGCAGCAGGTGTTTAGCGCGTACTACCGAAGTGAGCTGGCTTGGCGGGTGGACAGCGCTGGGCACGGCCTGGGCTTGGCGGTGGTGGCGCGCTGTGCCAAGTTAATGGGCGCGACCTATGGGGTGTCGTCACGCACGGGCAAAGGATCGCGTTTTTGGCTGCAACTGGCAGCCCATCACGGGCCCTCCACTGCGCTGGCCATGGGCGCGGCGGTGCAGCTGGCCCAAACGGTGGGCTTCGCTCGACTCAGCGGGAGATGTTTGGTGCTGGACGATGACGTGCATGTGATTGCTGCGTGGAGGGCGATGCTGGAAGGCTGGGGTGTGCAGGGGCGTTATGCCACCACCGCCACGCAGGCCTTGGCGCATGTCGACGCTGGGTTTTATCCGCAAGCCATTTTTTGCGACCAGCGGCTCAGATCGGGTGAGAGTGGTTTTGATATTCTGCGGGCCTTGCTGCTGCGTTGCCCCAGCGCTAGCGGCGCGATGGTTAGTGGGGAGTTCAATTCGTCCGACTTGGTACAAGCCGAGTGTGACGGCTATTTGGTGTTGCGCAAACCGCTGGATCTGGTGGAGCTGCACGCTGTCTTGCAGACGTGGCTGCAAAAACCGTGATGGCGCTGCTCCCAGTATCTGTGCATGTAAGCAGTGCAGCCGCATTGCACTATAAATACAATAGCTGCTCCCGCAATATTTTATTGCGCTAGCGGCCTAAAACATATAAATTAGTGAATCCTTGCAGGGCCGCCTGGTAGGCAGCGCCGCCCGCCTCATGCAGGTCGCTGTGCTTGGCGTTTTGGATGACGAGCCATTGTTTGGGCGGATTGGCTGCGGCAAAAAGTTTGTTGCCCAGCGCGGGGGGGACGGTGGTGTCCAGACCGCCGTGCAGCATGAGCAAGGGGGCTTTGACTTGGGAGATTTTGTCGATGGAGGCAAAGCGTTCGTTGTTCAGACTGCTGATCAAGCGGCCTAGCCAGCTGGCCTGCACTGCCACATCGGTAAAACTGGTGAGGGCAGACTCCAAAATGATGGCGCCGTAGTCACTGGGGGCTTGTAGACGGCTGGCAATGTCGACCGCTACGCCGCTGCCCATGGAGTGACCATAGAGCACGCGCTGGTTGGGGCGGGCCTCGCGGCGGCGCAGCTCGTCAAAAGCCAGTTGCGCGTCTTGCAAAATGCTTTGCTCGGACGGAGTGATCGCGCTGCTCATGCCCCAACCGCGGTATTCCACCGCCAGCACGGCAAAGCCAGCATGCCGAAGAGCGTCGATTTTGTGGATGTTTTGGTACAGATTGCGAAAGGTACCGTGGTAGTAGAGCAGGGTGGGAGCTTGCGGGTTGGCATGCGGGAGCCACCACATCTCGATGCGCTGTGGCCCAGCCGTTTGGGCTGTGTGATCGGTGTTGCGCGTCTGGCTTTGTTGACTGGCGGGGAGGTCTACAAAATAGCGTTCGTCACCGGCGCGCAAGCCCGCAAAATCGGCGGGTACGCCCAAGGTGGGGCGGTAGATGATGTTGCGCTGTTTGGCGTCTAGCCAAGCGCAGCCGCTGGTAGAAACCGCCGAGAGCAGCAGAAAAAGCGCCAACCAAGTTGCAAAAAAACTGTAAAGACGGCTGCGCAGGCCGGTTACACAGCGCCTAGCCGTTACACTGCTCACCCATCGCATGTTTGCTTTCAAGTTGTTGTCCATGAACTTATTTATTCGCTTTGCTGGAGCTTTGATTGTGGCTTACTCTGCCGGCACAGCCCTGGCGCAGGCGGCGCCTGCTGCCCCAGTGGCTGACGCGCCCACCGAAGCCAAACCTGTTGATATCAAAGAGGCGAGTCCTCGATTGAGCCTGAGTTTGGGCTCCTATACGCATCATTTCAACCCCAAGCCCACGCACCGCAGCGTATACCTGGTGGGTGTGGGGCGCGAGTACGCGAGCGGCAAACTCGATGGCATTGTGTTTTTTACCAATTCGTTTGGCCAACCCAGTGTGTACCTATACCCCTGGGGGGGCGTATACAAGTCGATTTTGGGCGTAGACAAGCTGGAGTTCAAATGGACTGGGGGTCTGATTTATGGATACCGAGGCGAGTTTAAAAACGAAGTGGCCAACGTGGGCGGCCTGGCTCCGGTCATTATTGTGGGCTTGAATTACAGGTTCAAGCCGGGTTGGTCAGCGCAGGTCAATATGTTGGGCAAAGCTGCAGCGCAGTTTCATCTGAACGTGGCCTTGGATTAGCGCTGCACTGTCAGGCAGAAAAATTTCTACTATTTATTTAGTAGCTTTTTTCGCAATAGTCTATTGGGCTGATGGCCTAAAAGGCTTCAGGTTACAGCCTAAAAAGGCATCTTGGGCATGCCGCCACCCATGCCCGGCATGCCTTTCATGCCGCCCAGCTGCTTCATCATTTTCATCATCCCGCCGCCCTTCATTTTCTTCATCATGCCTTGCATTTGCTCAAATTCTTTGAGCATGCGGTTCACGTCTTGCACTTGTACGCCTGCGCCTGCAGCAATGCGGCGCTTGCGAGTGGCTTTGATCAGGTCGGGGTGACGGCGCTCTTTCGGCGTCATGCTCTGGATGATGCCTTCCTTGCGGCGAATGTCTTTTTCAGCCCGGGTCATGTCGGCCTCAGTCGCCTTGGCCGCCATCTGCATGGGCAGCTTGTCCAGCATGCTGGACAGGCCACCCATCTGCTTCATCTGCTGCAACTGACCTAAAAAATCTTCCAAATCAAAATTGGCACCGCTTTTCATTTTGGCGGCCATCTTTTGCGCGGCCTGCATGTCCACACCCGCGGTCACCTGCTCGACCAGCGCCAAAATATCGCCCATGCCCAAGATGCGGCTGGCGAAGCGCTCAGCGTCAAACACTTCCAGGCCGTCGATCTTCTCGCTGGTACCGGCAAATTTGATGGGTACGCCGGTGATTTGCTTGACCGACAGGGCCGCACCGCCGCGCGAGTCGCCATCTGTCTTGGTCAAAATAATGCCGGTGAGCGGCAGCGCGTCTTTAAACGCCTTGGCGGTGTTGATCGCGTCCTGGCCTTGCATGGCATCCACCACGAACAGGGTCTCTACCGGGTTCACGGCGGCGTGCAATTGTTTGATCTCCAGCATCAGCGCTTCGTCAATCGCCAAGCGGCCTGCGGTGTCGACCAGCAGCACGTCAAAGTAGTGCTTGCGCGCGTAGTCCAGCGCGGCCAGCGCGATGTCCACGGGTTTTTGGTCAGGTGAGCTGGGGAACCATTCGGCACCGGCCTGCGCGGTGACGGTTTTGAGCTGCTCGATCGCGGCGGGCCGGTACACGTCGCCCGAGACCGT
>JAYWHJ010000129.1:0-64918 GCA_043777795.1 Polaromonas sp. | reverse complement strand
GGCCCCATCGCTGAACATTTTGTCCTTCATGGGGCGCGAGGTGGCGATCAGCATGGCGCTTTGCCGGGGCAGCTCGCTGACAAATCGGCTGAGCAAATCGTTGGTGCTGGGGTCGGCCCAATGCAGGTCTTCCACCACCACCAATGTGCGTTCCCGCACCAGGCTGTGTAGCCAGCGCAGCAGCGCGCCTTGTATGCGGCTGCGCACTGTGTCTGCGCTCAAGCCTACCAAGTTGGGCGCGCTGATATTGCGCAGGCCCAGCAGCTCGGCCAATGCAAAAAAATCTTCGTTACTCCCCAGACCATATTGCACTGCCAGCGCCTCCAGCTTGCGCTGCTTCTCGGTCTCGCTGTCTTCATAGCGAATTTTGGCGGCAGCCTCGATATGCTGTATGCAAGGGTACAAAGGGGTATGGCTGTAATCAGGCGAACACTGCAAAACAGGTACGGTGGAGTTGCCAGGCCCTACATCCGCATACAGCCGGGTGATCAAGTGCGACTTGCCGGTACCCGCATCGCCGCGCAGCAAAATCGCCTGACCACGGCCGCTGCGGGAGCGGTCAAACTTGTCACGTAAAAAAGTCAGCTCCACATCGCGGCCAATTAGCGGGCCAATGCGCCTGCGCCCCCGTGTGGCCTGGAAACGGCTTTGGCTTTGTTGCTCTGATAAGAGCTCCCAAGCTGGCACAGCGGTGGCCGAGCCTTTAATCGGTAGCGCGCCCAGGCTGCGAAAGGCAAACAAATCACCCGCTGCATCGCGGGTAGCGTCGGACACCACGATGCCGCCAGGCTCGGCCAAGCTTTGCATGCGTGCTGCCAAATTGGGGGTTTCGCCCACCGCGCCTATTTCATGGGTGTTGCCCGCGCCCACCAGTTGGCCAATCACCACCATGCCAGTGGCCAAGCCCACGCGCATTTGCAATTGCACGCCCGCGATAGGCGGCACCTGCTGGATGGCGCGCAGGGCGTCCAGCGCAGCGCGCAGTGCCCGCTCGCAGTCAGACTCGCTGATGCTGGGGTAGCCAAAATAGACCAGCACGCCATCGCCCAGATACTGCGCAATATACCCTTTGTGTTTGTGCACCACGCCGCGGATGCACTCCCGGTAGGCTTGAAGCAGTGACTGTAAATCTTCGGCATCCAAACGGCTGGACAGCCCGGTAGAGCCCACCAAATCGCAAAACATCACGGTGAGCAAGCGGTGCTGGTGGTTGCTCACGCTTTGCGCCACCGGGTTGGTGGAGGTCGGCGCCACTACGGGAGCGAAAGCCGCCATGGGAATATTGGAGGGCTGGGTGGCCGCCGTGGTAGCTACCTGCTGAGACGCAGGCAGCGCAGCAATGGCCTGCAGCAGCACACGCCGGTGCCCCACCGAATTAACGCCAATATCGCGCAGATCGTCCGCTGTGATCTCCGGCAGGAGCTCAAAATCTATGTCGTTGTCTTGAAAAGCAGCTGCATAGCTTTGCAGTCCAAGCGTGCTGAGCCAAGTGAGCAGGTCAGAAGGCGCACTTGCGGTTGGCATACAGCAGCTTTGGCGGAGTGTGGCTGTGCCTAAGGCAAGACCTGCAGGGTCATGGTTTCGTGCAATTCTTCGTTCATCGTTTGGTTCAAGCGCACATAGCGTTTCAGCTTTTCGGTTAGATCACGCAGTCGTACCGACACCCCAATCAAAATGATAGACATGAGTTTAGTGGCCACGTACGGGTGCTCAATCGCCATGTTTTGCAGCATGCGCTTGGTCAAGGTCGCGCAGCGTGTGGTGCCCGAAGCGGTGCAGGTCAAAGAGCGCACCCCGCCATCCATCAGGCTCAGTTCACCCAGCGTGGTGCCAGGCCCTAGCACCGTGACGGTGATGGGGCTGCTCAGACTGGAGGCAAGGGCTTCGACCACCGCATCGCCGTCCAGAATCCACAGCATATAGTGGGTGTTGGACTTGTCACTCTCCCTGAGGATAATGTCGCCATCGGCGTATTGACGTGCACGCATGTAGCTACTGGCGATCTTTGCCTCATCGCGGGTCATGGGTGTAATGCATTCAGCCGCGCATAAAAACTCAATTAGCAATGACGCATCCAGCGCCTCCATCTCGTGCAGAGCTGCGCCATGGGGGTCTAGGGTGGCTGGCGGTTCGCGAGTGCCTAAAAACTTTTTGAACATACAGTGTCTCACGTCATACTGAACGGGAATAATATCACGCGAATGTCGCATCACCGCGACACGATGAGAGGCCTGCTATCTCCGTAGTTCTGATGACTGAAACTGGGGGTATTTCAAAGTTCCCCGAGGGATGCACCCCCCCCCACACATACAGCATGGATGCCGCCAGCGCAATAAAACACTGCCGAACTAGCTACTAAGTTTATAGTGGCTGTACGGTCAGCAAGCGCTTCAAATACCGTCCGGTATGGCTGGCCTCGTTCTGCGCCACGTCCTCCGGTGTCCCCAGCGCTACTACCCGCCCGCCACCGTCGCCCCCCTCGGGGCCCATGTCAATCAGCCAGTCGGCGGTTTTGATCACGTCCAGGTTGTGCTCGATGATGACGATGGTGTTGCCTGCGTCGCGCAGCTGGTGCAGCACTTTGAGCAGCAGCTCGATGTCGGCAAAGTGCAAGCCGGTGGTCGGCTCGTCCAGAATGTACAGCGTGCGGCCCGTGTCGCGTTTGGAAAGCTCCAGCGCCAGCTTCACGCGCTGCGCCTCGCCGCCCGACAGCGTGGTGGCGGACTGGCCTAGCTTGATGTAGCTTAGGCCTACGTCCAGCAGGGTTTGCAGCTTGCGTGCAATGGTGGGCACGGCTTTGAAAAACTCGTGCGCTACCTCGACAGTGAGGTCGAGGATCTGCCAGATATTTTTGCCTTTGTACAAAACTTCTAACGTCTCGCGGTTGTAGCGCGCGCCTTTGCACACGTCGCAGGGTACGTACACGTCCGGCAAAAAGTGCATCTCGACCTTGACAACGCCGTCGCCCTGGCAGGCCTCGCAGCGGCCGCCGGCCACGTTAAAGCTAAAGCGCCCTGGTCCGTAGCCGCGCTCGCGGGCCATCGGCACGTCGGCCAGAAGTTCGCGGATGGGGGTGAACAGGCCCGTGTAGGTGGCCGGGTTGCTGCGTGGCGTGCGGCCAATGGGCGACTGGTCGACGTTAATCACCTTGTCAAAATGCTCGATGCCCTGGATCTCCTCATGCGCGGCAGGCTCGTCGTGCGCGCGGTAGAGCGACTGGGCCACGGCGGCGTACAGCGTGTCGTTCACCAGGGTGGACTTGCCCGAGCCGGACACGCCCGTCACGCAGGTTAGCAGGCCCACAGGGAACTCGGCACTCACGTTGTGCAGGTTATTGCCCGTCGCGTTGATGATGCGAATGGCCTGCATGTCGCCCTGGGTGGCCAGGTGGTGTGCGTTGCGCTCCGCCCAAGCCAGGGCTTGGCGGCTGGGCGCGGGGGCGTGTTTGGAGGCGGCGGGTTTTTTGGCCGCAGGCGCTACGGGTTTGATAGTTGGTGACCATTTGTGGCGGCGCGTGGGCACGGCGATGCTGCGCGTACCGTTCATGTACTGCCCGGTCAGCGAGGCCGGGTTGGCCTGCACCTCATCGGGTGTACCCTGTGCCAGGACGCGCCCGCCGTGCACGCCCGCGCCAGGCCCCAGGTCAATCACATGGTCGGCCGCGCGTATCATGTCTTCGTCATGCTCCACCACCAGCACGCTGTTGCCAATATTGCGCAGGTGCTTGAGCGTGTCGATCAGTCGGTCGTTGTCGCGCTGGTGCAGGCCAATGCTGGGCTCGTCCAGCACATACATCACACCCGTCAGGCCGCTGCCAATTTGCGATGCCAGGCGAATGCGCTGCGACTCGCCGCCGCTCAGCGTCTCGGCGCTGCGGTTCAGGCTCAGATAGTTCAGGCCTACGTCGTTGAGAAACTTCAGGCGTGAGGCAATCTCTTTGATCACTTTGCCTGCAATCTCGCCTTTGGCCCCCTTGAGCTCCAGCGTGTTGAAGTAGGCGTGGCACTCGCGCAGCGTGGTGCCGCTGATTTCAAATAGGCGCTTGGCCTGCGGGCCTTCGCCCAGCTTCACACTGCGCGCCTCGCGCCGCAGTCGGGTTCCGCCGCAGTCGGTACATGGCTGGGTGTTGCGGTAGCGTGCCAGGTCTTCGCGCACAATGACCGAATCCGTCTCGGTATAGCGCCGCGCCATATTGGGCAATATGCCTTCAAACGGGTGTTTTTTGGTGATCTTTTTACCGGCCGACGCGCCCGATTCCATGGTGTAGTTGAACTTGATCTCTTCCTCGCCACTGCCGTGCAGCAGCGCGTGTTGTACCTTGGCATCAAGCGACTCAAACGGCTTGTCGATGTCTGCGCCATAGTGCTTGGCCACGCTCTCCAGCATGCTGAAGTAGTAGCCATTGCGCCGGTCCCAGCCCTTCACCGCGCCACTGGCAAGACTGAGCGTGGGGAAGGCCACCACTCGCGCTGGGTCAAAAAATTCCATATTGCCCAAGCCATCACAGCCAGGGCAGGCCCCCACGGGCGAGTTAAACGAAAACAGACGCGGCTCCAGCTCGCTGATGGTGTAGCTGCAGTGCGGGCAGGCAAACTTGGCGTTGAAGAAATGCTCTTTGGGCGGTGCGCCTGCGCTGCCATCCATCTCCAGTGCAATTGCGCGACCCTCGGCCAGGCGCAGCGCCGCCTCAAAGCTCTCGGCCAGGCGCTGCTTCAGGTTGTCAAACTCGCTGCGGGCGGTGCCAGGCAATGCCAGAGCCGTCTTGAGCCCTCCCTCGGCCGCCTCCGGGCGCACGTCCGCATCCTGCCCTACTGCGGCCTGAGTAGTTGCACCCTGAGCGGCCGGACCTCCTGAAGCCTGTGCCGGAGCATGCCGCACCTTCAGCCTGTCAATCACCACATCAATATCGTGCTTTTCGGTCTTCTTCAGCTTCGGCAACGCGTCAAACTCAAACAGCGCCGCATCCGCCCCGCTACCCACCCGAAAGCGCACATAGCCGCGCGCCTGCATGTCCTCAAACACGTCTAAAAATTCGCCTTTTTTCTCGCGCGCAATGGGGGCCAAAATCATCAGCTTGGTGCCCTCGGGCAGGGCCAGCACCGCGTCCACCATCTGCGCCACCGTCTGCGCTTGCAGTGGCACGTCGTGGTCCGGGCAGTGCGGCGTGCCCGCGCGGGCAAACAGCAGGCGCAGGTAGTCGTGGATCTCCGTCACCGTGCCCACGGTCGAGCGCGGGTTGTGGCTGGTGGCCTTTTGCTCAATGCTGATGGCGGGCGACAGGCCCTCAATCATGTCTACATCGGGCTTGTCCATCAACTGCAAAAACTGCCGCGCATAAGTAGACAAACTCTCCACATAGCGCCGCTGGCCCTCGGCATACAGCGTGTCAAAAGCGAGAGACGACTTGCCTGAACCCGACAGCCCGGTAATCACCACCAGCTGGTTGCGCGGAATGTCCAGATCAATATTCTTCAGGTTGTGCGTGCGCGCACCCCGAATGCTGATGAACGGGTTGAGCAGAGACCCTAGATATTTACCGTCAGAAGGAGAATTCACAAACAGCCGCCAGATTTAGAACAACCTAGCATCATAGCCCGTTGGGAATGGCAGTGCATAGCCCTCTGCAGCCCGGGCTAACAAAGCGCCTGGAAAGTCGCTACAAGCCTGTCGCCGTGACCCCGCAGGTCAGGGTAAAGACCATATTGGCACCGACGTTGAGCAGCGGGATAAGCACCCCCCCAGCGCTTTGCAAATTGGCCACGGACAATTGCCCAGCCCCGCCACCTATGACGGGACAAGTACCGGCAGTCGCTGGCGCAATGCTACAGGTGGGCGGCAAGGTGCATTGCAGGCCAGGGGCGACAGGGTCGCGTACGACCGAGTTCACCACATTAAAGCCGGGCGAAATGTTGCTGACAGTGATGGTGTAGGTCGTGGTAGTACCTGCCAGTAGTGCATTCACACCATTGGTTTTGCTAATGCCCAGGTTGGCGCTTACCGACACTGTGACCGTGGCCGTGCCTTGGTTGTTACCGGGCACGGGGTCGGTTAAAGGGATGACGGTGGTCGTGCCGGCCACATTGCTACCGGTGATGTTGGCCGTGTTGACAATGGTGAGTGTGTTGGTGGTAGACGGGCCATTGGCCACGGTGGCCACGATCGTCAGGGTTTGGGTGGTGTTCACGGCCAAATTGGGAATAACCCAGTTGGGCGTGTTGTAAGTGCCCAAACTGGCGGACGCACTGTTGAATACCAGCCCCGCAGGCAAGGGGTCGGCGATGGTGACAGATTGTGCTGGGTTGGGACCACTATTGCCCACCGTGATAGTGAAGGTGACAGTGTTGCCTGCCCTGCGCGGTGTGTTGGGCGTTACAGTTTTAAGCAAGCCAATGTCCGCTTGGGGCGGATCACCCGCCAAAATGCAGGCGGCACCGTCGGTGGCACTGTTGGTGAAACCAGCAGCAGTGAAGGTGGGATTGGCAACGGTAGTGGCTACCGAGGTGGGCGCACCAGCGTCGAAATTAGTGACCGCAACAAATTGGCTTGCGCCATTATTGAAGAGCACGATTCGGTTGGTGGGGCGGTCGAAAAATGCAGAACCAATGCCACCTACTCCAGGTGTCACCGGAACTGTAACCACGTTAGCTGTAGCCGCAGCATCATTGAGCGTGATACGGGAAAAGTTGCCTCCTGTACCGCCATACAAAATACCGTTTAGACCATCTGAGGTTCTGGAGAAAGCAAAGTCACCAATGTTGACCAGCGGGATGTCGCCTGTAAGGTTGTATTGTTTGGCAATAACGAGCGTACCCGCCCCGGTCACGGGGATGTTGTCCACCCGAAAGATCGCAGCAGGGACAATGTTTCCACCATCTTGGCCAGCAAAATAAAAATTACCGGCGGCATCAAAAACGGCACCCGTGCTGACGAACGCGGCGGGGATCGGTGCCGGAAGCGTACCCACCAACTCGACACCCAATTGACCAATGCGGTAGAGGTTACGGTCGTCGTTCGCACCGAAGCCCAGAGCGTAGAGGTAACCATCCCTCGGATTAAAGCCCAGAGCATTCAGGCCTAAAGGGATAGCGGTCATCCCGCCGTAAGGATTGTCTGGGGTAGACAATGCTGCCAGCGACGGGTAGCGCACCAGGTAGGTCGTGTTAGTCGTGCCTGCATTACCCGAGCTGTCTGAGCGAATTTGGTAAAAGCGCGCATCGCAAAAGAAGGGTTGGCCTGCATTGGTTATTGAGGTCTGCGCCATTGCAAGCCCTGCAAATACGACGTGAAGCGCTAGGCAGGCTAGTACAAGCCCGCGCGCGCTGGCAAGCAATCCCCTGAAAAATGAAATTATGAAGTTCGTAGTGGTCATAACAATGTCATTGCGCTGATAATTTAGCCAGGAACTTTGGGCGTCGCGTGTAAGCTGACCGAGGCCGTTTTGCATGAGTCCATCAACACCGAAGGCTATAAAAACACATTAATGTATACGCAAAAAATGTTTCACGTTCATGGGTTTACCCTGATCTTCACACTGCGCGTGCCCTGTCCCGATAGGTGAATGTTGGTGCGTAGCTTTATCCGAGGCTCTGCGCAATTTTTGTACTAAAAAACAATCTATTTTGTCAAAAAAATAGATAAAAGTAACACTTATTGTAACAAATGCGCGCAACTCAGTACAGCTGAGTCGTACAGCCCGGGAGATGAGGTCAGCGTATCGACGTGGAAGATTATTCGGCTAGCTGCGGCATTCCTCAAAGCCCATCAATCAAACCCGTTTAAGAGTGGAATCAACCTACGAGGCAATAAATTATCGCGACGATAGCTACTAGATAAATAGCTAACCTTTGACGGCTACCACTTCCATGCACACCCTGTAGTGCTCCATCTCGTCTCCAAAGGGGTTTGCGTTTTGACTGTCCAGCGTTTTACGGAAGGTCGGCTGGAGTGCAGCCACTCTGCACTAGCCTCCCGTGAAGACGAGGCTACACGCTGGGCATTGCTTTCGCGGCAAATGCGGGGTCAAGGCGGCGTGGCAGGACGGATGGCGTGCGTAGCGACCCGTCTTGAAGTCCACCATTTGGCTAGACTCGCACAACGGGCAATAGGCAAGGAGCTTTGTCGGACATAAGCGCCCACAGCTTCAAAACAGCTTAGTCGCACTGATTGATGTTGCCTGAAAGGGCCTGCCGTTGGCCAAGCCCTTCCCGTCGCAGGCGCGTCAAATAACTAGCTCAGCACTACCGAGCTAAGCCGCCTGCGGTAGGTGGCTACAGTGGGGTCTTGCGGCGGAATTTGTCCGTCGGCGACTTTGACCTTGGGCGGCTCAATGATCTCCAAAATGGCCACATAAGTTTTGCGCGCTTTCTCTTCGGCCCAGGTTTTGTCGCGCATCAAAATCTCCAGCAGCTCGTCCATCGCCAGCGTCCATTGGCGTTGGCCTATATGCAACTGGGCGAGTGCGAAGCGCGCATCAAAATCACGTTTGTGGGTTGCAATTTGGGATTGAAACCCGGCTGCAGCGTCCATATAGTTTGCGTGATCAGCTGCAAAATCCATAGCGTTCAAAATGCGTTGAGCGGCATCAAACTTGCGGTTTGTGCTAATTTTGGGCATCACGGGGGCCAGGGCTACTTTGGCATCGTCGTCCAGGCCCGCTTGCAGCAGGCTGCGCAGCAGGTCAAAGCGGGCCTCGTCGTTGTCGGGGGCCAGAGCCACAGCCTCGCGTAGCACAGCGATGGCTTCCATGCTGCCGGGCACAAGGGGTTCCTCTTCAATCAGCTCGGGTTCTTCCAGCGCAGGCGGTACGTGCTTATCTAGAAACTCGCGCACTTTGCTCTCGGGCAAAGCGCCGGTAAAGCCGTCGGCGGGTTGGCCGTTGATCAGCAGTACGCAGGTGGGAATGCTGCGAATGCCAAAGGCGGCGGACAGTTGCTGCTGGGCATCGGAATCGATTTTGACGAGCTTGAAGCGCCCGGCGTAGTCAGCCTCCAGTTTCTCCAAAATGGGGCCCAGCGTTTTGCAGGGCGCGCACCATGGGGCCCAAAAATCCACCAGCACGGGGACGGTCATGGAGGCTTGGATCACCTCGGCTTCAAAATTCTGGACGGTGGCTTCGATCATGGTGGGTTTTTCAGTAAAGCGGTGATGCGGGCAGGCGAAAACGTAGAATCCAAGCTATGACACACACGCCAGCAGATTCTCGCATTCTCATCGGTGTGCTGATGGGCTCCAGCTCAGACTGGGACACCATGCAGCACGCGGTGCAGATTTTGACCGATTTTGGCATCGCCCACGAAGCCCGCGTGGTTTCGGCCCACCGCATGCCGGACGATATGTTTGCCTATGCCCAGGCAGCCGCCGGGCGGGGGCTGGCCGCCATCATCGCAGGCGCAGGCGGCGCGGCGCATTTGCCGGGCATGCTGGCAGCCAAAACCACGGTGCCGGTGCTGGGCGTGCCCGTGGCCTCCAAACACCTGTCAGGCGTGGATTCGCTGCATAGCATTGTGCAAATGCCCAAGGGCGTACCGGTAGCCACCTTCGCCATTGGCGCAGCCGGCGCGGCCAATGCGGCCCTGTTTGCCGTGGCTATGCTGGCGACCCACGATGCGGGGCTGCGCGCTAAGCTAGACGCGTTTCGTGCGGCGCAAACCGAAGTCGCACGTGCCAGTGTGCTACTAACTGTGCCGGCCACCAAACCCTAAAGCCTTTAATTCCGAACAGCCGAACGCAGAGGCCGCGAAGATGACGCAAAAGGTGCAAAAGAAGACAAAATTTAAATCCTTTAAGCTTTTGCCAATAGAAAGCCATTTAGTTATCAAAAAGTAGTTTGCAAGACAGCAAATTTTGGTATTTTTTTGTGTTCCTTCCGCACCCTTGGCGTAACCTTTGCGACGTCTGCGTTCAAAAAATCCGATTTCGCCCTCAGCCCCCAACCAACCCCAAAGTAAAACACCATGAAACCCATTCTTCCCGGCGCAGCACTTGCAGATGGTCGCCAGCCTACCCTGGGTGTGATGGGGGGTGGCCAGTTGGGCCGTATGTTTGTGCAGGCAGCGCAGCGCATGGGCTACTTCACCGTGGTGCTGGACGCGGATCCGGCCAGTCCGGCAGGGCAGGTGAGCCAGTACCACATTGCCGCCAACTATCTGGACGAGCAAGGCCTGGCGCAACTGATGCAGCGTAGCGCGGCGATCACCACCGAGTTTGAAAACGTGCCAGCCCCGGCCCTGATGACCCTGGGCGCGCACCGACCCGTAGCGCCCAACGCCGAGTGCGTGGCGATTGCGCAAGACCGCCGGATGGAGAAAACCCGGCTGGCCGAGATTGGCAAAACCTCGGGCGTCGGCCCGGTGCCTTACTGCGTAATAGAGCAGGCCAGCGATCTGGCCGCCGTGCCAGAGCGCTGCCTGCCCGGCATGCTGAAGACCGCCACTTTGGGTTACGACGGCAAAGGCCAAGTCAAGGTGGGCAGCCGCGCCGAGCTGGCTGCCGCGTGGGCACAGCTGAAAGAGGTACCCTGCGTGCTGGAGCAATTTGCCGCGCTGGTAGCCGAGTGCTCGGTGGTGGTGGCGCGCGGCCCTGACGGCCAGATGGTGGCGCTGCCGGTAGCGCGCAATGTGCACGTCGATGGTATCTTGGCGGTGAGCGAAGTGTATGAAGGTAATTTGCCTCCAGCAATTATGAAACGTGCCCAAGCAGCTACGCAATGCATAGCGGAGGCTTTGGAATATGTGGGCGTGCTGTGCGTGGAGTTTTTTGTCTTGAAGGACAGCGCGGGCCAACTCAGCGCCGCCAGCCCGCTGGCAGTGAACGAGATGGCCCCGCGCCCGCACAACAGTGGCCACTGGAGCATGGACGGCTGCAATGTGAGCCAGTTTGAACTGCAGGTGCGGGCCCTGTGCGGCCTGCCCCTGCCTCAGCCGCGCCAGCATTCGGCCAGCATCATGCTCAATTTGCTGGGCGACGTGTGGTTCGATGCTGCGGGCAAAGCCAAAGCACCTGAATGGAGCGCCGTGCTGGCCCTGCCCGGCACACACTTGCACTTGTACGGCAAGCTGGACGCCCGCAAAGGCCGCAAGATGGGCCACCTGAACATTACCGCAGCCACGGCATCAGAAGCCCGCAAGGTAGCCGCGCAAGCGGCGGCGCTGCTGGGTGTGCCGTTTGCTTGATACTATGTTTTCAGTAGCTGCTTGCGCGGACATATTGGCCTCTGGCGGCCTGGTGGCCTTCCCTACCGAGACGGTATATGGCCTGGGGGCAGATGCTGGCAGCGACGTGGCGGTAGCGCAGATTTTTGCTGCCAAAGGCCGCCCAGCCGACCACCCGCTCATCGTGCATGTGGCCGACGCGGCGGCTGCCGACTACTTTGCCGCTAGCATGCCCGAGTTTGCGCGCAAGCTCATTGCCGCTTTTTGGCCTGGGCCGCTCACCGTGATCGTGCCGCGTAAACAGGGCGTGGCGGCGGCCAGTGCGGGCGGACAAAACTCCATTGGCCTGCGCTGCCCCTCTCACTCTATGGCTCTGGAGCTGCTGCGCGCCTGCGCCGAGCGCGGCGTCAGGGGCCTGGCCGCGCCGAGTGCCAATAAGTTCGGCAAAGTGAGCCCGACCACTGCCCAGCATGTGCGCGACGAATTGGGCAGCGCGCTGACGGTGCTGGACGGCGGTGCATGCAGCGTGGGCATAGAGTCCACCATCATCGACTGCACCCGCGGCGCGCCGGTGCTGTTGCGCCCCGGAGTGCTAGAGCCGCAGCGCATAGAGGCTGTGATGGGCTGCAAGTTGCTATTAAATGATGAGCTACTCCCGCAACATT
Source organism: Polaromonas sp. (assembly GCA_043777795.1). GTDB lineage: Bacteria > Pseudomonadota > Gammaproteobacteria > Burkholderiales > Burkholderiaceae_C > JAAFIP01. The sequence continues at coordinate 53,103 of JAYWHJ010000129.1, read as the reverse complement.
CTGAGGGGCTAGAGACTGAAAGCGCCCCGAATTTAGCCGTGAAAACAGCTCCCAGAGCCTCGGGCACGCTAGAGTCCCACTACGCGCCCAACGCCCGGGTGCGGCTGATGGACGCCAAGGCTTTGCAAACTGCGCTGGACCTGCTGGGAGAGGATGCAGCCAATATGGCGGTGTATTCACGCGCCATCATGGCGTCCAAGTCCGGCCGCATCATTCGCCGCCGCATGCCTGACGACGCGCTGGCCACCGCGCAGCAGCTGTTTGCGGTGCTGCGCGAGTTTGACGCCAAAGGGGTAAAACTGATTTGGATTGAAACCCTGCCAGTGGACGCCGCTTGGGACGGCGTGCGAGACCGTTTGCAACGTGCAGCGGCCAGCTAAACCTTTACACAGCGCGCACCAGCGCCTTGAGTCGGCAAGTTAAGATACAGCCTACGGGCAGAATGCTTGCCCAGGCATGAAATTTGTGGAGAAACCAATGCAATTGAACGTCAACGCGCCCTCTCTTTGGCGCACGGGCTTGGTGGCCATGGCCGCAACCAGTGCTCTTTTAGCAGGCTGTGGGTCTGGGTCTACCGTATCGACTCTGGTGCCCACCCGTGTGATCGTGATGGGCGACGGCCTAGCCGACGTGGGGCAAGTGGGCGGCACGGTGTACTCTGTCAAAGACGCGTCCAACTCCACTTGGGCGCAACAGGTTGCTGCCAGCTATGGCCTCACAGTGACAGCCCAGTCTGCTGGTGGCCAGGGCTGGGCGCGTGGCAATGCACGCGTGGCACTCAAGCCCGACGCAGCGGGCAACTCTGCGACGCTGACCATTACCGAGCAAATTAACGCATTTTTAGCGGCCAACAGCATCACAAAAGACAACGTAATCTTGCTCGACCCAGGCATCAGCGATTTGATGGTGCAGTCTGCGGCTTTCAAGGCCGGTAGCGTCACTTCCGCGCAAGTGCTGGTCAACGCGGCTGACGCGGGGAAAGCGTTGGCCGCGCAAGTACGTCGCCTGGTGGCGGCCGGTGGCACGCACATTGTGGTTGCAGGCACCTACAACCTTGGTAAATCGCCTTACGCCATCGCAGCCGGGCAAGCCAGCTTGCTGGAAAATGCCAGTCTCAAATTCAACGAGGCCTTGCTGGTCGCCATGGTCGATCTGGGCGCCAATGTGCTCTATGTTGATACTGCATTTCGGTATAACCAAGTCATCAACCAGCCCGCCACCTACAGCTTTACCAACTCCACACAAGCTGCCTGTACCACGCCGACAGCGGCTACTTGCACGCCGTCGACCGTGCTTGCGGGTATCGACTACAACGCCTACGTGTTTGCGGACGACCGTTACTTCACGCCCGCAGCGCAGCGTAATTTTGGCGACTTCGCCTATTCCAGGATGAAGACGCGCTGGTAAATAGTAAGCCTTGGGTGTTTTCATGAAAAAAGCCGACGCATGCGTCGGCTTTTTTGCGGGGCAATACGCCCACCGTTTAAGCGGCTAAGCGTGCGGCAATCTTGGCCTTGGTGTCCACCAGCTCTTGCGGAAGGCGGTGCTTGAGCTGGGCAAACAGCTCTTCATGCAGTTTCAGCTCAGCCGTCCAAGCGGCGTTGTCAAAGCTGGTGACGGCATTGAACTGTTCGGCGCTAAAGTCCAGGCCGGTCCAGTTGAGTTCGTCGTACGACGGGCTCACGCCGACCGCGTGGTCTACGCCCTTGGCTTGGCCTTCGATGCGGTCGATCATCCACTTGAGGACGCGCATATTCTCACCGTAACCTGGCCAGATGAATTTGCCGTCTGCGCCCTTACGGAACCAGTTGGTGGTGAAGATTTTGGGCAGCTTGGCACCAGTGGCGGCGAGCTTTTCGCCCATGCTCAGCCAGTGCTGGAAGTAGTCGCTCATGTTGTAGCCGCAAAAGGCGATCATGGCGAATGGGTCGCGGCGCACCACGCCTTCTTGGCCCACAATGGCGGCGGTGGTCTCAGAGCCCATGGTGGCGGCCATGTACACGCTTTCGACCCAGTTGCGGCCTTCCATTACCAGTGGCACGGTGGTGGAGCGGCGGCCGCCGAAGATGAAGGCGTCAATCGGCACGCCCTTGGGGTCGTCCCAAGCTGGATCAAGCGCGGGGTTGTTGGTGGCGGAGACGGTAAAGCGCGAGTTGGGGTGCGCAGCCTTGGCGCCAGTGGCCTTGGCGATCTCGGGGGTCCAGTCGTTGCCCTGCCAGTCGATCAAATGCTTGGGGAAGCTACCGGTGTCGCTCTCCATACCTTCCCACCACACATCGCCGTCGTCGGTCAGGCCGACGTTGGTATAGATGGCGTCTTTGGTCAAACTGAGCATGCAGTTCGGGTTGGTCTTCATGTTGGTGCCGGGGGCGACGCCAAAGTAGCCTGCCTCAGGGTTGATAGCGTACATGCGGCCGTCTTTGCCAGGCTTGATCCAGGCGATGTCGTCGCCGACGGTGGTGACCTTCCAGCCCTCAAAGCCTTCGGGCGGCACCATCATGGAGAAGTTGGTTTTGCCGCATGCCGATGGAAAGGCTGCTGCGACGTGGTATTTTTTGCCTTGCGGATTGGTCACGCCCAAAATCAGCATGTGCTCGGCCAGCCAGCCGGGGTTGCTGCCGTTGGCCGCCGCGTGGCCCATGTAGGAGGCGATGCGCAGGGCGAAGCATTTTTTGCCCAGCAGGGCGTTGCCGCCGTAGCCGGAGCCGTAAGACCAGATTTCGCTGGTCTCGGGGTAATGCACGATGTATTTGGTGGGGTTGCAAGGCCAGGCCACGTCTTTTTGGCCTGCGGCCAGGGGCGCGCCCACAGTGTGCACGCAAGGCACAAACTCGCCATCTTGGCCCAGCACGTCGTACACGGCCTTGCCCATGCGGGTCATCATCTTCATGTTGACGGCCACATAGGCGCTATCAGACACCTCGATGCCGATGTGCGCAATGTCGCTGCCCAGCGGGCCCATGCTGAAGGGCACTACGTACATGGTGCGGCCTTGCATGCAGCCGTCGAACAGGGCTTTTGTATCGGCTGTTCCGTTTTGCAAAATGCCGCGCATCTCAGCGGGAGCTGCCCAGTTGTTGGTCGGGCCTGCGTCGTCTTTGTTGGCGCAGCAGATAAATGTGCGGTCTTCCACGCGGGCTACGTCGGAGGCGACGCTGTTGGCCAAGTAAGAGTTGGGGCGCTTGAGCGGGTTGAGCTTTTTCATCGTGCCGCCAGCGACCAACAGGGCGCACAGGCGGTTGTATTCTTCGTCGCTGCCGTCGCACCAGTAAATGGCGCTGGGTTTGCACAGGGCGACCATGTCGGCCACCCAAGCAATGAGTTTGGCGTTTTTAACGTAAGTGGGGGTGCCTAATTGCAGCCCTTGCATCACGGGTGAGTTCATAGAAGTAGCTCCTAAAGTAAAAACCTGGTTTCACAAAAGGGCGTGCATGGCCAAGGCTGGCCAGTGTGCGCGCACCGCCTTTGTGGAATCAGGCGTTATCAACACGGTCACAATACAAACTGTCGGACTAACGGGTCGGCGCGCGGGACTTGCCAAAAGGTGGAGCAAGACGGTGGGCACTACAGGCAGCGACGCAGGCGGTGGCCATGCTAGCGCGGGTGGTGACCAGTCCGTGGTCGGCTGGAACCCTCGATTTTAAGAAGCCACGCTGTCAGTTACCATGCAGTTACCACGCAAAGCTATGCAATCCTTGCATGGCTTTATGCCGGTGCGGAACTGGGCGGTCACGCAAGCAAGAGAAGGTCACACCATGCACAGACGAAGTCTCGTCAACGGATTATTCACTTATGCGGCCCTGCGGGGCTTGGGTTGGATGGGCGTCGGTACCGGCTTGGTGGCATCCCCCCTTTGGGTATCTTACGCACGCGCACAAAGTCAGCCCCATGCGCTCATGCAGCCCATTCGGGTCAGTGCAGCCAGCGACTTGAAGTTTGCGCTCGCTGACGTGCTAAACCTCTTCCAGCGGGATACAGGTCTGTCTGTGGTGGCCACCTACGGGTCGTCCGGCCAATTCGCACGGCAAATCGTACAAGGCTTGCCGACCGATTTATTCATGTCCGCCGACGAAGCCTTGGTGACCCAACTGGCCGACAAAGGCCTGACCAAAGACCCCGGCGTGGTGTACGCCGTGGGCCGATTGGCGCTGATCGTGCCACGCGCCTTGGCTGCGGGCCTGCCTACCGACGGCGATTGGCCCACGCTACAAGCAGCCCTGGCCCAAACCCTAGCCAGTGCGCCCCCGCCCCACGCTGCAAGCCAACCCGCTCAACCCAAGCTAGAGCCCAGCCCAAAGCACAGCCTCACCAAATTTGCCATCGCCAACCCCGAACACGCCCCGTACGGCCGCGCTGCCAAAGAAGCCCTGACAGCCATGGGTCTGTGGCGCGATGTACAAGCGCGCCTGGTCATGGGTGAGAACGTCGCGCAAGCCACGCAGTTTGTCACTACCGGCGCGGCGCAGGCCGGGCTCACCGCACTTTCCTTGGCCGCCGCGCCAGAGGTGGCAGCCACGACCCGCCACGCCCTCGTGCCTGGCCACTTGCACGCGCCACTGCGCCAACGCATGGCGCTGCTAAAAAACGCCCGCCCGCAAGCCAAGGCGCTGTACGACTACCTGCAAACGGAGGCAGTGCGCAAGCAGTTGCAACTTAAACTGCAATAAAGCCTGCCTTGCCGACAGGTTCACCACACATTTTTGCGGCCAGCTTGCGCCTGCATAGATAATCAAAATATGGATTGGCAAGCTGCTCGCGTATCGCTCACTCTCGCCGTGCTCACAGCGGCGCTGCTATTGCCGCCCAGCCTGTGCCTGGCGCATTGGCTGGCCACCACGGCGAGCCGTGCCAAGCCCTGGGTGCAAGCGCTGATCCTGCTGCCGCTCTTGCTGCCGCCTACAGTGATGGGCTTTTACTTTTTAACCAGCCTGGGGCCCGCCTCGCCAGTGGGCGCATGGCTGGCGGCGCATGCAAATTTGCGGCTGGTGTTCAGTTTTGAAGGCCTGTTGCTCGTGTCGGTGTTGGTCAATATCCCCTTCATGGTGCAGCCCATTGAGCGCGCCTTTGCCGCCATAGCGCCCAGCGTGCGCGAGGCCGCGTGGGTGGGTGGCCTGAGCCCGTGGCGCACGTTGACCACGATTGAACTGCCGCTGGCTTGGCCCGGTGTACTGGCCGGTGTTGCCATGACAGCGGCGCATACCTTGGGCGAGTTTGGTGTGGTGCTGATGGTCGGCGGCTCCATCCCCGGCGAGACCAAAACCCTGAGCGTGGCCATCTACGACCGGGTGCAGTCCTTTGACGACGCGGGCGCGCACAGCATGGCGCTGGTGCTGGTGGCGTGTTCGATGGCGGCGTTGATTGCGGTATTTGCCAGCGACCGGCGTGGGCGCAAGCCTTGAGTTTTACCTCCAGCTTCCACCTATGACCCGCCAACATTTGCATGTCTCCTTGCAATGCACCGTCCCCGTGCCTCTGCAAGCCGAGTTTGACTGCGCACCCGGCGAGTTGGTGGCGCTGGTTGGCCCCTCGGGCAGTGGCAAAACCACCTTGCTGCGCGCCATCGCCGGGCTGTACCATTCACCCAGTTTGCAAGGGGTCGTGCGCTGGAGCGCTGGGCCGGCGGTGCCTGTAGGGCAAGAGGGGCCCGCGAACGTCTCGATAGCCGCCTCCAGTCCAGCAGCGCCAGACGCTGCGTGGTTTGACAGCGCGCGCAGCATCGCCTTAGCGCCCCAGGCGCGGCGCGTCGGCTTGGTGTTCCAGCAGTACGCGCTTTTCCCCCATTTGAGTGCTCTTGAAAACGTAGCTGTCTGCGCAATGATTCATTGCGCTAAAGACCAAAAACATGCCCAAAGCATGGCGCTGCTGGCGCGCATGGGCCTGGCCGACCTGGCCCACCGCCTGCCCCACCAGCTCAGTGGCGGGCAGCAGCAGCGGGTGGCCCTGGCGCGGGCTTTGGCGCGCATCGTGCCACCTGACGGTGCGCCCGCCAATGCAATGCACCCACCCAGCGTGCTGCTGCTGGACGAGCCGTTCTCCGCCGTAGACGCACCCATGCGCCAGGTGCTGTACCGCGAACTGGCGCAACTGCACGCCAGCTTGCAACTGCCCATCATCTTGGTGACCCACGACCTGGCCGAGGCGCGCCGCCTGGCCGACAAGGTGGTGATTGTGGATGGTGGCACTACGTTGCAAAGCGGCCCGCCCGAACGCGTGCTGCGCAGCCCGCGCAACGCCCGGGTGGCCCAGCTGGTGGGGATTCATAACCATTTTGCTGGGCAGTTTTATAGCGCGCCAGCGCCCAGCACTTACGTGCCGCCTACACAGGACGGCATGGGCCAAATGCACTGGGGCAGTCTGGTGCTGCACGTGCCAGACAAAGGCAAGATTGCCAACGCCACCGCCGTGACCTGGGTGATGGCAGGGGATTTGGTACAGGTAGTGGGGGTGGGCAGCGAGGAGGGAGATGCGTTGGCTGCCGCCCAGTCCACAGGGCGAGACAACTTTTTGCCCTGCCGTTTGGTAGAAATGCTGCCTTTGGGTGAGATCAGTGTGTGCAAACTGGTGGTGCACGGCACGCCAGAAGGTGACAGCGTGGTGTTAAATTTGTCCACTGCCTTACTGCGCAGCCTGCACGCCAGCGTGGGCACACAGCTGCTGTTTCACCTGCCGCCGCAGGCGCTGCACATCATGCCGCTGCGTTAAAGAGACGCGGTAAGTACTATATATTTTATAGCTGCTCCCGCGATAATTTAAAGGGCTAGAGCCCTAAAAGCCCTCTGAATATAGCCTAATTTGATTACGCCATGAACACGGCAATGAACGCGATCAACAGCATCGTCACCGCGCCCACGAAGGGCAACACGATAGGCATCAACGGAACAATCGCCTCAACGGCATCGACTTCAGTGGCGTGGTTGTCGGTAGCGTTGGGTGCGGGAGTAGACATGGTGAAATCCTCAAAATGGGTAAATATGCCGGGCAGCCCAAGCTGCGCGATACCCGGTATTTTAACGGCTAGTCGCCGCTCGCCCGCTGTGGCCTGGCGCAAAGCACTTCTGGCAGCCCTGCATACAGCGCAAAATCGATCAACCCCCACTTGCAGAAAATTCACGCGCTACCGCCAATGCGCATGGGCGGTAGCGGCTACCATTGCCCCATGCACGCAGAACTTCACAAAATCACAGATCTCATTCGCAGCGCCAGCGCCACCCGTACACCGCTGCGCGTACGTGGGGGCGGTAGCAAAGACTTTTATGGCCAAAGCTCGGCAGGCCAGGTACTGGACATGGGCGCTCTGCAAGGCATTGTCAGCTACGAGCCGAGCGAGCTGGTGGTCACCGTCAAAGCCGGCACATTGCTGGCCGAGCTCGAGGCCGCACTGGCCGAGCAAGGCCAGTGCCTGCCGTTTGAGCCACCACGATTTAACTCTGCTGGCATCGCCTTTGCGCCAGCAGGCGCAGAGGCCGGGCCCTACAGTGGCAAAGCCGCCACCGGCCCAACGGGGACGGTCGGCGGCATGGTGGCCGCAGGCCTGAGCGGCCCTGCCCGCGCCAGCGTAGGTGGCGTGCGTGATTACGTGCTTGGCGTGCAAATGCTGAACGGAAAAGCCGAGCACATGAACTTTGGAGGCACGGTAATGAAAAACGTGGCGGGCTACGATGTATCGCGCCTCATTGCCGGTAGCTGGGGCATGCTGGGCGTGATCACCGACGTGTCGCTCAAAGTGCTGCCAGTGGCGCCCGCCGAGGCCACGCTGTGCTTTGCCATGTCGCAAGCCGAGGCTCTGAAACAGCTTAACCATTGGGGCGGCGAGCCGCTGCCCCTGAACGCCAGCGCCTGGGTGCACAGCGCCGAGAGTTTTGCCAACCAGCCCACGCTGTTTGTACGCCTGCGCGGTGCCGTAGCCGCCGTGGAGGCCGCATGTAAAAAAATGCTGGCCCAATGCCCCGGCACCCGCCTGGACAACGCCAAAGGCCAGGCACACTGGGCCCTTTGCCGCGACATGCAGTTGCCCTTTTTTACCCAGCCGCCCCATGCCGACGCTTGCCTTTGGCGCCTTGGCACCGCGCAAACCGCCCCTGCGCTCGATTTGCCTTACCCCACGCTTGTGGAATGGCACGGCGCGCAGCGCTGGCTCTGGGCTCCGCTGCAGGACGGCGCGCGCATCCGCGCCGCCGCCCAGAATGGCGGCGGAAACGCTACATTGTTTATAGCTGCTCCCGCAATATTACAGGGCGCTACAGACCGATTTGGTGCCTTAAAACCACCCTTGGACAAGATCCACCGCCAACTCAAAGCCGAGTTTGACCCCGCAGGCATTTTTAACCCCGGCCGCATGCCGTGGTTCGCTTGACCCTTCACCGGACGCTCCATGCAAACCAATCTCAGCCCCGAATACGCCAACACAGTAGAAGGCCGTGATGCCGAAGCCATTTTGCGCAAATGCGTGCACTGCGGTTTTTGCACCGCCACCTGCCCCACCTACCAGCTTCTGGGCGACGAGCTGGACGGCCCGCGCGGGCGCATCTACCTCATCAAACAGGTGCTGGAGGGCGCGGTGCCCACCCGCAAAACCCAGCTGCACCTAGACCGCTGCCTGACCTGCCGCAACTGCGAGAGCACCTGCCCCAGCGGCGTGCAGTACGGCCATTTGGTCGACATTGGCCGCAAGCTGGTCGACGAGAAAGTCGAACGCCCCCTGGGCGAGAAAGCCCTGCGCTGGGCTCTCAAAGAAGGCTTGCCCTCCCCGCTGTTTGCCCCCGCCATGAAAATGGGCCAAGCCGTGCGCGGGCTGCTGCCCACCGCGCTGCAAAACAAGGTGCCCGCCAAACAAACGGCCAAACCTTGGCCCACCCGCCAGCATGCGCGCAAAGTGCTCATGTTGGGCGGCTGCGTGCAGCCCACCATGGCCCCCAACATCAACGCCAGCACTGCCCGGGTGTTGGACGCAGCAGGCATCCAGACCGTGCTGGCCGCCAAGGCCGGCTGCTGCGGCGCAGTCAAATTCCACCTGAACGACCACGACGGCGGCAAAGCGCAAATGCGCGCCAACATCGATGCCTGGTGGCCGCATGTAGAGAGCAACGCTGTTGAGGCGATTGTGATGAACGCCTCGGGCTGCGGCGTGACGGTCAAAGAGTATGGCCACATCCTCAAAGACGATGCGCAGTACGCCACCAAAGCCGCACGCATCAGCGCGCTGACCAAAGACCTGAGTGAGCTGCTGCCCATGCTAGTAGAGCAGTTGCAAGGCAAGGTCACAGCGCCCAGCGCCGCCATGGCCTTTCACCCACCCTGCACCTTGCAGCATGGCCAGCAGCTCAAAGGCGGCGTAGAAAAACACTTGGGCGATTTGGGCTTTAGCGTGAAAGTTGCCAGCTGCGAGGCGCATCTGTGCTGCGGTTCAGCGGGCACTTACTCGGTATTGAACCCGGAGATTTCGTACCAGCTGCGTGACCGCAAACTGGGCCACTTACAAGAGGCCCAGCCCGCGCAAATCATCTCGGCCAATATTGGCTGCATCACGCATTTGCAAAGCGGTACCGCTACGCCGGTGCGGCATTGGGTGGAAGTGCTCGATGATGCGCTCTCACCTTTGTAATCTCCCAAGGCTCAGGGGCTACTGCGTGTTCCGAAATTCACGACACTGGTAGATTTGGATCTGCCTAGTGGGCTGGGCACGCTCTGGCGCTTGCTCTGGACGGCTCCGCGGCTGTCCCCCGCCCTCCGGGCTCCTCCTTTATGCCGCTACGCCGTCCACAGCAAGCGCCAGAGCTGCGAACAAGGATGGTTGTGACGATGGCGGTTGATTGGCCGCCGCCCTGCTCCCGTACAAAAAAGAGAGTACACCGCCAACGAGCCCCCTCGCAGAAATAGCTTTCTGGAAGCACCCAATCGAGCAGCAACGTCACAGCGCGACGCAAAGCCGAAACAAGCCGGCGAAACCAAAACGCCCACAGAGCAATAAAAAATTACCCCGCAAACCGCGTCTGCAAAATCTCAAACGCCGGCAAAGTCTTGCCCTCAAGCACTTCCAAAAACGCACCGCCTCCGGTAGAGATGTAGCTCACGTCCTTCTCAATCCCATACTTGGCAATCGCCGCCAAAGTATCGCCACCACCAGCTATAGAAAACGCAGCAGAATCGGCAATCGCGCGGGCGATGGTTTCGGTGCCGTGCGCAAAGGCGTCGAACTCGAACACGCCGACTGGGCCGTTCCACACGATGGTGCCAGCGGTCTTTAGCTGCGCGGCCAGTAAGGCAGCGGTTTGCGGGCCGATGTCCAGGATCAAATCGTCGTCAGCCACGTCAGTTGCTGCTTTCACGGTAGCCACTGCGTCAGCCGCAAAGGTTTTGGCCACCACCACGTCTACGGGGATAGGCACCGCCGCGCCGCGCGCCTGCATGGCGGCGATGACGGCTTTGGCGTCCTCGATCAAACTCGGTTCGGCCAATGATTTGCCAATCTTCAATCCCGCCGCCAACATAAAAGTGTTGGCAATGCCGCCGCCCACAATCAAACCGTCCACTTTGCTGGACAGTGCCTGCAAAATCGTCAGCTTGGTGCTGACCTTGCTGCCCGCCACAATGGCTACCAAGGGGCGCTTGGGTGCGGCCAAGGCCTTGCCAATCGCGTCCATCTCGGCCGCCAGCAACGGCCCCGCGCAGGCCACCGGTGCGTACTGCGCGATGCCGTAGGTGCTAGCCTCCGCGCGGTGAGCGGTGCCAAAGGCATCGTGCACAAAAATGTCGCACAGCTTGGCCATTTTTTGCGCCAACCCGGGGTCATTTTTCTTCTCGCCCACATTCACGCGGCAGTTCTCCAAAAGCACCACTTGGCCGGGCGCAAGCTCCACGCCATCGACCCAATTGGCCAGCAAAGGTACCGGGCGGCCCAGCAGCTCGGCCATGCGGGCGGCCACAGGTGCCAGCGAGTCGGCAGGTTTGAATTGACCCTCCGTAGGGCGGCCCAAATGTGATGTGACCATGACGGCCGCACCAGCGTCTAGCGCCATTTGGATGCAGGGAATGCTGGCGCGGATACGGGTGTCTTCCGTGATGTGGCCTGCATCGTCTTGCGGCACGTTGAGGTCAGCGCGGATGAAGACGCGTTTGTTTTTGGCAGCGCCTTGGGCGCACAGGTCGGAAAAGCGGATAAATTGCATGGGGGATTGCATGGAAGAGAGCCTCGGGGTTAGGCAGTAATTTTAGGGGCCTTTTGCTTTTCGCTTGTGTACGGGATCAGGCCGGCGGCGCACTTAGCTCCGCGGCTGTCCTCCGTGTCTGCCTAGGGCAGACGACCCCCCCCTGATGCCGCTGCGCTAAGTGCACCACCGACCTGATCTTGCCAGTGTGGTGAGTGTTCCACCGCGGTCAATCCGCCACGCGCTGGGCATGCTGCGCAGCAAACTGCACATACCACTCCATGCAACCGGGATTGGCCATGGCGTCTTGGTTGACTACTTTTTCTAGCGGCTGGCCCAGCAGCAGCTTCTTGATGGGTAGCTCCTGCTTTTTGCCCGAGAGCGTGCGCGGGATTTCTGCTACTTGCAAAATCGCGTTGGGGATAAAGCGCGGCGACAGCGCTACTTTGATAGCGCTGTTGATTTTGTCTTTGAGCGCCTCGTCCAGCGTGATGCCTTGACGCAGCGCGACAAACAGCGGCATGTAGCTTTCTTTGCCCAGGTACTCCAAGTCCACCACCATCGAGTCAAGCACTTCGGGTAGGGCTTCAACGGCGCTGTAAATCTCGCTGGTGCCCATGCGCAGGCCCATGCGGTTGATGGTGGCGTCGCTGCGGCCATAGATGATGCAGCCACCGTCCTGGCCTATCTTGATCCAATCGCCATGCCGCCACACGGGGCTGCGGCCGCCGTTGCCATCGTCTTTGCTGTACATGTCGAAGTAGCTGGAGATGTAGCGCTTGTCGCCCTCATCGTTCCAAAAATACAAAGGCATGGACGGAATGGGTTGGGTGCAGACCAGCTCGCCCACTTCACCTATCACCGCTTGGCCGTCCTCGTTCCAAGCCTCGACCGCGCAACCTAGCAGGCGGCACTGCATTTGGCCGGGGATTTGCGGAAGTGTTCTGTTTCCCCCAATAAATGCACCGCAAAAATCGGTTCCTCCCGCGATATTGCACCACCAGATGTCGCCCTCACGCTCCCCCACTGCGTGTGGGTCACTGCCCCCCAAAGGGGCCTTCGCGCCTTGGGGCGGCCCGGCGGCGCTCCATGTCGCGGCGGGAAGCACATAGACGCGCCTAAACTGGTTAATCCCCCAACTCTGTACCTCCGCAGGCAGTGGCGAGCCAGTACAACCCAGCGCCCGCACGCGGTGCAAATCTCCGCAGCTGGCGATGTCCAGACCCGCTTTCATGCAGTTGGTAAAAAACGCTGCGCCTGCGCCAAAGTAGCTGACTTTGTGGCGCGCGGCAAAGCGCCATAGCACGCTCCAGTCCACTTGGTCCTTGCTACCCGAGGGGCTGCCGTCGTAGAGGCAAATAGTGGTGCCGGTGGCTAGACCTGCCATTTGCGCGTTCCACATGACCCAGCCGGTGGAGCTGTACCAGTGGAAGCGTTCGCCCCAAGAGTTGGCCTGGTAGCTGCAACCAATGTCGTTGCCTAAACTTTTTAAAACCAATAGCGTCATCACAATACCGCCGTGGCCATGCACGATGGGTTTGGGCAGTCCGGTGGTGCCGCTGGAGTAGACGATCCACAGGGGATGGTCAAAGGGTAAAGATTCGGGCTCAAAAGCCTGTGTTTGCGCATCATTTCGGCTGCTAGCCCAATGAAATGTTGCGGTAGCAGCTACGGAATCAATAGTATTGGTTTGCCCGTAAGGGGTTTCCAGCAGCAGCAGGTGCTGCACACTGGGCAGGCCCTCGCACAGGGCTTGCACCACTTGGCTGCGGTCAATGGCCTTGCCGCCGTAGTGCACGCCGTCTACCGCGATCAGCACCTTAGGCGTAATCTGGCTAAAGCGGTCTAGCACCGCTGGTGTGCCCATGTCGGGCGCGCACACGCTCCATACCGCGCCGATGCTGATGGTGGCTAGGCAGGCCACGATGGTCTCGGGAATATTGGGCATGTAGGCGGCCACGCGGTCACCGCGCTGCACGCCCATTCCCTGCAGGCTCAGCGCCACCGAGGCCACCTGGCGATGCAGCTCGGGCCAGGACAGCTCGCGCACTTCGCCCTGTTCGTTCTCGCTGATCATTGCCAAAAACCCCGCTTGGTGCGCGGCCTGCACATGGCGCAGCACCTGCTGCGCGTAGTTCACTTGCGCGCCAGGAAACCATTGCGCATGCGGCATGCGGTCCTGCGTCAACGCCCTGCTGTGCGGGGTGGGCGACAGCACGTCGAAGTAGTCCCAAGCGGACTGCCAAAAGGCGTTCAAGTCCGTCACCGACCATTGCCATAGCGTGTCGTAGCTGTCAAAGCGCAAGCCCTTCTCGCGGGCCAGCCAGTCTTGGTAGAGGCGAATTTGGGGGGTGTAGGCGGGCGTAGTCATGCGGGAATTTGCTTAGAAGGAGAGTGGGCCGTGTCGGATAAAGTCATAGCCAGAATATTACTCCCAGAAGGCGGCCACCATGACACTGCCAGCACCTAGTTTGCGCCATGTCTGCGATCTGTCCATCCGGGTCAGCGCGCCCACCGAAGCGGGCCACACGCAGGGCCTGAGCACCCGCGGCATGCGCCGCATCATCCCGATTATCGGCGGCACCGTGCGCGGTGCAATCAATGGCACGGTATTGCAAGCGGGCGCAGACTTTCAAATGATCACCAGCGACACCACAGCCGACCTGGATGCGCGCTACATATTGCGCCTGGACGACGGCAGCCATGTGTATGTGCACAACACCGCGCTGCGCCGCGCCAGTGCTGACGATGTAGCCAAATTGATTCGCGGTGATCCTGTAGACCCCACACGCGTGTACTTTCGCTGCGTGCCCCGCTTCGAGGTAGAAAACCCGGCCTTGCTGTGGCTGACGCAAAGCGTCTTTATCGGCACAGCCACCCGCGCACCCGATGGGGTGGAGCTTAGTATTTACGAGGTGATGTAGGGAGCGACACAGCACTGTGTTTTTTTGAAGTGCTCAAAATGCCAGAAATTACCGCTTATCGCCCGATGTGCGACCGTTCAACCAGAAAACCCCTTCTTTACGCCATGAGTTATTACAATGCGCGAGTGCCCTGCGTTCAAACTCACCACTAACGTACTACATAGAAAATTGCCTATATGTCAAACGACGATTTGTCCATTACTGCAGCAAACAGGCACCAGTATTTCCAGACAGTCATGTCCAGCGCTGACGCCTCGGAACGCAAAATTCTAGAGGCCGAGGCCCGGGGTCGTGCCCGCATGGCGCGTGAGGAAGAGGCCAGGCGTAAACGCGGCGTGGCGCTGCGTGTTTGCCTGATCGCCCTGGTCGCGGTGTGCGCGGTGGTTGGTGTACTGTTGCTGCGCCAGGTGAAATAATTTTTTCCTTAACGCACCTGCGCTGCCAGCACTTGGCGGGTTGTTTCATCCGCCGCAAACATATGCTCCACCCGCAATGACGCCAGTGTGATGTCTTGCGGCGTACCAAGCGTCGTAACCATACTGAAAAACGCCAGCTCGCCATGCGCTGTACCAAAGCGCGATGTCAGCACCGGCGCAGCTTGGCTGGGCCAGCCCGCGTGCACACTGGTGCTGCCCAAGCGCGCGCGTAGCAGAGCGGCAAAAGCCTCGACCTTGGTTCTCAGCGCAGGTTGCACCGACGTATCATCCCGCAAATGCGCGAGCTGATGAAGCCGCTGAAAGCCAAGGAGTACTTAGTGTTGGGCGTGCTGGACGGCGCGTTCATCATCGCCACGGGGATTGGTCTGTGGTTTGCGTTGGCCAATCCGTTCAAGTAAATCGATTCAGCAGACGGTGTAAGCCGTCAACCCACCGGCGTGCACAGCTCCACCAAGCTGCCGTCCGGGCAGCGCAGGTAGGACACGGTTTGGCCCCAGGGCTTTTGCATAGGCGCTTTGAGCTCCGTAGCACCCGCGGCTAACGCCTTGGCATGCGCAGCCGCTACATCGTCGGTGACCAGTGCAATCTCCATTCCCAAGGGCTGCAGTGACGCACTGGCTTCAATATAGCCTTTGGGCAAATTGCTATTCCCCAAACTGTGCGCCGCAAACGACAAGGTCGTCTCCCCAGTAGCCAGCTCACCATAGTCTCCACCTTCGTGCACAAAGCTGCGCTGCATGCCGAAAGCGCGCTCGTAGAACTCAATCGATGCCACTACATTAGGGACGTAAATAATGGTATAGCCGAGTTTCATAACGGTGCCCTCCCAGCGTGAAAAATAATTCAATTTTGAAACGCGAATAGTACCATTTGACCAATGCGCAGTCACCTACTCTCGTCAGTGTAAAAACATGCGGGTGCCAGCCACCCTTAGCTTGAGTTATGCTTATTCAACACAGTAAATTGGAGCAGTGACATGAAGGGCATAGTGTTTACAGAGTTTTTAGAGATGGTCGCTCAACGCTTTGGCGAAGACATGGTGGACGACATGATTGCAGATTCACAGGTGCCTCATAAAGGAGCTTATACGAGTGTCGGCACCTACCCTCACGATGAAATGGTGGCTTTGGTGAGCTCGATGTCCAGTCGCACAGGGCTGAGCATGGATTCGTTACTCGAGGTCTTTGGCCACCATCTTTTCGGACGCTTTTACCTGCACCATCCGCAATTTATGGACTCAACGCCGGATCCCTTGGAGTTTTTAATGGGGATCGAAACGATTGTGCATACCGACGTGCGTAAGCTATACCCGGACGCACAACTTCCAGGCTTCGATACGCATCGCATCTCGGCCAACCAAATCGTGATGCATTACAGCTCAATGCACAACTTTTCATCGTTAGCTGCTGGCTTATTGAAAGGTTGCGCAGAGCATTACCGCTGTAACTTAAAAGTAGAGCGCAGTAAGCCCAGGCAGATTCCAAGAGGCGTTGCTGTGGACTTTACGGTCACGCGCGATGTCTGACGATCATATCGATACAGACCTCACTGCTCGTCTCGTAAGACGAGTCGAACGTGAGAAGCAGGCTAGAAAAATTGCGGAGCAGCTGCTTGAAGAACGCAGCTCGGAGCTGTTTAACAGCCATGAGGCGCTGAGAGAATCGGCAAATCAATTAAAGGAGGAGGTCGAGAGGCAAACCTCACAGCTACGGCAAGCACTCGAGCAGGCAGGTGCGGCGACGCGCGCTAAGGACGAATTTCTAGCCAATTTGAGCCATGAGGTACGTACCCCGCTCAACGCCATCATTGGTTTGATTGGTTTGATACGGAAAACTTCACTTTCCGCAGAGCAGTCTGATTACCTGCAACTTATGCAGAGTTCCTCGGCAGCGTTATTAGAATTGCTAAATGATGTGCTGGATTTTTCGAAAATAGAGGCTGGCATGCTGGCGTTGGAAAGCGTGAGTTTTTCTTTGATGCAATGGGCTGAAGATTCTGTGACACCGCACGCGCTGCATGCAAATAGTAATGGCGTTCGCATGCATTTGGATATTGATCCTGCGTTGCCGCTGGACATCACGGCTGATCCCGGCAGAATGCGTCAAATCTTAGTGAATTTGCTGTCAAACGCGGTAAAGTTTACAAAAAATGGGACTATTCAAGTCAAGCTTATGCGATTGTCAGAGCGGCCTAACCAGCTACCGGGCACCATTAATCTCGGAATTAAGGTTCGCGATACGGGCATTGGCATTACCGCCAAACAGCAGGAGCATATTTTTGACGCGTTTACTCAAGCAGACGCATCAACCACTAGGCGTTTTGGTGGCACTGGGCTTGGTTTAGCTATTTGCCAGCGGCTAGTTACAGCGATGAGCGGCAAACTGTCCGTGCGTAGTGTGCAAGGGCAAGGCAGCGAGTTCAGATTCTATGTGCCGGTGCGGGAGGCCAGTCGTGCTGATGTAGCAATGACGATGCCTGCGGCAGTTGAAGCCTCGCACTGGGCTGGTTTGCGCTTGCTTATGGCTGAAGACCATCCGATCAACCAATTGCTGATGCGAAAGCTGCTGGAAGGCACGGGATGTCATTTAACAGTTGTGGCCGACGGTGCGTTGGCTTTAGAGCACTGGGAGCACGAGGCGGTAGATCTGATACTGATGGATGTACAGATGCCCATCATGGATGGCATGGCTGCAACGGCCGAAATCCGGCGACGGGAAAAAGACAAAGGAACCTACACGCACATCATTGCGCTCACCGCGCATGCCATGCCTGGGGATAAGGAGCGTTGCTTGGCGGCTGGCATGGATGGATATGTCACAAAACCAGTTTCTATCGGGGCACTCAATGCTTGCGTTCGGCAGGTATTGAGCCAGTCGAGGTCTATGATGCAAATGCTTTCTGACTCAGAATTTCAGGTGTCGAAGCTAGCGCCGCCCAAGCACTAACCGATGGCAAGGGATGGTCAGGTGCCATCCATACACCGCTATGAAAACGTCGTGGCCAAACCGCGTACTCCGCACGCCAAAGTCGCATACGGGTTGGATCGCAGCTCTTTTGATTACGGCGTCCCTAAAATGGAATCGAAGTTAGCCGACTTCCCAGGTTTTGGGGTCAGCTTTTTTGGTTTTCCGCCAATACAGAATCGCCAACATCGCGACGAAAGCCAGCGATAAAAACGCCCAAAGCAAATTAACCCACCGTAGCCGACCCTGCTGATGGGAGATGTTGCCTGCCCCTGCGCTGAGAGCGCCGTCAGATGATTTTGGTGAAGCAGATTCGCTTGCGAGAAACTGCCATTTATCAGTATGCACCGCAATAGGACCAGCAAAAGTGTTGAGCTGTGGTGTTGACAGTGCTTGCCCTTTGGATACGCCTAAAATCATGTGGAGCTGCTCCGGCTCGCCGCTCGCTGGTGGCACCCAGGCGATAACCGCCGTGCCCTCAGCGGTCAGTGTTGGCATGCCTTGTCCTTGCGCAGGGATGCGGTCAAGGGCTACACGCCAAGCAAGTAAACTGTCTTGGGCAGATGCGTTAGTGTCCAGCGAATGCAAAACAATACACGCGCTCGACTTACACGCAGATTTTTCGACAAATATCCAGCGCTGGTTGTGTCGACTGATGTCGTTAGATGAAAAGGCATTCAGTAAAGGAACAAAGCCAGCAAGCTGATCCTTGCCAGGCAAGTTCTTTTCTGGCGAACTCCAAGCCAAAGCTAGAACAGGGCGCTCTGAAGCACGTTGCCAAAAGCCGGCGATACCGGGCACTTCTTTGTATTCGTATTTAGCTTCGAGACGAGTTTCTGGGTCTATCGTTACCCAATAGTCCTCCTGAACTGCTGGGCTGCATCGCGGAGCAACTGTTTGGATAAGGCGCACCTCAAAATCCATGACCCACACCTTAGATCGCCACAGGCCAGCGGGAATGCGAACAATCGCGTGTGTCGCTTTCCAATCGGCAAGCGAGTATGTAGCAATAGGTTGATCATTGATACGCAAACTGATGCTGCTGCGTTGGTTGTCGATTTGACTGGCCTGCGATACTCTGGCTGCTAGGTGCAGCCGTACGTCCGCCTGCAGGCTCAAGGCGACCGGGGGGACCCAGACCTGGCGAAGCTTGTGCGTCCCCGTGCCGATTGCTGTCCAACCACGCGGGCGATCACCCTCCAACATGTTCCACAAGTTAACGTGTGGCTTTGGCTGGAGTGAGATCGTGTTGGCTGGCTTGACTACCGCTGAAGATAGCGCAGTGGAACTGCAAATGTTCTCGTGGCAAAGATTTCGCAACCCATCATTGGCTAGTAGCTCGATAGCCAACTGCGCACTTTCTGCGTCTTTTGTGATGATTTCCAGCTCAGTGGGCGTTGGCGCGTACAAAACAAAACGCGTCTCGTTGGCAAGATGCCAGCGTGCTATCGCCGGATGAGTTGGTGGAAGCCGATCAAAGGCACGAAGGAAAAGCTGGCGGGGTGATTGCGAATGCGCAGGCGTGGGCTTTACATCGGGTACGGTGGTCTGAACTGCCAGGCCACGGCTCATTAAAAACAGTTGTGTTTTCAAAAAAGTTGCAGCCATGGCCGCATCCCACGGAAAATCATGGCGCAAGGCAAGCATAGGCTTGCTCGCCTCTGTCGATCCTTGGGCTCTCGAGATGGAATCACTGAGCCAGTTCTGAGGGAAATCGCGAACGGCCACAGGCGATGTCGCCGTTGTGCTCTTGGCAAGCACTGCGCCATGTATCGTGCTGGTGGGCAGCAAGGTCAGCCAAAGTGACTCTGGCAAAGGAATGCAGTCGTCGTCTTTACCTCGCAGATGAACCTGTAGCACGAGCTCGTGCAAGCCGGGCGGCAGAGGGCGCAGATTCAAAATCCAGCCATCCTTGCCAACATCAGACAGGCGCTGGCTGCTACGAATCTGCCCACGAATCGACACGTTGGCCAAGGAGCGCCCAGGGTCGATTAAGGCCGAGTGACTCCATTTAAAATGAAGTCTTACGGGTTGCGCCTTTTTGCCCTCGACCACGATGGGCACTGACAGCGTCGCCTGCCCACCGCGCAGCTGCACATCACTGTCGACGAGGGCAACCTGCGCATAGGCTGCAGGCACCTGCACCCAGACTACCAATGCCAGACAAGCTGCCAAGTAGGCCCATCGTGGCCAACGCATTCGACATCGACCTAAGAGGGTAAAATAGCTCAGCTGAGACACCAAAGACAACATCGCCTAATGATAAACCCTTCAAGTCAACCTTCGGTCACCGAAATGTACGCTGAACTGCGCTTGGTCGGTAGCCGAGTTCGTTGGCTGCGTCGTGGCTGCCTGGCAATGGCGATCGCCTCGGCGGTTGCTGCTGTAGGCCTGTGGGTTATCCCCAGTGGCGCGAGTTGGGGTCTATGATGGGTCAAAAACTGCATGATGACGTGTCGACAGCGAAGGTAGTCTCGGCTCAGGTGCTTCAACTACCCTTAAAGCAAACCGCGGCACAGGGTTCAGAGCCGCTGTTAGCCGCCAGCGAGAGTGCTTCGGTACCGAATGAGTTAGTGCAGGCATACGAGAGATTCCAATTGCAAATGCGGTTGGATGTGGAGAGCGAGCGGGAGTTGCTCTACAAGTCCCTTTTGGTAGTCGAGGTGCTTATATTCCTGTTCGTGCTGCGAGAGCTACTTTTGCGTTGGTTGGCTTGAAACATGTCTGATGCTTGAGTTAACGTATTCACTCGGGGCTGCAAAATGGAGATGAATATGGCCTATTTCGAGGCCACGCTGACACACCTTCAAAGTAAAGGCATCAACATTGAATTGAAGCTTGATGAGCATCAAGATCAGGGAAGTCGGGTGTTTACCCGTAAGCGTGCTGATTGCAAGCTCGGAGATGACTGTAGTTTTGTACTAGAGGCGCTGCAATACGAAGACGGGCATGAAGACTTTTTTTTAGAACTTTTGAAGATTGGGCGCATTCGAAGTTTTAGCTTTCCGCTGGACTCCTGGAAGTACCACCCAAGTCGTATCGAGTTTAAGTACAGGGACGATCCCGCAACTGGCCTGGGTTTAGCGCTCACGCTAGATTTGAATTGAAAGCAATCAGCTTACCTTTCCGGTTTTTTCGGTCTTATCCCACGTCATTGATGCCCCCCGCAATTCTTTGACATAAGCACCAAAGGTTACAGCGCATAAGAAAGAGCCATAGCCAGCGAGGTAAAGAAACAACCCGGCAATGCGTGGATAGCCTTTGATCTCCGCCGCTTTGGCCAAATAAGCGACGGCCATCGACAGCGCCAACCACGAGTACAAAAACAGAGTTAGCACGGTTTGCGCCACGTGCTGCGCCGGCCAATCGAGCCATAGCTTGAGCGGTGTAAACAACCATGGAAAAATAGAATAAATGATCACCGCGAGCGAGATCAACCCGGGAAATAGCAGAGAAGACCCCCACGACTTGGCGCACGATTCCCAATCGACAACCCAGGAGATAAACGTGACCACCAGATACGTAAAAGCAGCGATTAACCACAGTAGCTGAAAACATTTCCATGCCAGACCATCGTTGATAAAGTACAAGCTCACCAATGCGCTCGCAGACAAAATTTGAATTACAGGCATCAGAAAAATCGTGAACCATAAGAATGCCATGCCCCATGAGCCTAGGTGGGGGTGCGCCTTTGAATGCGCCCAGAGATGGCGAAAGACGGAGGTGATTTGCACGTTCCCGCGGGCCCAGCGAACACGTTGTTTCCATAAGCCATTGAGGCTGTCCGGCTCCTCGGCATACACGATCGCATGGGGGTCAAAAATGGCCTTGCGTCCTCCCATTTGGGTTCTAAATGTGGTGAAAGTGTCTTCTGCCAAAGTGGCGGAAAAAATCTGCCCGCCCATGTCAAGCAGGTTTTGCCTGGAATGGAGTTGAGCACCGCCAGACAGGCAAGCCAGAAAGCCCAGTACATTTTGAGCACGTCGAGAGCCCCCGGTTGCAGTGACATACTCAAAAGTGATGAAGCGTTGCACGTAATTTGGGTTTGCGCTACCTTCCTTGATATATGCGGTCACAGCCCCGATTTGTGGGTCACTCAGGTGCCGCGCCATGCGTTGTAAAGAATCAGGCGTGTAGATCACATCGGCATCCATAATCAACACGGCCTCGCTCCACTCGTTTTTCCAAAGTACGTTCAGCCCGTAATTCAGGGTGTGCGCTTTCCCTTCACCTCCAGCAACTCGGCGAATATGAAACACCCGATTGCGGTATTGCTTACTTTTTTCTATGGCAATACGCGGTGTTTCGTCAGTAGAACCATCATCTATCAAATAAACACGAAGCCGGTCCTTCGGGTAATTGAGTTGCATTAGTCTGTCGATGGACAGCGCAATGACCGCGCCTTCATTCCAAGCCGGAACAATAACGCTAATACGCGGCCAGTAAGGCCTGGTTAGCAATACGTGCTGATTGAAGTAAGACAGTGCAATCAATAAAAACTGCATCAAGCCAGCCAACACCGGCAGTGCGCCCAACAGGACGCATATCGCAAGTATGCCTACCAGCCATGCTTGGATTGAGAAAAGCTCAAGCGGTAACGGAGGTAGCTCTGCAGCGGTCACGGCTCGCTCAAAGGCACTTGGACCAGCCCGTTTGGCCAAGCGTAGTCAAAACCCACTGACCATTGGTTGGCGAAGGGGCTAGATTGAACCGATGCAGACGTCACATGCTTCCCCCATGGGATGTCAAGGCCAATAATAGCTGTGTTCCCGACCTGGTCGCGCCTCAGCTCGGCGCGCCAAGTCGGTCCGCCGCTAACACGTTGCCGTACAACAAATGTGTGATTTACTTTCGGCGCATCGAGGGTGCGTGACACAAACCATTGCCCAAGCCATGGGCCGTGCTCCCAAGTAGTGTTGAGCATCCAGCTGTACAACATGCCCCCAGAGGCCTCTGCAGCGTACAAGTTACCAGCCACCTGCCAATTCTTGGTGATATTTGTGCCCACCCCAGCAAAGCCACTTGAGTTCGACGCGTCAGCGTTGTTCACGCGCTGAAAACCTGCGCTAGCACGCCAGTCTTTGGCAATAGGCCAAGAACCTTGCATTCTTAGGCTGGTCTCGCTAGCGCCTAAGCTCAACATCCTGTTAGTCGCTTCAACCGAATAGGCCGCACCTAAGGGGATCTGGTAGCGCCACTTAGCCTGTGCTTGTGCTTTGACGAAATCAAGCATGGCATCGGGTTGGGAGCCTCTTTGCTGCAGGGAGTTGCGTGAATAAGACAACTCAATGGCGTTGCGCATGTCAAGTTGGTGCGTGAGCTTGAGCTGCCAGCTAGCGTCAGTAGACCCGCCTTTGTTGTGAACTTGACCGTAGTTGCCACCGATTCGCGTGGGATGTGTCGCAGTCAGCCGCGACCGCAACTCGCGCGCTTGATTGAAAACCGCACTACCCTGCGGGATGATTGCGAGCCGTTGATCCGCCTCTTGGAGGCGCAGCTCTAAGGTGTCGATTTGAGCAAGGCCCAATATTGCCTCTTCTCGCATCCCGGTCGTCGCTTGTGGGTTGGCAAGAACGCCTAAATAATTGGTTTGACCCTGCGCATGGAAATACTGCCAACGTTGAACCCGAGCAAGACTTAGCTGAGCAGCAGCCCCCCAATCTGAATCCATAAGCAAACTCTCGTAAATCACTTGAGCCGCTGGCAGATCAGGTTTGCGCTCAAGAATCAGCGCCTCCTTCAGTCGTTCAAGCGTGGGAGTCTGGGCACCTACTGAACCGACGCATATGAAAAACGCCAACATCGCGCAATACTTCCAAGAAATAATAGCTGAATCGAAGTTGGGTCTCATGCCTGCGGGTAATAATGAGCGGGGTGCAGTGAGCACTGAAAATGCCCGCATTTGACGAAAACCAGTTTGCATAGTCATTGTGCATTTTAATATGTATCATTCTGCAAAAATTTAACCACTTAGGATAATCTGCATCATGAATATCTCGAAGATTCTTTTGACAGGAGCCGGTGGTGCTGCCGCGATAAGTGTCTGGAAAAGCCTGAAGGATGTCGCCACGCTGCACATGGGCGACATGGATGATTGCGCCAGTGGTTTGTATTTGGTACCAGCATCTCAGCGATTGCTTTTACCTCGCGGCGACTCACCCCAATTTGTCAGTTTTGTTTTGGAGCAGTGCAAGCGCCGCGAGATTCAATTATTGATCCCTACCGTGGATTCTGAGCTGTTGCCCTTATCCCTGGCCCGCGAGGCCTTCGCACAAGCAGGTGTGCAGGTGGCAGTGGCCAATCCAGACGTGCTGGCAATCATTCGTGACAAGGCCGCGCTACTCCACAAAGCGGTTGGCATCGTACCGGTTCCGTGGAGTCTCGTTTGGGACCAAAACAGCCCTACTGAATTGCCCTCGTGGCCGGCATTCGCCAAGCCGAGAGCAGGTAGCGGCTCCCGCGATTTGATGCAAATTAACTCGATTGCCGATTTAGCGCAAGTGCCGAGAAATGGCGAATTTGTAGTGCAGGAGTGGTTGCCAGGTGAGGAGTATTCCGTGGATGTGTATGTCAGTCGTGCAGGCGTGGCACTGGCATCCGTACCACGAGTTCGCATGAAGACGGATTCTGGGATTGCCGTGACGGCCCGAACCGTGCTGGCAAGCGATGTCGCTAAATACGCTATCGAGCTGGTGACTGCCTTGAGCTTGCCGCTCGTGGCCAATGTTCAATTTCGTCGTGATCTGAATGGCGTTGCCAAGCTACTTGAAATCAATCCGCGCTTTCCTGGCACGCTGCCCCTAACCGGGGCAGCCGGGATTGACATCCCACGCCTGATGCTTGATGACTATTGCGAACGCACTCTTCCAACCGCGCTTTTGCCCTACAACGAGGTTATGACCGTGCGTTATTGGACGGAGCATCCTGTGATCGTGTCGCAATGGCAGAGCTTAGCGAACCAGCGCGCATCATGACGCAGGTTCTTGGCGACACGTCTACCGTCTGGTTGATCCGTCATGGGCAAAGCCATGCAAACGCTGGCATAGCGACTGATCACCCCAGTACCATTGAGTTAACCGATCTCGGGCGCGAGCAGGCCGCTGCACTCGCACTGCAAGTCCAAAGTGTGCCCGACAGGATAGTCATCTCTCCCTTTGTGCGTACGCTGCACACTGCGCAGCCTATGTTGGAAAAATTTAAAAAACAAGGCGTTACCGTTCAAACGGTTGAGTGGCCTATTCAAGAGTTTACTTACCTCAGCCCAGTGCGCTGCCGTGGTACGACTGCACTGGACCGGCAAAGTTGGGCAAAAGAGTATTGGCAGCGTGCGGACCCTGAATGGGAAGATGGCGACGGTGCAGAGTCGTACAGTCACTTGATGCTGCGTGTCAGGCAATTTGCCGATAGGCTGGCTTCACAAAATGGCTTTACCGTGGTCGTCGGTCATGGTATGTTTTTCAAGTCTTTCCTTATCAGCTTGCAACATGGCACCAACTCCA
The DNA here is from genome assembly GCA_043777795.1 of Polaromonas sp. Taxonomy (GTDB): domain Bacteria; phylum Pseudomonadota; class Gammaproteobacteria; order Burkholderiales; family Burkholderiaceae_C; genus JAAFIP01. The sequence continues at coordinate 28,136 of JAYWHJ010000129.1, read as the reverse complement.
CTCCAGCCGCGATGTCGCGTTACCGCGCATTGGAATCGGCAGCTCCCATTCGCAACGCGCAAATCATTCCACTCATCCGTGCGCATGGTGGTGAATGGACGCTAAAGGATCCCCTGCAAAATGGTGCTTGACCGCGCGCTTTTAGCGACCTATGTGGGCGACGACAGTGAGTTTGAAGCGCAGTATCTGGCTTTGCTAAAGGAAACCGTAGACCAGTGTTTGAACGAATTAAAGCAGCCCTCATCGCAGTTGTACGCCGTTTTGCACGCCGCGAAATCTGGCGTTATGGTGGCGGTCACACCAGAAGTCGCCGCATCATTTACCCGGGCTTGTGACCTCACTGTGTTAGCTAAGAGCCAAGAGTTGCCCGATGACGCTTTAGAGGTTTTGGCTAAGCTTTGCGCACAATTGGAGTTACTTGCCAAAGAAATTTCCGCTGCGCTCACGCCGTAGGCCTAATTTGATCGCTCTCTGATGACTTCAAAAGCCTCGCATAACCCGTAACCTGCGAAGCGCCCCCAGTACCGGGCAGTCGCTTCAATTAAAGCAGGCTGCATGTAAGGCCGGATCATGGCTTGGCTGGCGTATGCGGTGATGGCTTCTTGCTTGCAACTCAGGTGCGGCCCAATCTCGTTGAAGCGAGTCGGAACGAAATGCACTGTGGCGGATGGGGCTTGATAGCACATCAAACTTGGGACTTGTCTAGCGGCGACCAGTGTGGCGCGAAAGGTATTGCGATGGTCTTGATGACCGTCTTTTTCGCTGTGCGTATAAATTAATTGAGGCTGCACGGCCGCAATGCACTGCTCAATCACACCTATGGTTTCAGCGCCTTCGCTTATGTGCGTATCGACCAAAGAAGCAAGCGTGAGTCCTGCGCCTAAAACTGCGGCGGCGTTGCGCGACTCCGCGGCTCGCTCGCTCGCCACGCCTCCAGCCTCGCCGCCACACAGGGTCAAAATGTGGACACGATCACCTTTGACAACATGCGCCCTCAGACTGGCTCCGCAACCGAGCTCCACATCGTCTGGGTGCGCACCGATCGCTAATATGCTGTGCCGCTGCGCAAAGTGTTGTTGGTACAACTCGTCCAGCCTAGAGATAAGCTCAACTTGCGTAAGTGGTTTAAACAGAAATTCATCAGCCTTGAGCCTCAACGCCTGCACCGCGTAATCAGCTCGCTTCTGCGAAGTCATCACGACAATAGCGAGACGGGGCAGTTTTTGCCTAGCTTGCTCCAAGAAAGAAAAACTTGAGCCTGAAGGCAATTCAATGTCGCTTAGCAAAATATCGTAAGTGTTCTGACTTAATAAGGCTTGCGCCTGCGGAATATCTTGTGCGAAATCTAATTTATACCCGGCATTCGTGATCCAGCGGATCATGAGCAGCGCAAACTCTTTGCTGTCTTCCAGCAAAAGAACGCGAGCAGATGGGCGGGTACGCTGTGGCATAGTAATTTAAAAGACTATACCTCAGAGACCCGTATTTTATTGGGGTGCCCAAGCTCGCTGCCAGCATATTTTTTGACCGTAGCGATACAGCGGCAACTACGATTTGTGCACAAATTGGCAGCGTATGGAGACGCATTTGCAAATGAAATGCTTGCACAGCCTCACAACCAAACAGTCGCACTTCCAGATTATTATTTGAACTAAGGCGCACCTTGGCCAGTGCACGCAAATGTTTCCGTGTACTGGCCGCAGTTCGGGGCGTGCGGGCGTGGCATCTACGCTAGCGCGAAAGCCACGATAATCAAGCTATGCGTTTTTCTCCCAAGACCGTCGGCCTGTCTGCCGCCGTCATCACCATCACCATCTGGACCTCGTTCATCGTCGTAGCGCGGTTTATGGCACTTAAAGGCCTGACGCCGTTGGACATTGTGCTGTGCCGCATCATTGGCGCGTCTCTGGTGCTGTTGCCATGGGGCTTCTTTATGGTGCGCAAAATGCGTGCCCAGGGGCAAGGCGCGAGCACTTGGTTGGGCGTGTCGCCGCTGCCTTGGCGCATGACGGCGCTGATTGGTACGGTGGGCGGGGCGGGCTATGCCGTGCTGGCCTACAGCGCTTTTGTGTTTGCGCCCGCAGCCCACGGCTCGGTGCTGATGCCGGGCATGCTGCCACTGTCTACTGCGCTGTTCTCGGTATGGTTGCTCAATGAGCATTTAAGCAAGGGTCGCATCACTGGGCTGGCCATGATTTTTGGCGGAGCGTTGCTGGTGGGCGGTGTGTCGCTGTTCAAAGCCGCGTTCAGCCTGGATGGTGCCAGCCAAGTGTGGAAGGGCGATGTGCTGTTTGTCTGCGCATCCACCTGTTGGGCCTTTTACGCGGTCACTTGCCGCAAGCACGCATTGAGCGCGGTACCTGCCACCATCGCGGTGACGGTGTTTTGCGCCATCACCTACATTCCCTTGTACCCGCTGCTGGTGTGGGCTGGCGTGCTGCACAGCAAGCTGGCCACTGCGCCGTGGAGCGAGATTTTGTTCCACACTATCTGGCAAGGCGGTGGCTCGGTGGTCATATCGGGTATTACCTTCACCAAGATGATCCAGTACTACGGCCCGGTCCGCAGCACCATGCTCACTGCAGTCGTGCCCGCCTTGTCTGCGCTGGGCGCAGTGGTGTTTTTAGACGAGCCTTTGTACTGGAACCTGCTGGCCGGCTTGGCCCTGGTCACGCTGGGCATTGTGGTGGGTGTACGTGCCAGCAGCAAGGCAGCGCCGCTGCAGCCTGCCATGCCGCCCGCAGCGAAAGCTTGAGCCTTCTTTACCGTGACCCCAGCCCCATGAAGCTCTTGGCTTTTGACACCTCCACCGACACCATGAGCATCGCCGTGCAGCACGGCGAGCACGTGTTTACCCACACAGGCGCAGGTGGCGCGCAAGCCTCTGCCGCTTTGATACCCGCGATACAGGCGCTGATGGTGCAAGCGGGCTTACAGCTCAGCCAGCTCGACGCCATCGCCTTTGGCCGTGGCCCAGGCTCGTTTACCGGGCTGCGCACCGCCTGCTCGGTGGCGCAAGGCTTGGCCTTTGCAGCGGGCGTGAAGGTGCTACCGATAGACACGCTGCACGCCTTGGCGCAAGAGGCGCACAGCCAGTCCCACGCCACGCAGATCTGCGCCGCGCTGGACGCGCGGATGGGTGAGATGTACTATGCATACTATATATTTGATAGCTTCTCCCGCAACATTTTAATGCGCTACAGCCTTAAAACACCTCTCAATATGGAGCTGATGAACGGTTTTGTAGCCACCACACTGGCGGGTAATGTGCGCCCGGTCTACGATGCCCAGCTGCCCGCTGCCGTGCTCGCGGCACCGTACGTAGCCTGCCTGCCCACGGCCACGGCGATGCTGCGCTTGGCCCCGCAGCTGATCGACCAGGGCGGCTTGGTGGATGCGCAAGACGCGCTGCCGCTGTATGTGCGGGATAAAGTGGCCTTGACCACGGCCGAGCGCGAAGACGTGGCTGCTGCCAAAGCCCGCGCTGCGTAAAGTCCACAGGTCCATACACTGCGCGCAGCAAGCAGCACACCCGCGTAAACTCTCCCCCATGAGCGCCCTGCCCGTCCCACCCCACGACCCTAGGCCCGCCCTGCGCGAGGCGCGGCTGGAGCCCATGCATACGGGCGCGCTGGCCCAGGTGATGGCTATAGAAAACGCGGTCTACGCGTGGCCCTGGAGCGAAGGCAATATTGCCGACAGCGTCAAAGCGGGCTACCAGTGCCTCAAACTGATGGGCGGCGAGGACGAGCTGATCGGCTACTACATTGCCATGCAGGGCGTAGAAGAAGTGCACCTGCTCAACATTACCGTAGCCCCCGCGCACCTGCGCCAAGGCTGGGCCCGCGTGATGCTGGATGCACTGGCGCTGTGGGCGCGCAGCGTGCATGCGCAGTGGCTGTGGCTGGAGGTGCGCGTGGGCAATGCCCGCGCCATCACGGTGTATGAGAGCTATGGCTTTCGCCGCGTGGGGGCGCGCAAAAATTACTACCCTGCGGGCGCCACCCAGCGCGAAGACGCGATCGTCATGAGCTACAAACTATGAGCCCGGACAGGAACCCAGAGATGAGCCCGGAAATAGCCAACACCATGGGCAGCACGGCAGGCGGCCCGGCTGAACGCAGCGCAGGCCTGCTGCTAGACGCACGCCAACGCGCCATGCTGGAGGCGATGGGCATCACCATTTGGCAAAGCGATGTTTTAATAGATAAGTCGCCTCTGGCGCAACAAAATATTGCGGAACAAGCTACTAAAACTGTAGCGTTTTCTGCCCCTGCTGGGGCGCGTAGTGCGCCGGCCACCGCAGACCAGGCCGGGGCAGCGCGTGACCATGCGCTCGTGTCGGCACCCCTTGCCGGCGCTGCCGCCCCCTTGGCAGCGCCGGCCTCTGCCGCGCCCGCTGAGCCCGCCCCGGTATCTGCACCCAAACCCGCTCCAGCGCGCAGTATCGCGCCCGGCGCAGCATCGCCCATTACCTTGCAGCCTGTGCCAGAAGGCATTGCGCACATGGACTGGCAGCAACTGCAAAATGCCGTCAGCACCTGCAAAGCCTGCGCCTTGTGTGAGGGCCGCAAAAACACCGTGTTTGGTATCGGCCAGCCCAGCACCAAGCCCCCGTTGGCCCCGCGTGCCGACTGGCTCATCGTGGGCGAGGCCCCAAGCGAGAGCGAAGACGCGCAGGGTGAGCCTTTTGTGGGCGAGGCAGGCAAGCTCTTGGACAACATGCTGCGCGCCATGCAGGTCGATGGCCAGCCGCTGGCCAGACAGCGCAATGTGTTCATCTCCAACGTGCTCAAATGCCGCCCCGTGGCCGACCGTAACCCCAGCAGCGCCGAGGTGGCCATGTGCCAACCCTATTTGCAGCGCCAGATCGCCCTCTTGCAGCCCAAGATCATCCTTGCCATGGGCCGCTTTGCGGTGCAGGCCCTGACGGGCAGCACCGAGCCCCTGGGCAAGCTACGCGGCCGCGTGCACGCCTTGCAAGGCGCCAGCTACGCCGCGCCGGTTATCGTCACCTACCACCCGGCGTATCTGCTGCGCAACTTGCCCGACAAAGCCAAAGCCTGGGCGGATTTGCTGTTGGCCATGGAGGTCTTCGCCTCTACAGAGCGCGGTGTGGACTAAAGCGCTTTTACGGCGCTTTCACACCCAGCAGCATGGCCGCGTTGTCCCAGCCAATTTGGCGGGCTACATCGGCAGGCAAATCGCCCAGCCAGGTGCGGTAGCCGCGCATCAGCTCTTCGTAGTATTGCCAGCGCTGGTTGACCCAGGTGTCGGAGCCAATCACAAAGCGGGTGGGAAACTGCAGCGCCATGGCGCGCCACTCGGGGCTGAGCTTGCCGTCGGCGCCGGTAAGGCCCGGGCGGTAGGACAGCTCGCCGATGAGCAGCGGGTACTTGCGCAACAGCTCACGCACACGTTCCACACTGGCCCCGCCAATGCCGGTGTGCGCCCAGACGAGCTTGACTTTTTGGCCCTTGCTCACAGTGTGCGCCATCAGCAGGTCAATCGCCGCGTCGTCCACATGCGCCAGCACGGCCAGGCCTTTCTCTTCAGCCAACAGCATCAGCTTTTTAGCCACCGCACCGTTGGCATTCTGACTGTCGTACAGATGAAATTCGCCAATACCTTTGTACGGCCCGGCCGCGGTGCCGCGTGCCAGCTCGGTTAGCACCATATCGTAGATCGACTCGTCTTTGAACCAGGTGCTGTAGTCGTCCCTATTGCGGTACAGGCGCACGAAGGGGAGCACGGTGACACCCGCTTTGGCGGTCTGCGTGGTGGCCGCGGCCAACGAGCGGGTGCCGTCATTAGGCCGCGAGTTGGCCACGATGGCGCGCACACCGCTGCGTTGCATGCGGCTCAGCACATCAGGTACGGGGTGGGCAGCTTGGGCCTCGTCGTTGTAGTGCAAGTGCGCGTCTAGCAGCGGACCGGCATAGTCTGCTGCGTGCGCCAAAGAGGCTGCCAAGCTCAATATAGTTACTATATATTTCATAGCTTCTCCCGCATTGTTTTATTGCGCTGAAGGGCTAAAACACATTAAAAACACGGTGTAGCAGCGTACTGTGCGCGCTGCACCTGTACCTGCATCACGCAGCCAAGTGCTGGGCAAAAAACGCCAGTGTGCGCGCACGCGCCTGCGCTGCAGCATCGGCGTTCCATGAGGCGCGCTGGTCGCAGTTAAAGCCGTGCTTGGCCGCGTAGATGTGCACTTGCACGGCAGGGTAGGCTTTTTGCAGCGCGGCCACGCCGTCCATAGGCACATAGGCATCGTCGTTGCTCAGGTGCGCCATGGTGGGGCAGCGCGGCGCATGCTCCAGCTCCAGGTGCATGCCGCCGCCGTAGTAGGGCACGGCGGCGCTCACGCCAGTCAGGGTGGTGGCGGCGCGCCAGGTCAGCAGGCCGCCCCAGCAGTAGCCCATCACGCCGACTTTGCCGTGCTTGGCGGCCAGGTTGATAGCAGCTTGCACATCTTGCATCAGCAGCGGCTTGACGGCTTCGGCTGCGCCCTTGAGTGCAAAACCGCGCTGCATATCCTCGGGGGTGTAGCCCAGCTCTACCTCAGGCTCGGCGCGGTGGAAGGTGGCTGGGGCCAGCACGTAGTAGCCATCCGCAGCGTAGCCGTCGGCCACAGCGCGGATATGGCTGTTCAGGCCAAAAATTTCCTGCAATAAAACGATGGCACCCTTGGGCGCGGCCGCTGGGTGTGCTTCGTACGCGGCGATGGAGGTGCCGTCGGCACTGGTGAAGTTGATCATGGTTCCCATGGTGGTTTCCTTAAAAAGTATGCAAAAAAGAATCTGACAAACTAAGCCCGCAGCAAACGCCGCTCCAAAAAGTCCAGCCTGTCCTGGCCCCAAAATATCTCACCATCCACCACGTAGCTGGGCGCACCAAACACGCTGGCATCGATGGCTTTTTGGGTAAACAACTCGTAGTGCTCTTGCGCAACAGGACTTTTCGACTGCTCCAGGCGCTCTGCGGCCAGGCCGCATGCGCCCAGCAGCTCAGCCAGTGTGGACTGCGCTGCGATATTGCGTTGCTCGGCCCAGCAGCCTTTGAGCACCGCGCCTACCAGTGCCATGGCGGCGTCGGCACCATCGTGCATGCCCACGGTGATGGTCAAGCGCGCAGCGTCGTCGCCCGCGACAGGAAAGAACTGCGGCTTGACGTGCATCGGTAGTTGCAAAAACTCGCTGGTGCGCGCCAGCTCTACCAGGCGGTAGGCTTGGCGCTGCGGTGCGCGCTGGCCCAAAGGCAATCCGCCAGAGACCGCAAACACCTTGCCAAAATCGACCGGCAGCACGTTGATGCGCGCACCTGCCTTGCGCGCCATTGCCGCGAACCGGGCGTGCCCCAGATACGTCCATGGGGACTGGTGAGTCAAGTAATAGTCGATCGTTAAAGCCACAATGGGTCTCCGGGTAGTTGTGCGGTAAGCTCACACTGTAACGGTGATTATTCATCTTTCAAGCAGTTTTTATGGGGAAAAAATCATGGCTACAGGCAACGCAAAAGTCGTATTGGTGACAGGCGCATCGCGCGGGATTGGCGCTGCCACGGCGATTCTGGCGGGCCAGCAGGGCTGGACGGTGGTGGTCAACTATGTGGCCAACGCAGTGGCCGCCGACGCAGTGGTGCGCCACATCATGGCCGCGGGCGGCAAGGCCATCGCCGTGCAGGCCGACGTGGCGGTGCAAGCCGATATCACGCGCCTGTTTGCCACGGTAGATGAAAAGCTGGGCCGCCTCGACGCGTTGGTCAACAACGCCGGCGTGGTGGACATGCCCGCCCGCGTAGACGGTATGAGCGTAGAGCGCTTGGAGCGCATGTGGACCACCAACATCACCAGCAGCTTCTGTTGTGCAGGCGAGGCCGTCAAGCGCATGAGCACCAAGTACGGCGGCAAAGGCGGCGCCATCGTCAACCTCTCCAGCGCCGCAGCGCGCATTGGCTCACCGGGCCAGTATGTAGACTACGCCGCCAGCAAAGCCGCCATCGACACCTTCACCATGGGACTGGCCAAAGAAGTTGCAGCAGAGGGCATCCGCGTCAACGCCGTGCGCCCCGGCGTGATTGACACCGAGATCCACGCCAGCGGTGGCCTGCCCGACCGCGTGGCCCAGCTTGCGGCGCAGTTGCCCATGCAGCGTGCAGGCACGGCGCATGAAGTGGCCGAGGCGATTGTGTGGCTGATGTCGGAAACATCGAGCTACACCACCGGGTCGATTGTGGATGTGACTGGCGGGCGCTGAGAGTACGCGGTTTTTGTACGGGAGCAGGCCGACGGTGTACTCAGCTCCGCGGCTGTCCCCCGTTGCGGCCTAGGGCCGCTGCCTCCTCCTTTATGCCGCTGCGCTGAGTACACCGCCGACCTGCTCTCGCGAATATGGTGGGCGATCCACCGCATGGCTCCACACCAAGCGTCAGAGCGAGCACAGTACGGAAGTGTGTTCCCATGCTCGCAGACTCAAGCGATCAAGTGAGAACAGGCAATAAGGCTGTGAGGGCGACACCGCTGGCGCTGGGTCAGCATTGCCCCTACACTCACAGCCCATGGACACCAAAGCTCTCGTTACTCTGCTCGCTATCGTCAACCCTCTGGCCTGCATCCCCTTTTTCATCCATTACACGCAAGGCTTTTCGCCCAAGCTGCGGCGTAAAACTATTTTAATTTCCAGCTTCAGCACCTTTGTAGTGATTGCTCTGAGCGCATTGCTGGGCTTGAAAATCCTAGAGTTCTTCGGCATCTCGCTGGCGAGCTTTCAGGTAGGTGGCGGTATGCTGTTGCTCACCTCCGCCCTGTCCATGCTTAACGCGCAACCCGCCGAGGCCAAAGCCAACGCCGACGAAATGCACGATGCGTCTGTGCGCGCCAGCATCGCCGTGGTACCGCTCACCATCCCCCTGCTCACCGGCCCCGCCACCATGTCCACGGTAGTCATCTACGCCGAAAAAGCCAAAGACTTCATACAGCTTGGCACCTTGGTAGCCTACGGCCTGGTCATCGCCATCGCCACCGCGATGTGCTTCAGCCTAGCCCAGCCCATCGCCCGCGTCCTAGGCAAAACCGGCATAAACGTCATGACCCGCCTCATGGGCCTAATCCTCGCGGCGCTGGCGGTGGAGGTGATGACGGACGGGCTGCAAAAACTGTTTCCTATTTTGGCGCGTTGAGTAGGCTATTTGAATTTAACAGCCGCCTCCAAAATGGACTCCTCGCAAGCGCCATCCAACCCGCCGCTGTCGATTGGTGACATCGCCCAGCGTATTCGCCTGATTCGCGGTCAGCGGGTAATTTTGGATACCGATTTAGCGGCTTTCTACGGCGAGACGACTAAAAGGTTTAACCAGCAGGTGAACCGCAATTTGGCACGCTTTCCTGCCGGGTTTATGTTTCAACTGGACGAAGAAGAGTTCGCCAACTTGAGGTTGCAAATTGCAACCTCAAGTTTGAAGGGTGGCCATGGCGGTCGCCGTTATGCGCCCATGGCGTTCACAGAGCATGGCGCAATCATGGCTTCTATGGTGCTCAATTCACAGCGCGCCACTGAGCTGAGCATCTACGTGGTGCAGGCGTTTGTGGAGTTGCGCAGTATGTTGGCGACGAATCGGGAGCTGTCCAATAAGCTGCATTTGCTGGAACGCAAAGTCACCAAACATGACCAGGCTATTAGCGAGTTAATCGACTCAATGCGTCAGCTGCTGGCTGCGCCGGAGCTGCACAAACGGCCGATTGGCTTTGTGCATCCGCAGGATGCGGCAAAACCCAAGGCTAAAGCAGTCAGAGTCATCGCTGCAAAGAAGACTATTGCCGCTGCGCCTATGAAGGTGTCTCGCAAGAAATAGCGCGGCTCTTGCGGTGGAGGTGATGACGGACGGGTTGCACAAACTGTTTCCGGTGTTGGCGCGCGGATAAAGTCTTGCTACTGCCTAGGCCGCGCTGCGGTGGCTGGTTTGAAGAGCGCTTGCTTGGCTTTTGTACGTTGCGGCGATGGAGGAAGTCGCGCTGTCAAAAACTTACGAAAACACGCGCCCAGACTGTGTAGTAATCACCAGACCCCGCCGCGCCTTTCTACAGTTTTTGCATCACAACCACACTCCATCACCGCTTGCTGGCTTGTGTAGCGCGCTGGTTCACGCGACTGCTTCGCGGGTTTTTGAGGTGTTATCAATATTGAAAAAATAGCTGCTCGCGCACCATTTCGTTAGGGTAGATGGCTAATTGATGTGCAAACAACTGACATTAACTGGGTTAACTTACTATTCAAAATGGACTTGACGTAGAAGTGACCGGCGTGCCGCCACGTCCGTGTCGACTGCCATGTTAGAGATCATCAGCACCGCGACCAACCCCGGGGAGGGTTCCGGTTCGTCGCCTCAGCACGCGCACGTTCGGCTGCTTGCGCGTTGCGGTCCAGAACAACGTTTGCAACTTCTGGAATCCTTTCCATGTCGTGCGCGATGCCAGTCAACAGCAGACTTTGTTGGACCGCGACGAGGTCCATCGCCTCGCGAACACAGCCCTTCCCAAGAAGGTCGCGCAAGGCGTCGTATGTCTCCAACCGTCCGACATCATTGAAGGCTTCAATCTTGCGAGTCTCTTTAGCCATTAGCGCAATCACCTGCCTTGTCACGAACGGCTCATAAGCAAGCTTGACCGCGATCCAGCCAACCACCGCGATGCCTAGGAGCGAAACCGCCGACTTTGTGTAGCGATGCATACTGATCTCTAACGTAATGTCCCCCGCAAAACCTGTGGTATACGAATAGCGGTACGATTTAAACTGGGCATCAAAGACTCCGGAAGTTGGCTTGCAGGCTAGGTTTCAAGCGGGTGGGCTAGTGATTTATACATGTATAAAAATTTAGTGGAACCCGGCAGCCACATGCCGTGGGTTGACGCCAAATTGTTGTGTGGACTATAGCTTAGGTATTGCGAAATTGACAAGGGGTTGCGACCTAGCGGGCTGTCCGCACTTTAAGGCTTGGCGTACCCGCTAAACTCTGAAAACGTGGGGAGTTGAGAGAGAAATAGGCCTCTGGCGCAATGAAATACTGCGCGAGAAGCTACTTTTTCGATAGTGATAACAATTCAAAAACGCCACGAAACGGTTGCACGAAACAGCGCACTACACAAGCCAGCAAGCGGTGATGGAGTGTGGTTGTGATGCAAAAACTGTAGAAAGGCGCGGTGTTATTGCGTGTTTTCGTAAGTTTTTGACAGCGCAACTTCCTCCATCGCCGCAACGCTACATAAGGTAGGAGCGGAATCTTCAAACAAACATTTGCAATGTACAAAAGGCAGATGCGAAGCCTACAAGCGCAAAGCGCTACATCTGCTCCCAAGGCAACCCATCATGCCGCCAACCGCTCAGCGTGCTGCGGTGGAAAGTGTCGTTCAGCTCGCCTTCAAAGCCGTGCAATATGTTGGTGACGTTGGTAAAACCAGCGGCTTCCAGGGCGTTGCCCGCTTCTACGGTGCGTTTGCCGCTGCGGCAAATGAGGTAGACGGGGCGCGCTTTGGCATCCACGCCGTCGCCTGCTTCACGGGCTACAGCTTGTACAAACTTGGCGGGATTGGTTTGCAAATCGGGGTATTCGTACCACGGAATGTTCTCTATGCCGGGCGGGCGGCCTACGTAGAGGGATTCGATCTCCATCCGCACGTCGATAAACAGTGCGGTGGGGGTGTTTTGTATTTCTTGCCAGGCGGCGCGGGGTTCTAAGTGCTTCACGGGTCAAATTATCCCCGATGTTTCTACAATAGAGCCCATGAAACCACTTGTCTACACACGCGGCCAGGCGCTGCCCGAAATTTTGAGCCAACGCATTGCCATCCTGGACGGTGCCATGGGCACCATGATCCAACGCTTTAAATTGAACGAAGCCCAGTTTCGCGGGGCGCGTTTTGCGGATTTTCATAAAGATATCAAAGGCAATAACGAGCTGCTCAGCCTGACCCGGCCTGATGTGATCGGCGATATCCATGAGAAATACCTGGCCGCTGGCTGCGATTTGATCGAGACCAACACCTTTGGCTCTACCACCGTGGCGCAGGCCGACTACGATATGCAGCACCTGGCGCGCGAGATGAATGTGCAGTCCGCCAAAATAGCCCGCGCGGCCTGCGACAAGTTCTCCACGCCCGATAAACCGCGCTTTGTGGTGGGCGCACTCGGCCCCACACCCAAAACCGCCAGCATCAGCCCCGACGTGAACGATCCGGGCGCGCGCAATGTGAGCTTTGAGGAGCTGCGTGCGGCCTACTACGAGCAAGTCGAGGCGCTGTTTGAAGGCGGCTCGGATGCCCTGTTGGTAGAGACGATTTTTGACACCTTGAACGCCAAAGCCGCGCTGTTTGCGATTGACGAGTTTTTTGAGGCCAGTGGCGAGCGTTTGCCGCTCATCATCAGCGGCACCGTGACTGATGCGTCGGGGCGTTTACTGTCGGGCCAAACGGTTACCGCTTTTTGGCACAGTGTGCGCCATGCCCGCCCCTTGGCGGTAGGCTTGAACTGCGCTCTTGGCGCGGCGCTGATGCGCCCGTATATCCAGGAGATGGCGCGGGTGGCCGGCGACACATTTATCAGCTGCTATCCCAATGCGGGCTTGCCCAACCCGATGGCTGAGACGGGTTTTGACGAAACGCCAGAGGTCACCTCGCGCCTGCTGCATGAGTTTGCCGAAGAAGGGCTGGTCAATATTGTGGGGGGCTGCTGCGGCACCACGCCCGAGCATATCAACGCGATACGCTTGGCGGTGGAGCCATTGCCTGCCCGCAGCGTAAAGCGTGAATTTTTCTACAAAGAGGCGGCTTGAAGGGTCGCCCACACTGCTAGGCAAATTCCAATACCTTGTGGACAGCAAAAAGCCTGCTAGCCACAAGCTAGCAGGTGGAAGGTAGCTGCGGACAGGGCAGCTACAGAGGAGTACGGTTCGTCGCCAGGGCGGGGTGCAAATTCCAAGGCGACATGCAGATCACTTTTCTTGGTACGCGTCGTGGCAGGCTTTGCATGAGGCGCCGGTTGCGCCAAACGCGGTTTTAATGTTGTCCAGGTTGCCGGTTTTGGCAGCGGCATTCAGCGCGAGCATCTTTTTGCCCATGTCGTCGCTCATCTCTTTGAACTTGGCGCTTTCTTTCCAGATTTCAGGCTTGGCTTTGCCGCCTTCTGTGCCGGCACCGAAGCCTTGCCATGGCAGGGTCGACATCATGGTGGCGATTTCGGCGTTTTGCTGTGCTGCTGCGGCATCGAACGGCACGCGGCCATTGACCATTGCGCCAATGCGCCCAAAATGGGTACCCATCACACGCAGCGCGCTTTGGCGGTACTTGATGGCATCTTCGGGTTTGGCGAACTGGGCTGCAGCGGGGAGGGCTGCGCCGAGCGTCAATGCGGCAAGCGTTGCAGCTGCAAAGTGGCTTATTTTCATAAGTGGCTCCTGAGGTGAAGGATGATGGCCGAAAGGTAGACTCAAACTGATTGAATCTACGTGGTGTGAGTTTAGGAGATTTTGAAAGTTCCTGGGCAACCGAATTGAGATATTAGGGTTTGCGAGGGGCTCTAGTGTGACCCTGCCGCCTCGGGCGCAGCGGCATCAGGACGACGGTTGACTGCTCTTGGCACGCAGCAAAAATATCGCGCACAATATTGGCAGGCAATTTCGTTCATGAGAACCCTGTGATTGCGTTTTATACAAGGCCACTATGCCAGCTATTTCACCTTCATCCGCGACCCGCGCTACCCGTGTGTGGGACTTGCCTACCCGCATCTTTCACTGGTCTTTGCTGGTATGTATCGTGGGGCTCTTCATCACAGTGAATGTGGGCGGCAACTGGATGCAGTGGCACTTCAGGTTTGGCTATGCTGTGCTCACTTTGCTGCTGTTTCGTATTGTGTGGGGCTTAGTGGGTGGCCGCTGGTCGCGCTTTGCCAGTTTCATTTATGCGCCGTCCACCGTCGTGGCCTACTTTAAAGGGCGTGGCAAGCCCGAGCATTCGGTGGGGCACAACCCGATGGGGGCGGGGTCGGTGTTTGCTTTGTTGGGGTTTTTATTGTTGCAAGTGGCCAGCGGCCTGTTCAGCGACGATGATGTGGCGTTCCAAGGGCCATTGGCCAAATTCATTTCCAATGCGCGCGTCAGCACTGCCACTTGGTACCACAAAGAAGTGGGCAGCAAGGTGCTTATTGCTTTGATCGTGCTGCACATTGCGGCCATTTTGTTCTATCTCTACAAGAAGAAAGAAAACCTCATTCGCCCCATGTTAAGTGGCGATAAGCAGCTTGCGCTGCCTGTCTCGCCCTCGCGCGATGACGCAGTCTCCCGCACGGTCGCAGCGGTGGTGCTCGTGGTGTGCGCCGCCGTGGTGTGGTGGGTGGTCAAGCTGGGCGGATGAAGGGCCAACGCAGGCTGCCTGTACCGGGTCTGACTTGTGTTGCTATTCAATGCAAAAAACGGCTACCATGCTGGTCTATCTTTTTTGACGATAAAAGGCCCGCACCATGAACGCCCGTGTCCCTGCCCAAGTGCTCAATTCTGTCGATGCGCTCTCGCATGTCACCCAAGCCTGGGACAGCGATATCACCCAGCGTATTACCGACTACATCGCCATCCCTGCCAAATCGCCCGGCTTTGATGCCGACTGGGCAGCGCATGGCTATATCGACACCGTGATGCGCCAAGCCGCCCAGTGGGTGGAGGCGCAAAAAGTACCCGGTCTCAAACTGGAGGTGTTGCGCCTGAACAAACCCGATGGCACGCCGCGTACGCCGGTGCTGTTTTTTGAAATTCCGGCGCACCAGAGCACCTCTACACAAACTGTGCTGATGTACGGCCACCTGGACAAGCAGCCTGAGTTCAGCGGCTGGCGTAACGACTTGGGCCCGTGGACTGCCAAGCTGGAAACTGGCAAAGACGGTGCAGCGCGCTTGTACGGTCGCGGTGGCGCGGACGACGGCTACGCGGTGTACGCCTCTATCGCCGCCGTCAAAGCGCTCAAGGCGCAAAACGCGCCGCATCCGCGCATTGTCGGCTTGGTCGAGACCTGCGAAGAGTCGGGCTCCTACGATCTGCTGCCCTACGTGGATGCCCTCAAAACCCGCTTGGGCGATGTGTCCCTGGTCGTGTGCTTGGACTCTGGCGCGGGCAATTACGACCAGCTGTGGATGACCACCAGCCTGCGCGGCATGGCCAGTGGCGTGCTCAAAGTCGAGGTGTTGACCGAGGGCGTGCACTCGGGCGATGCCAGCGGTCTGGTGCCGTCGAGCTTTCGCATCATGCGCCAAGTGCTCGACCGGCTGGAAGACAGCGCCACCGGCCGCTTGTTGCCTGCCAGCTTTCACTGCGAGGTACCAGCCGACCGTTTGCAGCAGGCCAAAGCCACGGCGCAGATTTTGGGCGACGCGCTGCACAAACGTTTTCCGTGGGCGCACTACGACTGCGGCGGCTCAACTACTTTTACCCTGCCCACCAGCACCGATCCGTTGCAAGCCTTGCTCAGCCGCACCTGGACACCCACGCTGAGCGTGACGGGGGCAGAGGGCTTCCCAGCCCTCAAAGACGCAGGCAATGTGCTGCGGCCCTACACGGCTTTCAAACTCTCGCTGCGTCTGCCGCCATTGGTGGAGGCTGCGCAGGCGGTGCAGCAGCTCAAAGCCTTGCTGGAAGACAATGCGCCCTACCAAGCCAAGGTGACCTTCGAGTCTGCAGGCGGCGCTACAGGCTGGAACGCTCCCAGCACCGCACCGTGGTTTGATGCGGCCCTGAACGCAGCCAGCACCGCCCACTATGGTGCGCCCTGCGGCTACATCGGCCAAGGCGGCACAATACCGTTGATGAATATGCTGTCCAAGGGGTTCCCCAAGGCCCAAATGATGGTGTGTGGCGTGCTCGGTCCCAAAAGCAACGCCCACGGACCCAACGAGTTTTTGCATATCGACTATGCCAAAAAGCTGACCGCAGCAGTGGCCAGTGTGATTGCGGCGCATCCTTGACCTGTCTCATCAGGCGATGCGTGTCACTAGGTAACGCCAACTGTAAACTGTTGCAATGAGCAATTCCTACCTTTCCCCCTTGACAGCCAGTGATGGCGACATTTTGGCGGTACAGGACTGGCCGTTTACCGACAACGGTCTGGACGACGACAGGCCCCGAGGCACGGTGTTGATCGTGCATGGCCTAGGCGAGCACGCGGCCCGCTATGCCCATACTGCAGCCGATATCAACCGTTGGGGCTATACCGTGCGCAGCTATGACCAGTATGGCCACGGTGACTCTGGCGGCAGACGTGGCGCACTGCCACGGGATATGCGCCTTCTGAATGATTTGGCCGATGTCGTAGACGGCACGCGCAGGCTGATGGCCCCTGACGAACCCTTGATATTGCTGGGCCACAGTATGGGCGGTGTCGTCGCGACGCAGTTCGTCTTGCGCAGACTGCGCCCAGTAGAGGGCTTGATACTTAGCTCACCCGCATTCGACGCAGGGTTAAGTGCCATTCAAAAAATACTTTTAAACTTACTACCCACGATTGCGCCCAATCTGCGCGTGAGCAATGGTTTAAAGACGCAGTATCTGTGCCGAGACCCGGCCGTGGTGAAAGCCTACTGTGATGACCCGCTGGTGCATAACCGCATCAGCGCCCGCCTGGCCAAGTGGATCGCCACCCAAGGGGCCGCTTGTATCGCACAAGCATCCCAACTTGCCGTACCCACTTTGCTGCTTTTCGCAGGTGCAGACCACCTAGTCAACCCGGGAGGAGGCGCCGCTTTTGCCGAAGCAGCGCCTGCCAAATGGGGGTTTGTGAAATGTTTCGACGAGATGTACCACGAGATACTGAACGACCCAGAGCGCGAACAAGTGCTCGGTATCATCCAGTCTTGGTTAGGGCAACTGAACCCCGCTATGGGGCCGTCACCTTAATTGCTTTTAGGGGTGACAGCCTTTTAAAAAACTGCGGGAATAGCTATAAAAGAGATAGCTATTCCACGCAGATGTATCCGATAAATCCAGCCTTACTGCAGCGGATCACCCAGTGCAATTCCTTCTCGCCGAGGGTCTGCTCCGCCTACCAGCACCGTGGCCGTGCCGCCTGCAGGTTGGGTTTTGATAATCGTAGACACACCGCTGGACTGCGCGGCAAAAGACACCGTGTGGCCCATGCTGCGCAAGCCGACCAGCAATGGGTCATTCAGCCCGTTGTTGGTGATATCAATGGACGGATGCTCGCCGCCCACACCGGTGGTGGGGCCGTTGCCCGCCCCAAAGTTCACCATTGAGGTGGCTTGCTGCGCATCCAGGTTCCAGTCCACCGCGCTAACCACAGTTTTCACTACAAACTGGATGATCGCAGCACCGCCAGGTGAGCCAGTGGCCATGAGGAAGTCGCCGCGCGATCCATCGGACGCTTTTTTGAACACCAGGGTGGGCGACATCGAACTGCGGGGGCGCTTGAGTGGCGCTACGCGGTTGGCAATCGGGCCAGCAGCATCGGAGGGATCGAACGAGAAGTCGGTCAATTGGTTATTTAGCAAAAAGCCGCGCGTGAAGTGGAACGAGCCCATGCCGCTTTCGATGGTGGTAGTCATCACCACCACATTTCCGAATTTGTCTACGATCGACATGTGTGTGGTGCCATTGCCCTCGCTGGCGCTGCTGCCTGTGGGCCCGACACCGGGGAACACGCCTGCTACGGCCGTACCCATGCTCTTGGTCGGAGAGATCAACAACGAGCGGGTTTTCAAATAGGTTTTGTCGACCATCGAATCGATACCTCTGCCTGGCAGGGTAATGAAATCGGTGTCGGCCACGTAGGCGTTGCGGTCGGCGTAGGCCAGGCGCTGTGCCTCGCTGACCAAGTGCACGCCCATGATCGAGGGCTTACCGCCGTTGGCGTTGATCAATGTCGGTGCATTGGCAGGCGCTGCCATGTCAAAGCTTTCCAAAATACCCAAAGTCTGGGCTACCGCAATGCCGCCCGATGACGGTGGGCCCATGCCGCACACCCAGGTGTTTCTGTAGGTGGTGCAGACCGGTGTGCGGCGCACTGCTTTGTAGTTGGCCAGGTCGCTCATAGCGGTCAAACCCGCCGTGATGGTGACCGCAGTGGTCACGCCGCCCGTGGTGATGTTGATTTTGTCAACGATGGACTGCGCAATCGGCCCGGTGTAGAAGGCGTTGGCTCCGCCTTGCGCCAGTGAGCCTAGTGTGGCAGCGTAGGCGGGGTTTTTAATCACGGTGCCCAGCGCTTTGGGGCTGTAGTCAGGGTTCAGAAAGTAGGCGGCCGCTTCGCTGTCGCGCAGCAAGTCATTGCGCGCGCCGCTGACGGCAGCCGTCATGCGCCCGCCCATCTTGAAGCCGTCGGTAGCCAGCTGGATACCCGGCTGCATCAGGTTAGCCCAAGTCTGGCTGCCATGGTCTTGGTGCGCCAGCTCCAGCATGCGCACGGCACCGGGCGTGCCTATCGAGCGGCCGCTGGCTTTGGTGCTTAAAAATGCACTGCCCAGATTGGGCAAGGGGCTGGTTTTGTCGGTAGCGCTGATGTAGCGGAGATAGTCTTCGGTTGCTGCAGCAGGCGCGGTCTCGCGGCCGTCGTAGCTTTGCACGCTGCCGGTGCTGGCCTTGTAATGCAACATGAATGCGCCACCGCCCAGCCCGGAGGATTGAGGCTCCACCAAGCCGAGCACCATTTGCACGGCCACCGCGGCGTCTACGGCAGTGCCGCCAGCGGCCAAGACATCGCAACCCGCTTGAGTGGCCAATGGGTTGGCGGTGACCACCATAAAGCTCTTGCCGCTGACGGGGTTTTTGCCCAGTTTATAGCCCGATGAAGGTTCGGGGATGGCCGGATCACCTGGTAAGCCCGAGCCGACGACCACCGTGCTAGTACCGACCGCCTGCACACACGGCTTGGGCAACACAGGAGGGCTTACCACAACGACTGGGGCCGGGTCTGAGTCGCTACCACCGCAGCCCCATAGGCCCAATAGTGACAGCGCCAGCGGCGCCAGCCAACGCGCCGACTTCACGCGCAAAGTGTGTGTGTGTTTCATCGCCATTCCTTATTATTTGCTGCGTGTGCCTGCGCAGGCATTGTGTGGTTGAAGGGGCCGCTGGTTTTTGTGCAGCTCAGACACTTTACAACCTTAGGCGAAAACTTCCAAGCGATTTCGATGGGCTTTGGTGGCGCAGGCTGGCACGGTCTAGGCAGGCTGGGCTCAGGCATATAAAAAATGCCCGCCAGCTTTACCTATGCAGGCAACGCTGGCGGGCATACAGCCGCAAGGGCAATGCGCCTAAAAGAGACTTGGCCTAAGGCAAAAGTTAAATGAAATCAGGCTGCAGCCCTTTAAAAAATTGCGAGAGCAGCTATTATTTTTGCATCATCTTGCTGAGCATGCCCATCAGATCGCCTGCATTGCCGAGGCCGCCTGCAGGGGCTTGGCCGTTGGGGGTTAGATGGTTGATCAAACCGGGCAAGATTTGGCTGAGCTGGCCAGCGGCATCGCCTTGGCTCATGCCCAGTTTGGAGGCTAAGTCATTGATGGTGTCATTGCCCAAGGCACTGGAGACTTGGTCTGCATTGACCGCCTGGTTGTCGCCCGTGCCGATCCACGAGCCCATGGCGTCGCCCAAACCGGCTTGCTGGAACTTGGCCGCCAAGCCGCCCAACCCGCCTTGGCCACCGTCGTTAGACAGCATGCCAATGGCCGCATTGATGAGCTGCGCGTTCAAGCCGCCACCGCCTTGTTGTCCACCGCCGCCCAGCACAGCACCCAAGATGCTGCCTAAACCGCCGCCTTGTTGTTGTCCGCCGCCCAGTGCTGCGCCCAAAACTGAATCTAGTAAACCCATGGTGTGCTCCAAAAATATAAATGAATAAGAAAGTACCTACGCAATTATCTTACGCGATGTAACCTCACTCACGTCGAAAACGGAGCGTTAAACATTGCACGCCGCCCTGCGCTGCAGCGCAAGCCAGAACAATGCCACACCCGTGACGGCTACGGGCAACAGTGAGCCGTAGTTAAGCAGCGTCCAGCCTTGGGTGGTAACCAGCGCGCCAGACGAAAACGAGGACAGGGCCAGGGTGGCGAAGATGAAGAAGTTCAGCACGCCCTGCACTTTGTCTTTCTCTTGCGGGGTATAAGTCTCCAACGCCAGAGTGGTCGAGCCGGTAAACAGAAAATTCCAGCCCACACCAAGCAAGAACAACGCGAACAGAAACTGGTGCAATTGCACTCCAGACAGCGCGATGGCGATGCACAGCAAGTTCAGCAATACCCCCACGCCCATCACCGGCAGGGCGCCAAAGCGCTTGATGATGTGACCGGTGACAAAACCGGGTGCAAACATGCCAATCACATGCCATTGCAGTACAAAAGCGGCGTCGCTAAAGGGCAGCGCGCATTGCTGCATGGCAATGGGCGTGGCGGCCATCAGCAGGTTCATCACGCCATAGCCCAAGGCCCCGGCAGCAGCAGCCACAATGAAGACCGGCTGGCGCATGATCTCAGCCAGTGGACGACCAGTACCCGCTGCGGTCTTGGCGGGTAAGGGTGGAAAGTGGATGAAGGCCATGACCAATTGCCCCACCAAGGCGACGCCTGCCAGGGCCAGATAAGCGGCGGCAAACGGCACGTCCATGAGGCTGCGGGTCGCAGCGGCCAGATTGGGGCCGATGATGGCACCGATCAAACCACCCGCCAGTACCCAGGACACGGCTTTTTCTTTGGCCCCAGGCGGGGCCAGCTCGGCGGCGGCAAAGCGGTACAGCGACGCGTTGGCACTGTAGTACCCCGCGATGACAGTTGCCAAGCACAGTAGGGCGAAGTTGCGCGTCATGGCCGCATAAAAGCACAGCAGAGCAGAGCCAAAGCCGACCAGCAGGCCGATTTGGAAGGAACGTTTGCGTCCCAGCGCCCCCTGCACTCGGGCCACCAAGGCGGTGGACAAGGCCGCGCCGACCACATAACCCATCACCGGCAGCGTGGCCATCCAGCCCAGCGGCGCAAGGGCCAAGCCCACCAGGCCGTTGATGGCGATAAAAACGACGTTGTTGGTGAGAAACAAGCCTTGTGCAAAGACCATGAGCCAGAGGTTTTTGTTCATGGAAATCCTTGCGTGGTACCGAAGAGCGGGGGCCGTAGAGATGGGGGAGTCGTTCGGTCAAGTATGACGCATAACTAGTTTGCGCAAAGCGTCCACAGGCTCAGAGCCGCCAATGGTGCAGTCTCCGAGCGCAGCACCCGTGCGCCCAGACCCACTGGCGCGTAGCCGCTGGCGATGGCGGCGGCTTCTTCGGTGGGGCTCAGGCCGCCTTCGGGGCCGGCAAGGCATTCGATGCTGGATGCCGCCTGCGCTTTATCTGCCAAAGCCTGGGCAGGCACGCTGGCGCTGTGCACTGACAGCACGCAGTGCAGGGCGTGTGGCTCGGCGCGCTGGCCGGTGCTGGTCAGCCAGCTTGCCCAGCCCAGCACCGGGTGCACCATGGGCACGCGGTTGCGGCCCGATTGCTCGCACGCGGCGACGGCAACGGCTTGCCAATGGGCCTGCTTTTTCTCTGCCCGTTCACCTGACAGGCGCAGTATGGTGCGCTCTGTCATGAGCGGTTGGACACTGGCCACGCCCAGTTCGGTGGCTTTTTCGACTAACCACTCCATGCGTTCGTTGGCAGGCATGCCGATGACGATGTGCACCGCGCGGCCGGCTTCGCGCTCTACGGCGTGGTGGGCCAGCACTTGCACCCGCACCTCGCTGCGGCCCATGTGCGTCACTTGGGCGGTGTACTCCCCACCTTGACCGTTGAACAATGTCAGCGCAACGCCGGGCTGCATGCGCAGCACCTGCACATGGCGCGCAGCCCCTGCGTCTAAGACCAGTTCAGCGTCAATGCGGAGTGTTTGGGGAGTGAAGAAGCGTGGCATGAAGATAGTAAAGCAAACAAGAAACTATAAATTTAATAGCTGCTCCCTCTATATTTTAGAGGGCCAGAGGCCAACTAGATACATAAAAGTGAGTTTAAAGCACCGCTTTTCTGCTACATGCGGCCAAACGACCAGGCCGTGGTGTTCTCAGTGCCCTCTATCTCGTCAATCACTTTGAGCATGGGCCCCAGCTCCCGGTAGCGGTTGGCTGCGGTTCGGATGTAGTGGATAAAGCGCGGCGCGTCATGCAGGTATTTCGGTTTGCCATCGCGCAGGGTCAGGCGGGCAAAAATACCGGCCACTTTCAGGTGGCGCTGCAAGCCCATCCACTCCACGGCGCGGTAAAACGCGCCAAAGTCATTGGCCCAACCGTCAAAATCCATTAAACCGAGCTTGCGGGCTTTTTCCCAGTAGCGGATGGTCACGTCGAGGACAAAGTCTTCGTCCCAGGTCAAAAATGCGTCCCGCATCAAGGAGGCTATGTCGTAGGTGACGGGGCCATACACCGCGTCTTGAAAGTCCAACACGCCCAGGCGCTCAGGCTCGCTGGCCATCAGGTTGCGCGGCATAAAGTCGCGGTGCACATACACGCTGGGCGCGGCCAAGTTGCGCTGCAGGATCAAGGCAAAGGCGCTGGCCATCGTCTCGCTTTGTTTGGGCGTGAGCGTTATCGCGCGGTGCTTGGCAATGTACCAATCGGGAAACAGCGCAAGCTCGCGTTGCAGCAGCGCAGTGTCGTAGGGCGGCAGCACATCGGGCCTGGAGGCGGTTTGCAGCTGCAGCAGCGCGTCTACCGCCTGCATGTAGCGCGGCAAATTGGCCTGGGGCGCGTCTGGGTTGATCTGCTCCATCATGGTTTGCGCGCCCAAGTCGGTCAGCAGCATAAAACCCTGCGCCTCGTCCCAGGCCAGTACCTCAGGGGCCAGCAAGCCCGCGCTCTTGAGCAACTGGGCCATTTTGACAAACGGTTTGCAGTCTTCCTTGTCCGGCGGCGCATCCATGATGATGCGCGTGCCGTCTTTTACGGTATTAATGCGTAAGTAGCGCCTGAAACTTGCGTCCGCCGAGGCGATGCGCAGGCTCTCTAGCTGCAAGCCCTGGGCAGGTGCATGCGCGGCCAACCATAGGCGAAAAGCCGTTTCCCGTTGGGCATCGGCCCACAACACGGGGGCCGCTGAATGGTGGGCCGGCGAAGACGCAGATTGGAACAAAGATGTGGACAAAGCAGGGGCCAATGGGGGGGTGGGGGTGTGACTCATGGATAATCCATTCTACAAAGCCTTGGACTGCGGTTTAAGAAACCTGCATCCAAGACCTAGCTGACTGATCCATTGAACTCTAACGCCTATTTTTGCCGCGCGATGCGCCAACGCCACCCGCTTATCCCCGCCACGCAGCTTGGAGTGCCTTTGGGCGCTATTGCCTGCGCCGTGCTGGTGCTGTTGTGCAGTGCGCCCATGTGGGCGACAGCGCAAACCAGCCTGCCCGTAGCGCCAGTCGCACCCACGGTGCCCACAACCACGCCCACCAACGCGCAGTTCGATCCAGTGCGTTTGAAAACCTCCCCACTGCTGCAAGATAAGTTCAGCGACGACGTGCTGCGCCAACAGCCCACCTTTGTTTTTGGCGACCGCATGACGGGCCGGCCAGACCTGGAGACAGTGATAGATGGCAACGCCGAGCTGCGCCGCAGTGGTGCCGTGATCCGCGCTGACCGCATTGAGTATTACCAGCCCGATGACGAGGTCAAAGCGCGCGGCAATGTGCGAATCAACCGCGATGGCAATGTGTACCAAGGCAAAGAGGCGCAGATCAAGCTGGAGTCGAGTGAAGGATTTTTCATCGATCCGACCTACCAATTTCTTAAAAACGGAGGCCATGGCGAGGCCTCCCGCATTGACTTTATTGACAACAAACGCTCCATCGCCCGGGACGCGACGTACACCACCTGCACACGCCGCCCCGGCCCTAGCTGGTTGCCCGATTGGGTGGTCAAGGCCTCGCAAGTCAGCTTTGACACTGAAAGTGATGTAGGCGTAGCGCTAGATGCCCAGTTACGCTTCAAAGATGTACCGATTTTGGCACTGCCTTATTTGAGTTTTCCATTGTCGGATACCCGCAAATCGGGCTGGTTGCCACCGGCGCTGAACATTGACAACACCAGCGGCGTGGAAGTGATGGCTCCTTACTACTGGAACATTGCGCCCAACCGGGATGCGACATTTTTCCCGAGTGTGGCCACCAAGCGGGGGCTTAATTTGGGCGGTGAGTTTCGCTATCTGGAAAAAAACTATGCTGGCAGTGCCCGCCTGGACTTCTCCCCCTACGACAAGCTACGCGGTACCTCGCGCTGGGGCTTGGCTACTGCCCATAGCGGGACGATAGATACAGGTGTTGCCGGGGTAAGCGGTTTGGCACTCAACCTGAGCCTCAACCGCGTCAGTGATGACAATTATTGGACCGACTTTCCGCGTGCAACCAGCACCTTGACCCAGCGTTTGCTGGCCAACGATGCGGGCTTGTCTTGGTCGCAGGGGCCGTTTTCTCTCAGCACTCGGGTGCTCAAGTGGCAAACCCTGCAAATACCCAGCGCCATCATTACCCCGCCGTATGACCGCCTGCCCCAAGTCACGGGTCGCTACGCACGCACCAATTTAGGTGGCTTGGATATCTCTACGGAGCTGGACTTTACCCAGTTTAGGTCGCAGCAGGCTTTGACATTGCAGCCCAATGCGCAACGTGCCTATGCGCTGGCGCAAGTCAGCAGGCCGTGGACTGCACCGGGGTATTTTTTCACGCCCAAGGTGCAATTGCATGTCACGGATTACAAGTTTGACAGCGCATTGGCTACCGGCGATGTACGGGCCCAACGCGTGCTGCCCACGACCAGTTTAGACGCCGGCTTGATTTTTGAACGCGACACACAGTACTTTGGTCGCAAATTTACCCAAACCCTGGAGCCCCGCGCGTTTTATACCTACACGCCGTTTCGCAATCAGGCCAATTTGCCCAATTACGACAGCGGCGCGAACGACTTTAACTTTGCCACCATTTATTCCGAAAACTCCTTTGTCGGCAATGACCGTTTTGCCGACAACAACTTGCTCACCGTCGGTGCCACCTCCCGCCTGCTGGACCCAGACAGCGGGGCTGAGGCCGCGCGTTTTGCTTTTGCCCAGCGCATCCGCTTCAGCGACCAAAACGTCACTTTGCCCGGCGGCACGCCTGACACCTCGCGCTTGTCGGACATGCTGTTTGGCTCCACCATCAATTGGTCGCCCGCATGGTCTACTGACGCGATCGTGCAGTTCAACCCCAAAACCCGTCGTTCTGAACGCTCTACTTTGTCGGGGCGCTACTCGCCCAGCGATTACCGGGTGCTCAGCGCGGCCTACCGATTTACCAAAAACGCCAGCGAGCAGGTAGACCTTGGCTGGCAGTGGCCATTGAACGACCTGTGGGGTGATAAAGGCAAAAATCTCGGTCCCGGCGCAGGCCAGGGCGAGGGCCGCTGGTACAGCGTAGGGCGGTTGAACTACAACCTGCAAGACCGTAAAATAGTCGATACGGTGTTGGGCTTTGAGTACGATGCCGGTTGCTGGCTGGGTCGGGTGGTGTTTGAGCGCTTGCAAACCACCACCTCTACGGCCAATAAACGCATCCTCTTTCAGTTAGAGTTTGTAGGTTTTGCGCGGGTGGGGTCTAATCCACTTAAGGCGCTCAAGGGCAATGTGCCGCGCTACCAGTACTTACGTGAAAAAACCACCACGAATCCCAGTCGATTTAGTAACTATGATTAAGCTTTCATTTCCCGGTTTGTCTACTGTGGCCATGGCGTTGGCCCTGATGCTGGGGGCAAGTAGCGTGCATGCACAAGGATTGCGCGCCTCTCCCAGCATGGCCGCGTCGCGTACGGCCGCAGACAATACGCAGCGCAATGCTGACTATATAGTGGCGGTGGTCAATTCTGAGCCGATCACCAACAACGAAGTGCGCGTACGGGTGCTGCGGTTTGAGCAGCAGCTAAGCCAACGCGGCGGGGCGCTACCCAATAGAGAAGAGCTCAGCGCCCAAGTGCTGCAGCGCTTGATCAGCGAGCGCACGCAGGTGCAGTTGGCGCGTGACAACGGGATCAAAATTGAAGAAGCGGCTTTGGATGCGGCAGCCACCAGCGTAGCCCGGCAAAACCAAATTAGCCTGGACGAGTTGCGTCGCAGGCTACAGGCCGACGGCATTGGCTACAGCCAGTTTCGCGATGGACTGCGTGAAGAAATGCTGCTGGCCCGCGTGCGCGAGCGCGAGGTGGAAGCGCGCGTGGCCATCACGGAGTCGGAGTTGGACCGCTACATCCAGGAGCAACAAGAAAGCCCAGATGCGGGTCCCGCCGAAATCAACCTGGCCCAGATTTTGATCGCCGTGCCCGAGAGCGCGACGGCCGCGCAAATCAAGATACTGCAAGCACGTGCCGACAGAGCGGTGCAGCGGGTGCGAGGCGGGGAAGATTTTGCCAAAGTAGCGCGCGAGATGTCAGAGGCGCCTGACAGTGCCAACGCGGGGCTGATGGGCATGCGCAGCGCAGACAGATATCCGCCCTTGTTTGTCGAGGCGACACAAGGCCTCAGCGTAGGTGGCGTAGCTGGGCCCGTGCGCTCTGGCGCAGGCTTTCACGTGCTCAAACTGGTGGATAAAAGAAGCCAAGGCGCATCCAATTTCACCTTGACGCAAAGCCGTGCCCGGCATATTTTGTTGCGTACCAATGCCCAAATGAGTGAGAGCGCCGCGACGCAGCGACTGCTCGAACTGCGCGGCCGCATTGCTACCGGCGGGCTGGACTTCGCCGCCGCTGCCCGCGAAAACTCGCAAGATGGTTCTGCCAAAGAAGGTGGCGACCTCGGCTGGGCTAACCCAGGGCAATTTGTACCTGAGTTTGAAGAGGTGATGAACCGCTTGTCCAATGGCCAAATTTCTGAGCCACTGGTGTCGCGCTTTGGCGTGCATTTGATTCAGATGATGGAGCGCCGTCAAAACACTTTAAGCCCGCGCGAGCAACGCGAGCTGGCGCGCAATGCGTTGAAAGAGAAAAAAACCGAAGAGGCCTTTGCCACCTGGGCGCAAGACGTGCGCGCCAGAGCCTACGTAGAGCTGCGCGAGCCGCCGCAGTAAAACCCGGCCCGGCAAACCAGTTCTGTCATGCTCCCCATACCACTGCGACAGCTACCGCTTTGAAACACATTCCCCGCAAACGCTTTGGCCAGCATTTTTTGGCTGACGCAGGCATCATTCATGCGATCGTGCACGCCATCGCCCCGCAAGCGGGTCAGCATATGGTGGAAATCGGCCCCGGCCTGGCTGCTCTCACGCAACCGCTGGTAGAGCGCTTGGGGGCCTTGACCGTGGTGGAGCTGGACCGTGACTTGGCCGCGCGCCTGCGCAGCCATCCACAGTTGCATGTGATTGAATCTGATGTGCTGAAAGTGGACTTTGCCCAAATAAAAACTGCGCAATCAGCTACTGACATCGTAGCGCATGCTGCAGCAACAACAAACGATGCCCCGCTACCTGCAGCGCAACGCATGCGCGTAGTGGGCAACTTGCCCTACAACATATCGACCCCTATTTTGTTCCACTTGCTCGGTTTTGCCCATTTGGTACAAGACCAGCACTTTATGCTACAAAAAGAAGTGATCGACCGCATGGTGGCCTCGCCCAGCACCTCGGCCTACGGCCGCTTGAGCGTGATGCTGCAATGGCGTTACGCCATGGAAGATATGCTGGACGTGCCGCCGGAGTCGTTTGATCCGCCACCCCGCGTGATGAGCGCAGTGGTGCGCATGGTGCCACTGGCATCGCCTGCTATCGTGAAGTTTGAGTTGCTCGAAGAACTGGTAAAAGTCGCTTTCAGCCAGCGGCGCAAGCTGCTGCGCCATAGCTTGGGTAAATGGCTGGAGGCGCGCAATTTTGCCGGCAATTTCGATCTGCAACGCCGGGCTGAGGAAGTTCCTGTTGCTGAGTTTGTGGCGTTGGCGCAGGTGGCTTGATTGGCTTGGCAGGCTTGGCGGGCTTAATAAGCTTGAGGACAAAGACGGGGAGTTTTTGAACGCAGAGGGCGCGAAGGTTGCGCGAAGAGCGCAGAGGAAGAGAGAAGAAGAGAAAAAAGTAAAAGCAGATTTTTCCAAACTAATTCCATCTCCCAACCACGGGTGCTGT
>JAYWHJ010000128.1:0-10373 GCA_043777795.1 Polaromonas sp. | reverse complement strand
TGAAGGCTTGGCCGCGTTTCACGGTGCCGCCTGGACGGACGCGAAAACGCTTTTTGGCGCTGCTCTTGGTCTTCATTTTGGGCATTTGGATGCTCCTTTTCAATTATCTCGTGAGGTGTCAGCAAAAAACTTGCCGCCTTGTAGACCCCGAGCGTGCGTCAGCCCTGAAGCTGACGTGTGCAGCAACCGTGAGGTTGCAGCGAGCTAACACCCGAAAGTGATAGCGTTTGCTGCAAACCGGTGACCTGTACCAGTTTGCGCAAAGCCTTAGATTATAAGCTATTTTGAAGCTGCTTCATCCGCAACAGCATCCTCCGGCGGCGCGGGCGCAGCTGACGGGGCCGTAGCAGGAGCGGGAGCTTTGCTGACAGCTGCTGGTGCGGTAGTACCGGGTGCAGCAGTTTTAGCATTGCCGCCACCGGCTTTTTTCTTGCCCGGTGCAATCATCATGATCATCTGGCGGCCTTCCAGCTTGGGCATGCTCTCGATCACAATCGCGTCGGCCAAATCGTCCTTGATGCGCATCAGCAAGTCCATACCAATCTCTTGGTGGGTGATCTCGCGGCCGCGAAAGCGCAGCGTGATCTTGCATTTGTCACCGTCATCCAAAAAGCGGCGGATATTGCGCATTTTGATGTGGTAGTCGCCATCGTCCGTACCGGGGCGGAACTTGACTTCCTTGATCTCGATGACGGTTTGCTTGAGCTTGGCTTCGTGCTCGCGCTTTTGTTCCTGGTATTTGAACTTGCCGTAGTCCATGATGCGCACCACGGGTGGCGTGGCGGTAGCTACGGTCTCAATCACATCCAAATCTAGCTCTGACGCTTGGCGCAGGGCCTCGTTCAAAGTCATCACGCCTAGGGGCTCGTTGTCCGGGCCAGTCACCCGAACTTCAGGTGCCATGATTTCACGGTTGAGGCGGTGTTTGCGCTCTTCACGGTGATAACGTGATGGGCGCGGGGGGCGCGGCGGGCGAGGAGCCAATGGCCGAAATGGTGCGGTAGCGATGGTTCAAATCCTTATCAATAACTATTCAAGCATAGTTGCTTTGCAACTACTGATTAGATAGCTGCTTGCGCACGGTTTACTTGGGCTGGCAAATGAAAAACCAAGTCTTTCGACCGGCTTTTATGGCTTGCTTTTCTGCGTATGGGTTAGGCTTTGGAGGCAATGTCTGTAGTGAGCTTAGCAATAAAGTCATCTACGGGCATTACGCCAAGGTCTACGTTACCCCGGGCGCGCACTGCGACACCGCCTGCTTCTTTCTCTTTGTCACCCATGACTAAGATAAAAGGCAGCTTCTGCATCGAATGCTCTCGTATTTTAAGGTTAATTTTCTCATTGCGCAAATCGGTGGCCACCCTAAGCCCTTGGTTTCGCAGCTTTTTTGCCACTTCTGCCACGTAATCGGCCTGTGCATCCGTGATGCCGCAGACCACGACCTGCACTGGTGCCAGCCAAGTGGGCATTGCGCCAGCGTGCTGTTCGATCAAAATGCCGATAAAACGCTCCAAACTGCCCACAATCGCGCGGTGCAGCATCACCGGGCGCTGGCGGCTTCCGTCGGCGGCCACGTATTCCGCATCTAGCCGCTCCGGCATGGAAAAGTCCACCTGCATGGTGCCGCACTGCCACTGGCGGCCAATCGCGTCTTTCAGGGTGTATTCGATCTTGGGGCCGTAGAAAGCGCCGTCGCCGGGTGACAGCTCGTACTGGCAACCGCTGCGTTTGAGCGACTCGATCAAGGCCGCTTCAGCCTTATCCCAGCTCTCGTCCGAACCAATGCGCGCCTCGGGCCGTGTGGCCACCTTGTAGATGATATTTTTAAAGCCAAAGTCTGTGTACACCTTTTGCAGCAGCTCGGTGTAGGCCACGCATTCGTCCAAGATCATGTCTTCGGTACAAAAAATATGCCCATCGTCCTGCGTAAAGCCGCGCACGCGCATGATGCCGTGCAGCCCGCCGGTGGGCTCGTTTCGGTGGCACTGGCCAAACTCGCCGTAGCGCAGCGGCAGGTCGCGGTAGCTTTTGATGCCTTGCTTGAAGATCAAAATGTGGCCGGGGCAGTTCATCGGCTTGAGGGCATATTCACGCTTCTCGCTCTCGGTGGTGAACATGTTGTCGCGGTACTTGTCCCAGTGACCCGTTTTTTCCCACAGGCTTTTGTCGATGATCTGCGGACCTTTGACCTCCTGATAGCCGTTGTCCTGGTAGACGCGGCGCATGTACTGCTCGACCTGCTGCCACACCGTCCAGCCCTTGGGATGCCAAAACACGGTGCCAGGCGAATGCTCGTCAATGTGGAACAAATCCAGCTCGCGGCCCAGCTTGCGGTGGTCGCGTTTTTCAGCCTCTTCCAGCATCGTTAAATGCTGCTGCAGCTCGTCTTTGGTGGCCCAGGCCGTGCCGTAGACGCGCTGCAGCATCTCGTTGCGATGGTCGCCGCGCCAGTAGGCACCGGCCAGCTTCATCAGCTTGAAGTGTTTGAGCTTGCCGGTAGACGGCACGTGCGGGCCACGGCACAGGTCTTCAAACGCACCTTCCCGGTACAGGCTAACGTCTTCGCCTGCAGGAATCTGGCCAATGATCTCGGCCTTGTAGTGCTCGCCCATGCCATTAAAGTACGCAACAGCCTCGTCGCGCGGCAGCACGCGGCGCGTGACGGGCTCGTCCTTATTGGCCAGCTCGGTCATCTTCTTTTCAATCGCCGTCAAATCTTCAGGTGTGAAGGGGCGCTTGTAAGAGAAGTCGTAGAAAAAACCGTTTTCAATCACCGGGCCGATGGTGACCTGTGCGTCGGGGAACAGCTCTTTCACAGCGTACGCCAGCAAGTGGGCAGTGCTATGGCGAATGACCTCCAGGCCGTCAGCGTCTTTGGCTGTGATGATGGACAGCGCGACGTTGCTCGCAATGCTGTAGCTGGTGTCCACCACTTTGCCATCTACCTTGCCTGCCAATGCCGCCTTGGCCAAGCCAGCGCCAATAGACATAGCCACATCGGCCACTGTCACCGGGCCAGGATAGTCACGCTGCGAACCGTCGGGAAGTGTAATTTGAACCATGGTAAATTTCTGAAGGTATAAATTTGAGAATGCGCCGTAGCACTCGCTAGGGCTGTAAAAATGCAAAACGCGGCCCAAGACCGCGTTTTAATGTGGAAGAGGTAGCTGCTTGCGCAAATCTACACGCGGACTCCTGCCGTTTGCGGCATAAAAAGTGTCGACGTAGTTCGCGGTGTCATAACCAGCTTGCCTTTCTCATTCTTACGGTGTTGCGCAAATGCGCTGTCAATCGGGTTATTTTAACCACAGAACTGAAGCGCCAGGCAAGAGGCACTTGGGCAGCATAAGGCATGCACTATGATTGCCCAGCAACACCTTATTTTTGGAGACAACCATGCACGCCTGGCTATGTGAGAACCCCACCGGTATCGACGCAGTAACCTGGAAAGAACTGCCCACCCCTGTGCCCGCAGCGGGTCAGGTGCTGATCGAAATCAAGGCCGCCAGCCTGAATTTCCCTGATATCTTGATCGTTCAAAACAAATACCAAATGAAGCCCGCCCTGCCCTTTGTGCCAGGCTCGGAATACGCGGGCATTGTGCAGGCGGTGGGCGAAGGCGTGACGCATCTCAAGGTAGGTCAGTCGGTGGCTTGCCTCTCAGGCACCGGCGGTTTTGGCACCCACACCGTGGCACCCGCAGCGCTGTGCATGCCACTGCCGCCCGGTTTTGGCCATGTGGATGCAGCGGCGTTCATCATGATTTACGCCACCTCGCACCACGCCTTGGTAGACCGCGCCCAGCTCAAAGCGGGCGAGACGGTGCTGATTCTGGGCGCTGCGGGCGGCGTGGGCACGGCGGCCATTCAGATTGCCAAGGCCATGGGTGCCAAAGTAATTGCCGCCGCCTCCACCGACGAGAAATGCGCCCTGTGCAAGTCGATTGGCGCGGATGCCACCATCAACTACAGCCAAGGCAACCTGCGCGAGGCCATTAAGGCGGCTACCGAGGCCCTGGGTGGCAAAGGCGGCCCAGATGTGATCTATGACCCGGTGGGCGGCGAGATGGCCGAGCCGGCCTTCCGATCGATCGGCTGGCGCGGCCGTTACCTGGTGGTGGGCTTTGCCAACGGCCCGATTCCGGCGCTGCCGTTTAACCTGGCGCTGCTCAAAGGTGCGTCTATCGTGGGCGTATTTTGGGGAGAGTTTGCCAAGCGTGAGCCGAAGCAGAATGCCGCGATGATGATGGAACTGGCACAGTGGTATGGCGCAGGCAAGGTCAAACCAGTGATCGACCGCACCATGCCCATGAGCGAGCTGAAAGCTGCTTACGCGCACATGGGCTCACGTGGGGTGATGGGCAAGCTGGTGATGGTCAGCTAAGGCCTTTGGCGGTGCTTGGCTGCTGCGCTGGACCGTGGCGCTGTGGCCTGCAGAAAAAGCGCCCAGGACTTGCGCGAAACCCGAAAAATACTGCAGATTGACGCACGCTCCACTACATATTCAGTAGCTGCTCCCGCAATATTCTATTGATCTACAGGCCAATTGATATATTAGAAATGGCCCCCTGTGGGCTGTTTTTAGTGCTCCAGGATAGGTGCTGGATTGAAAATCGGCTGCAAATTCAAAATTCGCCTGTTTTGGGGTCGTTTTTGAACGCATATAGGGCTACAGGCCAATAAAATATCGCGGGAGCAGCTCCTACTTTGATAGTGCATCAATCTCTCTTGAAATACTCTCAAGCGGCTCAGCGCAGTGCGGCGGCAGCTCTCGTAGCCACTTCTGCAGCAGGCAGTGTTTTCAGCCGGTGGTCGCTCCACACCTGGCGCCACAGCCTTGCACCAGGCTGGCCATGGCGCAGACCTAGCATGTGGCGGGCTATGCTGTACCAAGGCGTACCTTTAGTTGCCGCTTCGCGCTGCATGTACTGCACCATCTGCGCCTCGACGCTGTCCCTGGTAATGCCCTCGCGGGACTGGCTATCACCATAAAACTGCGCGTCCCATTGCGCCAGCCACCAGGGGTTGTGGTACGCCCCACGACCCACCATCACGCCGTCAACATGGGGCAGCTCGTGGGCCACCTGCTCTGGCGTGTTGATACCGCCGTTGAGCGCAATTACCAAGTGCGGAAACTCTTTTTTCAGCCGGTGCACCAGCTCGTAGCGCAGCGGTGGTACTTCGCGGTTTTGCTTTGGAGAAAGGCCTTGCAGCCAAGCGTTGCGCGCGTGCACGATGAATACTTCGCAACCCGCGTCGGAAATGGTACCGACAAAATCGCGCACAAACTCGTAGCTCTCGGTTTTGTCAATGCCAATGCGGTGCTTCACCGTCACCGGCACGCTCACCACGTCCTGCATGGCTTTCACGCAGTCGGCCACTAGCTGGGGCTCGGCCATCAGGCAGGCACCAAAGGCACCGCGCTGCACCCGCTCGCTGGGGCAGCCGCAGTTGAGGTTGATCTCGTCGTAGCCCCACTCTTGGCCCAGCTTGGCGGCTTGGGCCAGGTCAGCCGGTTCGCTGCCGCCTAGCTGCAAGGCTACGGGGTGCTCTTCGGCATTAAAGTCCAGGTGGCGCGGCACATCGCCATGCAAGAGCGCGCCAGTGGTCACCATTTCGGTGTACAGCAATGTGTTTTTACTCAGCAGGCGGTGAAAGTAGCGGCAATGCCGGTCGGTCCAGTCCATCATGGGTGCTACGGACAGTTTCCAGCGGTGGGTGTATTTCGGGTCGGTCAGCAAAGGCATAGGGTGGATTATCCCAGTCTATCCACTACACTCGGCCAGATACCTCGACGGACACCCAAGCAATGAACCCTTTCTTCAAAACACTCATTTGCAGCCTGGCATTGCTAGCCTCTGGGCAAAGCTTTGCCTTGTACCGCTGCGGCAGTGTGTTCCAAGACCGGCCTTGCGATATCGCCGATGCGCAAGCGGCTGCCGCTGCCAGCGCCCGCACGGCGGCCAAACCTCCAGCCGACAGCAGCGCCAACGCGCCGGCTGGCACGGTGTCACCGTTTGCGATGGCCTGCTCGCGCGTGGGCAAGAGTTCGTTGGACATTATCTGGAAGCGTGAGGCTGGCGCCCTGCGCGAGGCGCAGTATGCGAGTGCTGCGGGTAACCCAGAGCACAAAAACCTGGTCGATGCCGTCTACGAGCAGCGCGGCACTGCGCCGCAAATACGCGCGGCGATCGAAGCCGATTGCATTGGCGAGAAGCAACGCGCAGCCGATGCCAATGCAGCCGTCGCTGCTGCGCAAAAGAGCCCAGGCGCAAGCGCCGCCCCCGCCCGTGCGGCCCCCACCACCGGGGCTGCCCCACTCACCGTAGCCGCAGCGCCCGCAGGCAAACCCAATGACAGCGCGGCCCAATGCGCCAACCTCAGTAGCCAACTGGCCGCCGTGCAAGAGCGTGCCCGCAAAGGCGGCGGCGTGGCGGCCATGGAGCAGCTGGCCAACGAGCGCCGCGCCATCGACACCAAGATCAGCGCGGCCAAGTGCTGAGATACACGCCATGCCCAGCATCGTTGTTGATGTCCGCAAGACCTACACCGAAGCCGAAGGCGCGGCGATACTGCAAGCCGTCCATGCCGCCTTGGTGGACGCGTTCAAGATTTTGCCAAGCCGCCGCAATCTTATTTTGAACTGCCACGCACCCCAGCGATTTATCGGCGCGCCAGAGTGCGAAGAGCCTGAGCGCCTCACCAATATCAGCTTATTCGTCTTGCGTGGCCGCAGCGTCCATGCCAAACGCCAGCTGTATAAAAACATTGTCGACAACCTGGCACCTTTGGGCATTCCAGCCAATTGCATCTTGATCAAACTACACGAAATGGACCCGGAGAACGTAGGCGTGCGCGGCGGGCAAGCCGTGTGCGATGTGGATTTGGGCTATTCAATCGACGTCTGAACTTGCTGCGCCAGCGCCCATTGGGCGTGCTCCAGTACCAGCGGCGTAAAGCATCATCTCTGCCTGCGGCACCAGCGCACTAGCCCAGCACTGAAAATAGGCAGCCTAGCGGTTAGAATTCCGGTTGTAAAAAATTCGGTGTCCCTGGCGGCGGTCTTGAGGTCTAGCATGCATTCTGGTTTTATGAGTATTTTGCGTTTTGTTGTATGGACGGTTGCATCGGCATGCTACGCGCAGGCGGCCACTGCGCAGGAGCCCAGCGAAACGCAGGTGCGCGAAGAATATAACCGCTGGGTCAGCACGCTTGACAAAACCGAGTACCGTGCCCGCCATATTCTTGTAAAGGATCAGGAGACCGCCTCCAGCTTACTGCGCGAAATCCAGGCTGGCGCGTCGTTCGCCGTGCTGGCCGCTGGCCAATCAACCGATACGAGCAGCAAAGCCAAGGGCGGCGATCTGGGCTGGGTGCTGCCGGCATACTTCACACCCAGCTTTCGGGTAGCCTTTCGCGGCCTAGAAACTGGAGTTCACCCCACGCCGATACGCACCGAGTTCGGCTGGCATGTGGTAGAAGTACAGGAAGCTCGGGCAGTGCGCGCTCCAACGCTGGAGCAAGCCCGAGGGCGCGTTACCGAGCAATTGCGCAAACGCACGGCCCAATCTGGTGCCGCAGCACCGGCGGCTGTCACTGCAGCCCGCAGCCGCCCCCCATCCGACTGGCAAACCCTGTTCACTGCTGCTTTGCAGACGGCGGGGTATTCCAGCTTTGAGTACTATGAAGCCGTCACCTCCAGCTACGACAAGGCCGAGAGCATGACATGGTTTGGCACTACTGTATCGCCCAGGGTCAAGCACAAAGCCCGGCATTTGATCGACGTACCACCCCAGCACCGCGCTGCCTTGATGGGGCTTTACCTGCCCGACAACACCACACTTCCGCTGGAACGTGTGCTTGCGGACGGCACCAAACAGTGGACCGTACTTGAGCTTATCGAGAGGGGCAAAGCCACGGCACCTGTGCCGGGTGCTGAGTTTGAGCGAGACACCGAAAGCTGGATTGCCCAAGGCAAACTGAAAGATGTTGCCACCCTACGCACGCCAGCAGAGCAGGCCAAGTCGCTGTACTGGAACTTCAACCGTATGGCTGATATAAACAAAATTGATCCATCCATCTCTGCCGATGTGCTGTATGACAACCAAAGCACTCCGTTGCTGGACGCGATTTATGCCAACCAGTTGGAGTTGGCCAAGCGTCTGGTGCAACGTGGAGCGGACGTCAACCGCTGCGGCGCGTCCAACTGCCCCATTGGGCTAGCAGTGTTGCTAGGGCCAGAGTCTCGCGCATCGACGTGGGTAGATTGGCTGCTAAGTCAAAATGCAAAAGTTGACCAGTTTGATACCCGTGACTTGGGGCGCTCATCCACTGCGTTGGCCACTGCGCTCAGCGCGGGGCACAACCTGGTAGCTGAAAAACTGCTGGCGGCCGGTGCCAATGTCAATGGGGCCCCGGGCGTCGGCATGACACCGGCGGAAGCGGCCGCATCCAAACTGAACAAAACCATGACGGAGCGGCTGATTGCCTCGGGTGCGTCGGTGATGCCGCGCAAGTCAGACCGAGGTGTCGGCGTCAACTCCATCTACGCCATATTGTCTGACGATGAGCGGCTCAGTGCGGGCCTTTGGGCTCAGCAGTTGATCCTGAAGCAGGCTGCTACCCACCCCAAGTTCAGGCTCAGCCTACAGGTGGAGCAAAACGGCCGTACCGTCGCCGTAAACCCCAATGGCCCCACTTTACTTAAAGCCGCGCCCTTCAAACTGGCGTTTGCAATTCCCCAGGAGAGCGGTTCGGTACAGATCGGTGCCTCGCTGGAGGCAGCCTGGGTGGACGAGATCAAGCGCACCGACCCCAGAAACAGCATGTTTCGTCCCATGTCCAGCAGTGCGCTGAGCGATACCGACAAACCCGACTCCGGCTACATTTTGATGTCGCTGCCGTGCCCCAAAGCTGAGAACGCGCGGGATGCAGAGAAGGGTTGCGATGAAAGCTATGCCATGCACCTAGACACGGATCCCACGCACCGTAAAGATTTTCATAGCACCCGTCCTGGAACTCCAATGTGGTACGTGCGCGATGTAGACCATTTTGCTGGCATGGTGGATAAAAATGCACCCAAAGGCCCTGCGCGTGACACCCAGCTTGCTGCCATGAAAGGCCGGACGGTTTATTTCGTGGCCGGTATTTCGATTAGCCTAGGGGGCGCAGCAGGCTTGCGGCTAATCAACCCGCAGTATTTTCAGTTGAAGTTTCAATAGCCCGGCCTTGATCGGCCAGGTGCTCGCGTAACGCAAACCGGTCAAACGCTAGTCTCTGGCCTGCTGCAAAGCCCATTCAATGTGCTCGGCCAGCCGTGGGCTGGCCTGCGCACGCACGGATTCCAGCACGTTCTTCATGGTTTTTTTTATCTCGGCGGAGCTATCCGCTGCCAAGGCGTTACCCATCGCCACCGCAATATTGCGCTGCCAACGCTCGTGACCGATGCGCCGGATGGGGCTGCCTTCGGTATAGCCTAAAAACTCCGCCTCTGTCCAAGCAAACAAGGTGACCAATTGCTGACCGGTCAGGCCTGCACGTTCGTCAAAATCTGGCAAGGCGCTGCGCTTTGCAAACTTGTTCCACGGGCAGACCAGTTGGCAGTCGTCGCAGCCGTAGATGCGGTTGCCTATCAGCCCTCGCAGCTCTAGCGGAATGGGGCCAGCGTGCTCTATCGTTAAATACGAGATGCAGCGGCGCGCGTCCAGCACACCGGGCGACAGAATGGCCTGGGTGGGGCACACGTCGATGCAGGCGCTGCAGGTGCCGCAGTGGGGCGCGGCGGGCTCGGTGAGCGGCAAGGCCAAATTAATGTAAATCTCACCCAGAAAAAATGCACTGCCTGCCTCGCGCGAGAGCACCAGCGTGTGCTTGCCGCGCCAGCCCAAGCCGCTGCGGGTGGCCAGTTCAGCCTCCAGCACGGGGGCAGAGTCGGTGAAGGCACGGTAGGCCAGCGGCGGTGAGTGGGCATTTTCTGAAAACTCAGTCCCTGCGGCATTATGCAAATCAAGCTCTTGCCCAATGCGCTCGGCCAACTTTTGCAATCGGTTGCGCAACACTTTGTGATAGTCGCGCCCTCGGGCATACATCGACACGATGGCCTCCGAAGGCCGGTTTAAGCGCTCCAACTCTATGCCTTGCCACCCGTCTGGCGTGCTGCGCGGCAGGTAGTCCATACGCGCGGTGATGACGCTCACTGTGCCGGGCACTAGCTCGGCCGGCCGGGCGCGGCGCATGCCGTGCGCGGCCATATACTGCATGTCACCATGAAAACCTTTGTCCAGCCAAGCCTGCAAACCGGGCTCGGCTGTGCTCAAATCGATGGGGGCTACGCCAATTTGCGAAAATCCCAGTTCGAGCGCCCATTGGCGTATG
>JAYWHJ010000127.1:0-10418 GCA_043777795.1 Polaromonas sp. | reverse complement strand
CAGCGAGAACGCGGTGAAGACGCAAATTTGGATTGCAGTGTGCACTTATGTGCTGATCGCAATTAGCAAGAAGCGCCTGCATTTGCCATTTGAGAGATTCCTTTAATCAGTAGTTGAATTTTTTGAACGAAGTTTAAGTTGCGCAAGTAAGCCCCAGATGCTCAAACCAAACATTAGGGCGGAAAATGAGGCAACCCAACCAAAAAAAACCGTACCGAGTACATCACCCGTTAAAACAGAATCACGATGCGATACTGAGCCTGAGCTCACTGGCCAAACTAGTGTCATCAATAGGCAGGCAGCAGAAAGTGCAAAGCCATACCATGTTGCGCGTGCAGTAGGCAGACTGTGGCGCTGTTCTTTAGAAATACGCCTTTTCATCGGCAACAACCAAGGATAAAAAATTAGCAAAGGCATTAGCGCCCAAAGCCCAGCATAAAAAAGCCGTATCTTGGGGTTTGAGCCTGGTATTTTTTCAATGCTGTGCAGCATAGGTACGTAGTCGGCGATTGAACTTACCAAGCTCAGAACACCAGGTGAACTTGCAAACTCTTGACTCACGAATAGCCAAAAGAGCAACGACAAACCTAGGTACACCACGAAATAAATTGAGAAAAAATGGCGTTGAATAAACGGCAGTTTTAGTTTTTTGTCATTTGATTTCAAAAATTTATACCTCCATACGGTTACGGGGATCGGGGCAGGTCATTGAGCACTACAGTGAATTCTTGAGTGTTCATGATGCACTTACTCCTCGATCAATTCAACTGAGGCGACGGGTATTACTGAACCGGAATACGCCGTGAGAGCATTCTTAAGTTCGCTATAAAAAT
This sequence comes from Polaromonas sp., assembly GCA_043777795.1. Taxonomy (GTDB): domain Bacteria; phylum Pseudomonadota; class Gammaproteobacteria; order Burkholderiales; family Burkholderiaceae_C; genus JAAFIP01. The sequence continues at coordinate 9,585 of JAYWHJ010000127.1, read as the reverse complement.
AGGCGTTTTTTCCAATGGTGTCATTATTCGAATCGACACAGCTTTTTATGGTCCATGTCATATTCCGTTTATGGCCATCAAACTGTTCCTTCCACTTAGTCGACACGCGAATGTGTTTTTTGTTGAAGAAAAATAGAAAAGACCTGCCATCTCGATCATCTTCTCCTCCCCAAAAATCACAAATCAACCAATTCCCACTAGACCTATCGATCGTCCACTTAGACGGTTTTCCTCTCCACGTATTGGCCAGCACTTTGTCAAATTCGATTTGAATTTTCTCTGCGTCAGAAATTTTTTCACTGATGTATGCCATTTGATGCTCCTATAGTGGGTTTGACCTGCCCCCCCATAAACCGTACCAGCTATTTTTCCAAGAAGTCCGTCAGCAGAGAGAATGATGGACATGAGAACAAGCAAATACAGCGAAGAGCAGATCATTGGATTTCTGAGGCAGGCCGAAGCCGGCATGCCAGTCAAGGAAATCGGCCGCAAATACGGGTTCAGTGATGCCAGCTATTTGTCATTTTGATGTCCTAAAGGTTATTTATTGCTCACTTGGGGCTGTAATCCCACGCCAAAACTTAATACGCAAGTCATTCCGTTTCTCATGCCAGCAGAGGTATAACCAGCAGTAATTTTTTCTTCACCGCTTTCCAAGTTGTAACGATAAAAAGCGTATTTGCTATCTTGATGACCGAACACAGCGCTTTGCGGTTTACCAATAGCTGCTTCAATTCTTTCACGCGTCAAACAAGCGGAATGGTTATGCAAGTCAATAGTGAACCCCCAACGCAATTGCGTGGGCCCAGTCGGTTTTGCGCCGTAGCGTATGCGCTGCATAGTGTCTGAATCCAACGTTGGGATACCAGCGATGATCTGGTTTGGCCCACCGGGGATTTTGCTTGGCTGGATTTGCAAACCCAGCGCCGCTGCCGCTGCCGTCTCATCCCCCATGATCCCCGCAGATGCAGCCTTCATGGCACCTTGAATCAACTCCAATATCGCGTCATCGGCAGGTGTTTCAGGCGTTCGCAAAGGTTTTGGTATTTGAATATTGATCGGCACTGGCTTTGGTACAGCCACAGGCGCAACGCCAGGTGTTGCACTGGCGGCGCAACCATACACAGCTACCGTGACAATACAAAGAAGCAAAACGGTAATCAGTCTTGTGCGACGAGACGTTGCGGACATTGACCAGAAGTATTTCATACCGTATCCCTCTAGAATTCCTCATTTCCAACGCTATTTCCAACGCTATTTTCAACACCATTTAGCCCTCCAGCGCAATGAAATATTGCGGGAGAAGCTATTAAATATGTAGTAACGTAAGTTCGTTTTCTGACGATGAAAAGCATCGTTACTTCACCCCTTTGAGCCCTTGCATATCCGCATTGGCCTTATCTGCCTCACGCGCGGTAATGCCGGAGCCGAGCATAAATGCATTGGCCAAAAAGAAGGCGGGTAGCTCAAACTCCAGGTACTGGGTTTGGTTGCTTTCCAGCTTGACGGTGTGCTCATAGGTTTTGCTGAACGGGCCTGGTTTAACGCTGACTACATGCTCGCCGGGTGTAAAGGGTAGCTGCATGAAAGAGCCGTTAAACAACTCGCCTGCGTCTTTTTTGTTGACCTGCACCGTAAAGCTTTGACCACCCGATTGGAAGGCAGATTTGCGGTACAGGTACACCTGCGCCTGGCCCTCAGCCACGGCAGCGGGCGCTACAAAGGGTGCGCCGGTGGCGCAGCCACCTAGCGCTAAGGCAGCCGCACATGTAATAGCGACGGTAATGAGCTTGAACGCTGGGGCGATGGTGGATGCGAAGGCTGATGAGAATGGTGCAGCGGTGGTGAATGCGAAACGAGTTGACATGGTGTATCTCCTGGCGGTTTAGGGTTGGGTTGAGAAGGGTGAAAGAAGGCTTATTTGCTGTAAGTCAACGATGAGCGGGTGAAGCTGGCATCTCTACCGTTTAGAAACTGGGTGTAGCCGGGCAGGTAACCAATGACAAAGGTTTGGCTGGCGCCTGTGGCGGCGGTGATGCGCATTTGGTCGGCAAGGCCCTGCACGGTGATGACGGCTTTAGGTAGCGCTGGCACGTAGGTGTAGGTGGTGGCGCTGCTCCAAGCGGATGGGGTGCGGTGAATGGACCGCGCCTTTAAATACCTGAAGCGTTATTGACAGCGCCAACTGTGCCTAGGGAGTACCCAACTCTTGCGCAGTAGTGATAAAGGTTAAATCCAAAACACCGTCACGGTTAGTGTCTGCTTTGACAGTGGCAGTTGAGCCTTGGTAGGTCGTCTCTGTGAGCAGATTCACGGCAGGTTCTTTGACGCGCATGATCCCAGACGTTGGGTACAAAGCACTCGTCGAATAGGGGCCGGTGAGTGGTGTGATAGTGGTAAAGGACAAAGGTCCGCCGCCAGAAGCAGTAGCCGTTGAGATGTCGCCATTCATGGAGAATGTGAAGTTGGCGCTCGTCAGCTTTGCCTTTACAGCCGCACTAGGGGATATGGTCCATGTAACGACGGGGGTAGTCGCGGTAGCTGAGCTAAAAAGCTCCACGCTACGGCCACTCTGTACAGACACAGTCACATCTGCTGCACCCGCTCCACTGGTGGTGGTGTCATATCTTGCAGCTTGGATGCCGCTGCTACGAAATCTAAGTGCACTGGAATTGATCTCGAAATTCGTGGTGCTCAACCTGTAGTCGACTACAGAAATTGCACTCAGGTTTGCATAATTTCCAAGCGATACCAGCGAAAATTTTCCGTTGATAACGATGCTTGAGGTAGCGAATTTACACGCGTTATAAGTGATTTCGATGGAGTCATTTATCTTGTAGCCAACGTATGTGCCCGCTTTCACTTGGCTAAGGGTAAACGATCCACTACCCCCAGTTGCGGAGGCGCAGCTACTAGAGGTCGGGCTCAAGCTTCCATTCGCCGATGCCGTGGTGAGGCTTTGAAATAGCCCGCCGATGTACTCTTGTTCTAGCAGGGTTTGAATCAGCATCAATTGGGATGTAGCCAGACCCAGTCTGGCTATTGCTTTTGCATCATTTTGACCAAAAACAGTAGGATTTTTGGCTACTGGTGTGACTGTTGGTGGCGCACCATCACCCCCACCGCATGCGCTTAACGCCACCACTAAAAAGAGGCTAGCTGTTGTACCCAAAGGGCCTGAGAAATTTTTCATGTAAATTTAATTCTATGTTTGACAAAGTTAAAAAAGCACTGGGTTACCAGCGGTGAGGGGAAAGGTTGAGTCACGCACTATGCGATACACCACCGACGTGCATCAATGCGCGTCGACTATGAAGGCTGTGGGTGCCAGTGGCAGTGCAGAGGCCTACCGATGCTGGTGCACTGGCAATGGCCAGTTCGATGGGCTTGAAACCAAACGGGAATACAGCCGAGAAGAGTGGGACTGAAATTGGTGTCGAAGTTTGCCTTGGCAAAGGTCCCTTGAAGCTTGTAGTTGTCATTGAAAGTCACATAAATTAACCTCAGCATGACAAATGTTTCATGTCGGGGTGGGTAGACCCCTGTCAAAATTGACACTTGTTTGTGGCGCTACTTCGCGAAAGCTCCAGGAATGATTGTTTTGCGGGCATTATTGGTAATTTTCAAGCGGCAAGCTAGCGCTGACTTAGTGCGGCAAGTTACTGTCAAATTACTATAGTTTTCATAGCTGCTACCGCAATTATTTAAAAGGCTGGAGGCCGATAGTGGTGTAGAGCGAGCGAGAGGTTTGCAGGCTCGCCAGCGCCCCAGTTTGGCTATGCCACCCGCCATTTTCATTGGCTGTTGGGTTTAACCGACACCACGGCTTTTTGAACGGTGCTACCTTTGCGGCATGAACTCTACTGATGTTTTAAAGCACTCTGGCGCGCAAACTGACTTTAGCCAGGCGATGAGCTATGGCGACTACCTGGCGTTGGACCAGATACTGAGCGCGCAGCACCCGCGCAGCCCGGACCATAACGAGATGCTGTTCATCATCCAGCACCAAACCAGCGAGCTGTGGATGAAACTGATGCTGCATGAGCTGCATGCGGCTATCGCGTGCGTGGCCAACGATGATTTGAGCAGCGCCTTTAAGATGCTGGCGCGGGTGAGCAAGATCATGGAGCAACTGGTGCATGCCTGGGACGTGCTGGCCACGATGACACCGCCGGAGTACAGCGCCATTCGGCCGTACCTGGGCAACTCCAGCGGCTTTCAAAGTGCGCAGTACCGCTGTGTGGAGTTTGCGCTGGGTAACAAAAACGCAGGCATGCTCAAGGCCCATGCGCACGCCCCTGCCCTGCTGGCCCAGGTGCAAACTGCCCTGCAAGCGCCCAGCCTGTACGACGAAGCCCTGCGCCTGCTGGCCCGCCGTGGCCTGGCTATGCCCGCTAGCCACACCGAGCGCGACTGGACGCAGCCCTACATGATGAGCGACGCAGTAGAAGCCGCCTGGCTGGTGGTGTACCGCGCGCCCAAAGCGCATTGGGATTTGTACCAGCTAGGCGAGGAGCTGACCGACTTGGAAGACGCCTTTCGCCAATGGCGTTTTCGCCACGTGACCACGGTAGAGCGCATCATCGGTTTTAAGCCCGGAACAGGGGGCACGAATGGGGTGGGCTATCTGCGCAAGATGCTGGATGTGGTGCTGTTTCCCGAGATCTGGAAGCTGCGGACGGATTTGTAATCGCTACTAATTAAATAGCTTCTACCGCAATATTTTATTGGGCTGGAGGCCTATTTGCCTATAAAACCGTAGCTCCGTACAGCCAAGGCAGGCCCACCACTTGCGTGCCCTTGAGTGCCAGCACGGCGTCGCGGGCGGTTGACCATGGCGGCGCAAGGTGGAATATGCGGCCATTGCGCTTAGCGGTGGCTACAACGCGCTCGCAACGGGCTTGGCGTAGGCGCTGATAGTGTTGCAATGCGCTGGGCCAGTCGCTGTGTGCGGCTGCGCTGCTGGCCAGCGCGGCGGCGTCTTCCAGCGCCATGGCAGCGCCCTGGGCCAGGTAGGGCAGCATGGGGTGGGCTGCGTCGCCTAGCAGGGCTGTGTGGCCTTTGACCCAGCTGCGGGTGGCGAGCCGGTCATACAGATGCCAACTGTGCCAAGCGGGGGCGCAGGCTAGCAGCGCACGCAGTGGCGGGCAGGCGGCTTGCACGCTGCGCTCTACGTCTTGGCTATTGGCCACCGTGGCCCATCCGGGCACGGCCTTGGCGGCGGCTTGCTCGCTGAGCACCACCAGGTTAATGAACTCGCCGCCGCGCACGGGGTAGTGCACGACATGCACGTCACGACCCCACCAGACGCCGACTTCGCTAGCCAGGGCATGGGTGCGCACATTGGGAGGTAGGCTGACGACGGGCAGCAGAGCGCGGTAGGCGGCGTGGCCGGTGGCGCGGGGCGCGCCGTCTGCCCACACCGCCTGGCGCACGCTACTGGCTACACCGTCGGCGGCGACCAGTGCGTCGGCGTGCCAAGTGTGCTGGGTGGACTGCACTTGCACGCTGGGCTCGGGGGCGTTTGGGGTGTGGTTTGTGGAAGCACCTCTTTGCGAAACTCTGAGTACCTGTTCGTTGCAGTGCATCTGCACGCCGGTTTGCTGGCGGGCGGCTTGCAAGAGCGCGGCATGCAGGTCGGCGCGGTGCACGCAGGCGTAGACCTCGCCGTAGCGCTCTTGCACGGCTTGGCCAAGCAGCATGCGGCTCAGGCTGCGGCCAGTGGCGGTATCGCGCACGGCGATGGCCTGGGGCAGGCAGGCCTGCTGCAGCACGGCATTTTTCAGGCCCCAATGCGCCAGCACCTTGATGGCGTTGGGCCCGAGCTGGATTCCTGCGCCCACATCGGCAAACTCAGCGGCGCGCTCCAGCACGGTGACGCGCTGGCCTGCGTGGCTGAGCGCCAGTGCAGCCGCCAGGCCACCGATGCCGCCGCCAGCCACCAGAACCTGCTGATTATTCAAGGTAAATAGGCCTCCAGCGCATTAAAATATTGCGGGAGCAGCTACTTTAACGATAGCAACTTGTAAGGCTACTTGAGCAACAACTTAATGTCGTCTGCCACTGCGGCGGCGCCGCTGCCGTAGCGGGTGTACAGGCGCACACGGCCTTGGGGGTCAAACACGTAGCTGCCTGCGGAGTGGTCCATGGTGTAGCTACTTGGGGTTTTGCCTTCGTTCTTTTTGTAGTAGATTTTAAAGTGCTTGGCCACCGCAGCGGTTTGCTCGGGCGTGCCGCGCAGGGCGATGAAGCTGGGGTCAAAATTCTCCATATAGGCTTTGAGCACGGCGGCGGAGTCGCGCTCGGGGTCTACGGTGATAAAGACGGCTTGCAGTTTGTCTGCGTCTGCGCCAAGCGATTTTTTCACCCCGGCCAGCTCGGCCATGGTGGTGGGGCAGACATCGGGGCACTGCGCGAAGCCAAAAAACACCACTACCACCTTGCCTTTGAAGTCGGCGATAGTGCGAGTGTTGCCAAACTGGTCTGGCAGCGAGAAATTCTGCGCATAGTCAGCACCGGTAATATCTACGCCTTTGAACTGCATCTTTGGATCTGAGCATCCAGATACCAATACCAGTAGGGCTGCAGCGCAATAAAATATTGCACGAGCAGCTATATTTTTAATAGTTAACATGGTGCACTCCGCCTATAAAACATAGTGGTCTACGAGCAGCGCGGCAAACAGGGCGCTCAGGTGGATTAACGAAAATCGGAAGGTTTTGCGGGCTAATGCATCGCTGTAGCTCTGCCAGAGTTTGACACCGTAGTAGCAAAATCCCAGGCTCAGCACCACGGCAGCGGTCAGGTATATCCACGAGCTCATGCCATACACAAAGGGCATCAGGCAGGCGGCAAACAGCACAATGGTGTAGAGCAATATTTGCAGCCGTGTGAACTCATTGCCATGCGTGACGGGCAGCATGGGCAGGCCGCTTTTGCGATAGTCTTCCACCCGGTACAGAGCCAATGCCCAAAAGTGCGGCGGTGTCCATAAGAAGATGATGAGGAACAAAATCAAGGCCTCGGGCGACACGCTGCCGGTCATGGCAGCCCAGCCCAGCACCGGCGGCATGGCGCCCGATGCGCCGCCGATGACAATATTCTGCGGCGTGAGCGGCTTGAGAATGACGGTGTAGACCACCGCGTAGCCGACAAAGGTGGCGAAGGTGAGCCACATGGTGAGTGGGTTGATGTAGACGTACAACAGCCAGGAGCCTATGGCGCACAGCGCGGCAGAGAACAGCCCGGTTTGCACATCGCTGATTTCGCCTTGCGCGGTGGGCCGCCAGGCGGTGCGGCGCATTTTGGCGTCAATGCCTTTTTCTACCAAACAGTTGAACGCCGCGGCAGCACCGGCTACCAACCAGATGCCCAATGAAGCGATGAGGATGGTTTGCACTTCGGGCCAGGTCGGCACGCCAGGCACCGCCAGCACCATGCCGATGAGGGCGCAAAACACAATCAGCTGAATGACGCGCGGCTTGGTCAGCGCGTTAAACTGCGCCAGCTTGCCTTTGCGCGGCGCTGTGCTGGGCAAGGTAATGGGGGAGGTATGGGGGGTAGATTCCGTGCCGCTCATCGCGCACCTCCGGCAAAACGATGGGTGACTGAACTGGAGTTGCCCGACCCTGTGATGGACGAGGGCGCCACACCGCTGCGGTCTAGCGACGCGCCTGCATGCGGCACCCGCGCTGCGCTGAGCACGCTGGTAATCACCATTACCAAGCCTGCAGCGCCACCGGTGTGCGACACGGCAGCCAAGAGTGGCCAGCCCAGCACCACATTGCTCAGGCCAGTGATCAGTTGCCAAAGCAGCAGCGCAGCAATCCACCACGCCGCCGTGCGCACGGCGCTGTGCTGCGGCCCGCTGCGGTACATGCGCCAAGCAGCCATGCCCAACACGGCAAACAGCACAAACGCGAACATGCGATGCACCACGTGGATGGCGGTGAGCGCTGGCAAAGTCACAGTGTGGCCCGCACTGGTTTGCCCCAGCTCTCGCCAAAACTCAAAACCCTCGCTGAAGTTCATGCTGGGCACCCATTGGCCTTGGCATTTTGGAAACTCGTTGCAGGCCAAAACCGCATAGTTGGTGCTGACCCAGCCGCCCAAGCCGATCTGTAGCCACAGTAAAGCAAAACCCGCCAGCAGCCAGGTGTATGCACTGCGAGGCATGCTGGCGACGCTGTGGTCGCCTGCCAAATCGCCGTCCAAACGGTAGCGCGTGGCCTGCGTTTGCAGCAGTGCCAGCAGCACCATGCCGCCCAGCAAGTGCATGGTGACAATGGCGGGGAACAGCTTCATGGTGACAGTCAGCGCGCCAAATGCTCCCTGCAGGCACACCCATACCAAGGTAAAGGTGGGCCACCAGGGGGAGATTACCAAGCGCCGGTGCAGCTGCTTGCGGTGCAACCAGCTCATGGCGGCTAGCACTAATATGAGCACACCCACGCCGCTTGCCAGGTAGCGGTGGATCATTTCGATCCAGGCTTTTTGGTGGGTGACAGGGCCGCTGGGCATGGCCGCTTGCTCGGCGCTGATCTGAGCCTTTGCACCCAGCGGGGTGGCGCTGGCATAGCAGCCGGGCCAGTCGGGGCAGCCCAAGCCAGAGTCGGTCAAGCGGGTGAAGGCACCGAACAGCACCAAATCAAAGGTGAGAAACAGCGTGAGAAAGGTCAACGCGCGCAGGCGCTGGGGCAGGGATGCCTGGCGGTTGCGCAGCCACACCCAGGCCAGCGGGCCCAGCGCAATGAGAGCGCCCAGCAGCATCAGGCTCAGGGCGGGCGACAGGTCGTACAGGGCAGTCTTCTGCATCAGGGGCGCCCTCCACTTTCGCGCCCGGCGCGGTCCCAGCTGGCAGCGGCGCGCAGCAAGCGGTCCAGATCGCGCTTGGCTTTTGCGGCTTCGAGGTTGGCCGGGAAGCGCAGCATCCAGTTGCCCACTGGGTCTACCAAGTACAGCTGTTCGCCCAGCTGCTGGCCGGCTGTCGGCTCTAGCCACTGGGTCACGCTGGCGAGTGGTACGCGCAAAGCGTAGGCGTCCAGCGCTTTCGAATTCACCTGGGTTTGCAGAGCCTGGGCAATGGGAGCGTCGTCGGTCACTAACCACACACGGTCAAGACGGTCTTTTTCGCGACCCAAGCTCTCGCGCAATTGGCGTTGCAGGTAAATATTTTTCTCACACGCGGCGCCGCAGGCACCACCTGCCACGCTGACCAGCAGCCATTGGCCTTTGAGGCTGCGCAAATTCACGGCCTTGCCGTCCAGCGCGACGGCCTGCACATCGGGCAAAGCGCGCCCGGGTTGAATCAGATCGCCATAGTTACGCCGCCCCTCTGGCCGCACCACGTAGTAGGTGAAGTACGATGCGATGACTGGGGCCGCGCACATCAGCATGACGATGAGCATTTTCAGGCGGCCGGACACGCGGCGCTGCTGCTGCGCTTTGCCAGGCTCTGGCAAAGCGTGTACCGTCATGGTCAAAGGCGCATCAGAGTGTGCGGCGGCGGGGGGCGATGAATTGGAACCAAGCATATAAAACCATTATCAGGCCGCACAGGGCAAACCATTGGAAAGCGTAACCATA
>JAYWHJ010000126.1:0-27883 GCA_043777795.1 Polaromonas sp. | reverse complement strand
GGTCGGCCTCGGAGTAGACCATCACGGCTTTGATGCCCATCTCTTTGCAGGCGCGCTGAATGCGCAGTGCAATTTCGCCACGGTTGGCGATCAGAATTTTTTTAAACATGCGGGCTCTTTCGTCCTTCGCTTATTCGATGACGACCAAGGCTTGGCCGTACTCCACTGCCTGGCCGTTGTCGCACATGATTTTTTTCACCACCCCGGCTTTGTCAGACTCGATCTCGTTGAGGATCTTCATGGCCTCAATGATGCAGACGGTGTCGCCAATCGCCACGGTGTCGCCGACTTCGACAAAGGCCTTTGCACCTGGGCTGGAGGCACGGTAGAAGCTGCCGACCATGGGGGATTTGACGCTGTGGCCCGCCAAGGCGACTACGCTGGATGCCGCATCTGACAGGACAGGCGCGCTGGGTGGAGCGCTGACGAGTTGCGCGGGCGCAGGGGCATAGGTGTTTTGCGGTACCATCACGGCCTGCGCCACGCCGGGGCTGCCTTTGACGATCCGTACTTTACCCTCGGCTTCGGTGATTTCCAGCTCCTGCACGTTGGAGTCAGATACCAGATCGATAAGGGTTTTGAGTTTGCGTAAGTCCACGGGATATCTCCTACGATATTTATATTAATTGTACGCATTTGCTGTTCAAAAGCGCGTAAATTCTAAATTTCTGTAATCTTACACCAAATATAAGATGACTGAATACCGTGACTTAATTCACGTATTTCTCATCGAATGGATGTAAATCCATCGACCTGTTCTGCGCTGAGTTTACCCATATGCCGCAAGGCCACTTGGCCTGCTGAATTAAATACTACCGTAAACGGCAGTCCCCCGCTGACATTACCTAGCGTACGGGACAGCTCAGTCCCCGCTAAACCGGCCAGTGGCACTGGGAACGTGAGCGGCATTTTGTTTAAAAATTGATTTACCGCCTTGGCATTGTCAATCGCTAAACCGACAACCTGCCAGTTTTTAGATGCATTTTGCTGATAGAAGCGCTCTAATAAAGGCAGTTCTTCCACACAAGGCGGGCACCATGTGGCCCAAAAATTAAGCACGATAGGCTTGCCCTGGAACTTCTTAAGTTTCAGAGTGCCACCCTGAGGTAGCTCCAGTTCCAGCAACCACAGCGCCGCCAAAGCATCATCGGCCGGGTCAGCAAGTCGGTATTGCCACCACGCCAGGCCAGCGCCCGCCAAGCCAGCCATTGCTGCCAGGCCCACCATCGTCGATCGTTTAGATATGTTGTTCATCACTTTACATGCACTTATTTTCTGTAACAGGGTCTAATTTACGCTTAAGAGCAACCATATCTCCGCGGGGGCTTCGTCCCTTGCCGTCCAGTTTAAGCGCACCTCGGACGTCATCGTGGTCATAAATCATCAGATGCACCCCTACCATCTCGCCCAGCCCAGGGCATTGGCTGTGCACACTGAGCGCATCTACGGTGTCACCGTGCAAACCGGTCACGGAGCCTACGGCGTATTGCACGCCGTGGTCGATCAAGGCGATTTCGGCTGATTTGCAGTCATCACAGAACAACTGGAGGTAAATATCAGACAAACGCGTGGCGGTACCATGCCATACCGCGCCACCGACATGCGGACGAAATGCTTGCAGCCTGTCCATCCACACCAGGGCCAACTCCCGCAGAGCGCGTAGCTCGCCGGGCTGGGTATCCGCACAAAACAAGGCGATGTAGTCACGCACCTCGTCTTCGACCAAAGCGTTGTCTGGCAGTGCGCTGCGGCTGGGCAGGCCCAGCTGCTTGACGGCGCGGCGTTTGGCCGGGCCGTACTCCAGCCCCTCTTCCACCACCATGCGGGCGGCGGTGGCGGCAATCTCTAATTGAACGTCTTGCATGCCTGCATTGTAGGAAACTGCGGCCCCGTCTCCTTACAATCGCTGGCATGCACATACACATACTAGGCATTTGCGGTACTTTCATGGGCGGCCTGGCCGCGCTGGCGCGCGAGGCGGGGCACACCGTGACCGGTTGCGACGCGGGGGTGTACCCACCTATGAGCGACCAACTGCGCGCCCTGGGCATTGAGCTGGTGGAGGGCTTTGGTGCCGAGCAAATGGCTTTGAAGCCCGATATGTATGTGGTGGGCAATGTCGTGAGCCGGGCCAGGCTGACGGATGGCACGCCCAAGTTCCCGTTGATGGAAGCGATACTGGACGCTGGCGCGCCCTACACCAGCGGTCCGCAATGGCTAAGCGAGCATATTTTGCAAGGCCGCCATGTGCTGGCTGTGGCCGGCACGCATGGCAAAACCACCACCACCTCGATGCTGGCCTGGATTTTGGAACACGCAGGTCTCAAGCCTGGGTTTTTGGTGGGCGGTGTACCACTGAACTTTGGGGTGTCTGCGCGCCTGGGCGAGCAGTATTTTGTGATTGAAGCAGATGAGTACGACACGGCTTTTTTTGATAAGCGCAGCAAGTTTGTGCACTACCGCCCGCGCACGGCGGTGCTAAACAACCTGGAGTTTGACCACGCAGATATTTTTGACAATCTGGCAGCGATTGAGCGGCAGTTTCACCACCTGGTGCGTACCGTGCCGGCCAGCGGATGCGTGGTAGTCAACGGGGTGGAGGAGAGTTTGCAACGCGTGCTGCACATGGGCTGCTGGAGTGAGCAGGCCAGTTTTGGCTCCGCGGTGTCTGACCTGAGCGCATTGGGAGAACCGAGCGATTTTGATGTGCTGTTAAAAGGTGCGCTGGTTGCGCACATCCGCTGGCCGCTGTCAGGCGTGCATAACCAAATGAACGCGTTGGCTGCGATGGCAGCGGCCCAGCATGTGGGCGTGGCGCCTCAAGTTGCAGCCAAGGCGCTGGAGGCGTTTCACAACGTCAAGCGGCGCATGGAGGTGCGCGGCGCCGTGGGCGGCGTCACGGTGTACGACGACTTTGCGCACCACCCCACCGCCATTCGCCTGACTTTGGATGGGCTGCGCAGGCAGCTGGATGCCAATCCTGCAACGCGCGGTGACCGCATACTGGCAGCGTTTGAACCGCGCAGCAATACGATGAAGTTGGGCACGATGAAGCAACAACTGCCGTGGAGTTTGGAGGCTGCTGATTTGGCGTTTTGCCACACCGGCGGCTTGGACTGGGACGCCGCTCAAGCGCTGGCACCGATGGGCAAACGTGCGCTGCTAGCCCACAGCGTTGACAGCTTGGTAGACCAAGTGCTTGGCGCCGTGCGAACTGGCGACCATGTGGTGTGCATGAGCAATGGCGGTTTTGGCGGCGTACATGTGAAACTACTGGATGCTCTGCAAGCGCAATGTGCGCCTTAACGCTTTCCTTCCAGAAAAAAGGGCGCAGGGGCTGTGCGGTCTAAATCGGAACTTGATTGGTTTTGCCGGTGGGCGCTCGCCCCCGGAAGCAGAAATGCGCCTTGTGAAAAGCCGCCAGACAACATATCACTGTGTGGCGAAAGGCTGCTTTGGTCACCTATGGGCGAGCGCACTCTATCCACCTGGGCGGCAGACGCTTTCTTCGTGGTGATAGCGCCGGAGTAATACAAGGCCGCCAAGGCGCGGGCCAAGGCATTCTCGGACAGCTGTGTTGCAGCCTGTATGTCGGTGAACGTACCCGCAGCACTGCTCAGGGCACGCAATGCGACTAAATGCTCATCGCCCAACCAGCCAGTGGGCAGCTGCGGCAAGCGGCGTAAATAGATCGTATGCTGCCGATACCTGGATGGCAGCGCGTCTTGGGTCGTACGCACAGCGTAGGTCCACATCAGTTGGGCCATAGTGAGTGTCAAAAAACGATGGGGTACGTCGGCCGCACTTGGTGGGCGGTGCATCCAAATAGCCTCTTCAAAATCTACGGGTCGCGCTATAGGCAGCAATGACACCGACCAGTTAATGAAATTCACCACCGCCAGCATCTTGCCGTGCGGGTCGAGCACATGAAAAACCCCTTTGGACAATTCACCTTCTCGTTTAACCAGTTCGCTGCCCAATGCAAATTGGGCGCGCAAGGGGCGTAACCACGCCTCAAAGCGTTGTAACGCAATACGCATGAGTTCGGGCGACCGGAAGTTGACAATCTCTGCCGCCTCAATGCCCTCTGGCATTGGCTCGGTAAATGCAATTGGGCGCGACATTTCTGCCGGGTTTAGTGAGATGGTGGGCTGATGGGCCAGCAAGGTGTTAACCCGTACTGCGTTGCCGTCCCGGCGTTCCACGCTACGACCATTGATGCACCATGCATCGGCCTGCTCAAACTCAACCAATTCCCAGCGTGGCCATCCCTCGCTGGGATTCGCGATGGCTTCAAGCACCTTGTGTTTATCTGATTCGGTAAAACCTAGCAGACCCAACCTAAGTAACGGCTGTTCCATGTACACTCCCGACCCTGCTGCGTCTGTCACTCAAGCATCAACAGGTTATATAAAGTGCAATTTAGTGCTATTCCCCGTCTGAGTCAATAGTCCATTTGTGTAGGTTGGAGCGTTGAAATATATGTTTTTATACAGCTCTGCGTTGGCGCACCGCTTGGGATAACGTTTCCAGCACATCCAAAGATACATCCCAACCCAGGCAGGCATCGGTAATGCTTTGACCGTAGCGCAGGGCCTGCGGGTTATCTTTGCCGGGGCTGAACTTTTGCGTTCCGTCCTCCAAATGGCTTTCCACCATGACACCAAACACGCTGCGTGAACCGGATGCCATTTGCGCGGCAATGTCACGGGCCACATCGCGTTGCTTTTCATGCTGCTTGGAACTGTTGGCATGGCTGCAATCGACCATCAGTTTAGCGGGCAATTTGGCGGCTTCGAGTTCTTTGCAGGCTTGGGCCACGCTGGCTGCGTCATAGTTGGGCGTTTTTCCGCCGCGCAAAATGACGTGACAGTCTTTATTGCCGTTGGTTTGGACGATGGCCACTTGGCCGTTTTTATGCACCGATAAAAAGTGGTGGCCGCGTGCAGCCGCCTGAATGGCATCGGTGGCGATTTTGATGTTGCCGTCGGTCCCGTTTTTAAAACCAATCGGAGCCGATAGACCGGAGGCCAACTCACGGTGCACCTGGCTCTCTGTAGTGCGCGCGCCAATGGCGCCCCAAGAAATCAGGTCGCCGATGTACTGCGGTGAAATCACGTCTAAAAACTCGCTGCCTGCGGGCAGGCCTAAGCGGTTAATTTCAATCAACAACTGGCGGGCAATACGCAGGCCTTCATCGATACGGAAGCTTTCGTCCAGGTACGGGTCATTGATCAAGCCTTTCCAGCCTACCGTGGTACGCGGTTTTTCAAAGTACACGCGCATCACGATTTCCAGCGTATCAGCATATTTGGTGCGCTGCTCTATGAGGCGGCGGGCGTACTCTACTGCTGCGACGGGATCATGAATGGAGCAAGGGCCGATGATGACCAACAAACGGTCATCTTCGCCGGACATGATGCGCTGAATGCGATGGCGGGTGCTGGTGATAAGCGATTCGGTCGGGGTGCCCCGAATGGGGAAAAATCGGATGAGGTGTTCAGGAGGGGGCAACACGGTGATGTCCTTGATGCGTTCGTCGTCGGTCTGGCTGGTACGGTCCACAGGCTGGGTGCCGGGTGGATACCACGCATCAGAAGAGGTGTTGGCTGAGGGGTTCATTGTGTAAGGCTCCTTGGTATGAAAAGCAAAAAAAAACCGCCAGGGGTTTAGCCTGGCGGTTGTGAGAAGGGAAAGATCGTTTATTTAAACTATCGCCTCTCGTCCGCCAGGGACTGAGAACCAAAAGTAAAAGTAAAAGAAATTCAGCATAAAAGCGATGTTAGCACGATATAAGTGGTAAAAAATCTCACGTAACGTTTTTGCAACTCAGCCACGCAATTGACCCCACCACTGCTTGGCGCGGGCCAGACGAGACTCATCCATGGGCGCCATGCCGGATTCTTCTTGCGCTTGCGTACGGGCCTGCTCATGCATATCGATCATCATCAGGCCTTCACCCAGGGTGCGCCAACCGATCATCTCAAAATCGTCGATCACCACTTGGTTATCACCGCTGATGTTGCGCTCCACCAGCCATTGGCCGATCAGCACACGAAAATTGTTCAGTGCGGCGAGATAGGAAGCGTATTCATACAAGCTACGCCAGCTCTCACTCAAACCCACTACTAGCTGGCGGTGCCTGCGCAGCGCGGTCAACAAGTCAATCAAAAGGGGGCCGATCAACCCGCCACTTTGCTGCGCGGTCAAAGCCAAGCCTACTTTTTCAATCGTCGCGGACAGCTCGCCCATACCTGCGGATATACGGATGGACTCTTCATCGCTGGCCATGGAGCGCAAGGCTTCGCCAAACTCTGCGAAGTCTCGCATGTCCGGTAGACCGGTCTCGCGGTCGAGTTGAAATCGGGAAGTGCTACTCATGGTAGGTGCGGTGACCAAAAAACCTTCATTTCGTCCAAGCTTACATAATTAGCTATTCACTCTAGCATAGTCTACGCCTAAACATCCATCACGCTATCACTGACACCGAACCAGGCCAAACATTTGCGCGCTAGGCCGTGCCACCGACGGTCAAACTTTCTATGCGCAAGGTGGGCTGGCCGACACCCACAGGTACGCTTTGCCCTTCTTTGCCGCACACGCCTACGCCGGTGTCCAGGGCCATGTCGTTACCGATCATGCTAACCTTTTTCAGCGATTCGGGGCCCGATCCGACGATAGTGGCGCCTTTGACGGGGTACAAAATTTTGCCCTTTTCAACCCAATAGGCCTCGCTGGCGCTGAACACAAACTTGCCTGAGGTAATGTCTACCTGGCCGCCGCCAAAGTTGGTGGCGTACAGGCCTTTGTCCATGCTGGCGATGATTTCTTCCTTGGTTTTGTCGCCGCCGAGCATGTAGGTGTTGGTCATGCGCGGCATGGGCGTGTGGGCATAGCTCTCGCGCCGCCCGTTGCCAGTGGGCTTGCTGCCCATCAGACGGGCGTTCATACTGTCCTGGATATAGCCCTTCAAAATGCCGTCTTCGATCAGCACGTTGCACTGGGAGGCATGGCCTTCGTCGTCAATGTTGAGGGAACCGCGCCGGTCGGCAATGGTGCCGTCGTCCAGCACGGTCACGCCTTTGGCGGCGACGCGTTTGCCGATCATGCCACTGAATGCACTGGAGCCTTTGCGGTTGAAGTCGCCTTCCAGCCCGTGGCCCACTGCCTCGTGCAAGAGTACGCCGGGCCAGCCGGGGCCAAGCACCACGGTCATCTCGCCTGCCGGAGCGGGGCGCGATTCCAAATTAGTCAACGCGGCGTGCACGGCGGCTTGCACATACTCTTCAATGTGCGCGTCGTCAAAATACGCCAGCCCAAAGCGTCCACCGCCTCCACCCGAGCCCATTTCGCGGCGCATCTCGGTTTTGCCTTTGATGGTGACTTTTTGCTCCGCAATCACGGTGACCGACAAGCGCACCAAGGGGCGCACGTCGGCCGCCAGCGTGCCATCGGCACGCGCGACCATGATGACATCGTACTCACTGGCCAGACCCGCCATGACCTGCACCACACGCGGATCTTTGGCACGGGCAATTTTTTCTACCCGGCCCAACAAGGCCACTTTGGCGGCGCTGTCCAGAGAGGCAATGGGATCCAGGCCGTTATACAGGGAACGGGCTTTCGCTATCTTTGTTGTTGCTACCCGGGCACGCCCTGCCTTGGTGGTGGCCGAAATAGAGCGCACGGTATGGGCGGCGTCCAGCAGACTGTCCCAAGAGATGTCGTCGGAATAGGCAAACGCAGTTTTCTCACCACTCACCGCACGCACCCCCACGCCCTGGTCAATGCTGAAGCTGCCGGTTTTGACGATGCCCTCTTCCAAACTCCAGCCTTCCGAGCGGGTATATTGAAAGTACAAATCCGCATCGTCGACGCCACGCGAGGTGATCTCGGCCAAGGCTTTGGACAGATGCGACTCGTTCAGGCCAAACGGGTCAAGAAGAAGCTGCTTTGCAACAGCCAGGCGTTCGATGGTGGGTTCACGAGAGATCATGCGAACCATTGTAGGCCACAGATGGAGATGCGTCTGCGCTAGCTGATGTGTAACGGTTAATCGACAGTGCACCGTGCTTACTGATAGTAGTTGGAGAAGCGCTCAGATCTGTGTTGTCGGCTATGGTGGTGTGGCCTGGTTGCCGAAATATTTACTCTCTATTTCATAGCTGCTCCCGCAATATTTTATTGGTCTGCAGCCCGATATACATCTTAAAATCGGGTGTTTTTAAGCGTTTTTCGGGCTCTTGGGCGGCTACAGAACGCAAAACCTGCCCGAAACGTCTTATTTTGGCGCTTTTTTCAAGTACTTATGAGGCCGCATCCCTTTAAAATATAGAGGTAGCAGCTATCACATATGTAGCGTATCGGGTTCACTCTCCCGGCAGGCGATGGACTTGGTGTGCTGGGCCTATGTACACTTGGCTTTGGTACGTTATCAGGTCGGTGGCGCAATTAGCTATGCCGCCGTCCACACCACGCACCTAGGCGTACAAACAATCTGTGCCCTGTGCCCAATCCCAACTCTCAATCCAAGCCGCGTCGCTGGATGGCCCGTGATGGACGCCAACCAAACCGGCAAACTGCCGTCAAGCAACAGATCGAGCAGTTACCATACGTCTCATGGCATCCCACTACCTTTTCCTCACCGCCTCCACCCGCGAGAGCGGCCACTTGGGCAATACCGAATGGCTGGCCCAGCAAGCGGCGCAGTACTTGCCTGCCGGCGCGCAAGCTACCTGGCACCACCTGGCCCGCATGCAAATACCGCCGTTTGCGGACCTGCGCCACACCGCTGGCCAGTACCCGATGCCGCAGGACGATATGCACACCCTGCTGCAAGCCACCATGGCCTGCACTGACCTGGTGCTGGTAAGCCCCGTGTACTGGTACAGCATGCCCGCTGCGCTTAAGCTGTACTTGGACCATTGGAGCGCGTGGATGCGCATCCCAGGGGTACCGTTCAAAGACACCATGGCACACAAAACCCTGCACCTCATCACCACGAGCGGCGACCGCGCCAAGGCCCAGCCGATGATCGATTCGGTAGCGCTGTGCGCCGCATTTTTGAATATGCGCTTTGCAGGTACTTTGTGGGGCAAGGGTGGGCCACCGGCTGCCGTGCAGGCCGATGCCCAAGCGGTTGCGCAGGCTGGCACATTTTTCAGCGCCAAGATCTGAACCGACCGCGCCAGAGGATAATTGCACCCATGCAAATCCACTTTACCAAAATGCAAGGTGCTGGCAACGACTTTGTGGTGCTGGACGAAACCCGTGGGCGCTTGAATTTGAGTGCAGCGCAGTACCGCTTTTTGGCGGATCGCCATTTTGGCGTGGGGGCTGACCAGATTTTGAGCGTGCGGACCGCACCCAGTGCAGACCTGGACTTTGCCTACGCCATCCACAACGCCGACGGCGGCGAGGTGGAGCACTGCGGCAACGGCGCGCGCTGCTTTGTACGCTATGTGCGCCAGCAGGGGCTGACCGATAAGACCACCGTCCGCGTAAAAACCGTTAACAACGTTTTAACGCTGACCGAGCAGGCCGATGGCCGTGTGACGGTGGACATGGGCGCGCCGAGGTTTGAGCGCGACCAAATTCCATTTGACCCGGTGCTGGCCCAGCCTATGGCCAGCGGTTTATGGCAAAAATGGCGTTTAGCCCAGCAGAATATTGCGGGAGCAGCTACGAATTTAGGAGCCGACGTGCACAGCAGCGAAGTGGCCGTGCTGTCCATGGGCAACCCTCACGCGGTGCAAGTAGTGGCCGATGTCGACACCGCTCCGGTGCTGACCGTGGGCCCGTGGGTGGAATCGCACCCCGCCTTCCCGCGCCGGGTGAATGCAGGCTTTATGCAGATAGTGAGCCGCTCCAGCATTCGCCTGCGGGTGTTTGAGCGCGGCGCTGGCGAGACCTTGGCCTGCGGCACGGGTGCCTGCGCAGCCGTGGTGGCGGGTATTCGCCTAGGGCTGCTGGACAGCCGAGTAGATGTGCTGACACACGGTGGCACGCTAACGGTGGAGTGGGCGGGCATGCTCGCGGGTGAGCCGCTTAACTTGAGCGCGCCGGTCGTGATGACCGGCCCAGCCACCACCGTGTACCAGGGCACTATCGATGTACCTGATAATTTGGTTTGAACACCGTATGCCTTCGAGGATTTTCCAATGACAAACAAGCCCAGCGACGTACCGCCCATCACCGAGGCAGATATTGCCCAGTTTTTGGTCAACACGCCCGATTTTTTTGAGCGCCACGCCGAGCTCCTGTCCACAGTGCAGCTCTCCAGTGGCCATGGCAGCCGGGCGGTCAGCCTGCAAGAGCGCCAAGCTGAGATGCTGCGCGAGAAAATCAAAACCTTGGAGCGCCGCATCATGGAGATGGTGCGCAACGGCAACGACAACATGATGATCGCCGACAAGTTGCAGCGCTGGACGCGCAACCTGCTGCTCACCCACCACGCCATTGACCTGCCAAACGTGCTGACCAAAGAAATCAAGCACCAGTTTTCGGTACCTCAAGTAGGCATCAAAGTATGGGGCACCAATGGCCTGTTCAGTGACCAGGAGTTCACTTTGGGCGTGAGCGAAGACGCCAAAACCTTTGCCTCCTCTATCACCACACCCTACTGCGGCGTCAATTCCGGCTTTGAAGCCGTCAAATGGCTAGCCCAACCCGAGCTGGCCACGTCCATCGCTCTGATCCCCTTGCGTGCAGGCGCTGCCGCCGACGCATTTGGTATGCTGGTACTGGCATCACCTGACCCAGAGCGCTTTAACGCCGGCATGGGCACCGACTTTTTAGAGCGCATCGCCGAGCTCTCCAGCGCGGCTTTGACACGTCTGCGGGCGTAAAGCGAGTGAGCGCCGCCGGGTCGCCCCACGGCGCGCAAACTCTGTGTCGGCAGGAAACAGCGGCCAAAATGGGGTCAGATCGGAATTCAGGAAGACCATGAAACCGGCGACTCCCACACCAGTGCGAAATGCGGCTATGACCCTACTTGCTCGGGTCAAAGAAGAGGTCTCTGGGTCCGAACGCACTTCGTCGTCCAACGACACCCAGCTCATAGAAAAATACCTGGAACACGTGCGCGTGCAAAAACGCTTGGCCGAGCGCACCGTAGCCCTCTAC
Source organism: Polaromonas sp. (assembly GCA_043777795.1). GTDB lineage: Bacteria > Pseudomonadota > Gammaproteobacteria > Burkholderiales > Burkholderiaceae_C > JAAFIP01. Next base: position 16,759 of record JAYWHJ010000126.1, on the reverse strand, counting down.
ACCGAAGACCTGCAAAAGCTGCTAGCCAACGCGCAACTTGCCAAGCTCGACCTGCTGCAAGTGCATAACGCCCACATCCGCCGCTGGGTAGCGCAAATGCACAGCCAAGGCCGCAGCGGGCGCGGCATCGCCCTCATCCTGTCGGGTTGGCGTGGCTTCTACACTTGGCTAGGCCGTGAAGGCTTGGTATCGGCTAACCCCGTGCAAGACGTGCGCGCCCCCAAGCAGCCCAAGCCCCTGCCCAAGGCGCTGGCCGTAGACGATGCGGTGCAACTGGCCAGCTACGCCAGCGACAACGATGACCCCCAACTGGAAGCGCGCGACGCCGCCATCACCGAGCTGCTCTACGGCAGCGGCTTGCGTGTAGGCGAGCTGGTGGGGCTGGATGTGCAAGCCAGTAGCAGCGCCAAAGGCTGGCTGGATTTGCACGCCGGTGAAGCGCACGTTTTAGGCAAAGGCAGCAAGCGTCGCAGCGTGCCGCTGGGAGCCAAGTCAGTAGAGGCGTTGCAAAAATACTTAGCTGCGCGTGCCAAGCTACTGCCGGTGGCGGCGGTAGACCAAACCGCCCTCTTTGTCGGAAAAAATGGCACCCGCCTCAGCGCCCAGTCGATCTGGCAGCGTCTCAAGCGCCGCAGTCTGCAAGCAGGCCTGCCCACCGCCGTGCACCCCCACATGCTGCGCCACAGCTTCGCCAGCCACGTCTTGCAAAGCAGCCAAGACCTGCGCGCTGTGCAAGAACTGCTGGGCCACGCCAACATCGCCACGACACAGGTGTACACGCGGCTGGATTTTCAGCATTTAGCCAAAGCCTATGACGCGGCCCATCCTAGGGCTAAGCGTAATCTGTAAGCAATAGACCTTGCATGCCCGACAATAGGGCCTATGAAAACCATCACCCTGCGCGAAGGCAAAGAGCGCGCTTTAGAACGCCGCCACCCCTGGATATTTGACAACGCCATTGCCAAAGGCGGTGGCGACAGCGGCGAGACGGTGCGGGTACAGGCGCATGACGGCAAATTTTTGGCCTGGGCAGCCTTCAGCCCTAGCAGCAAGATTCGCGCGCGGGCTTGGAGTTTTGTGGAGGAGGATAGGATAGATGCTGCATATTTTGAAGCTGCTTGTCGCTTATCTGTGCGCGCTAGAGCTCTATTTAATGTGAAAAGTGACAGCATGCGTTTGGTGCACGGTGAATCGGACGGTTTGCCCGGTTTGATCGTTGACCGCTACGGCGACACGCTGGTAGCGCAGTTCTTATCCGCCGGTGCAGAGCGCTGGAAGCAGCCAATTGCCGACGCGCTATTGCAAGCCACTGGGCTTACCAAATTGTACGAGCGCTCCGATGCCAGCAGCCGCGCTTTGGAAGGCCTGGAGAGCGTCACGGGCTGGCTGCGCGGCGCGGCTGACAAGGCGAGCGCGGACAACACAAGCCCCGTGGAGATTACCATCGCCGAGCACGACTACCGGCTCAGCGTCAACATCGCCGAAGGTCATAAGACGGGCTTTTATCTCGACCAGCGCGACAGCCGCAAGAAATTTGCAGAGTACGCCCAACGCCTACAGTTCAAACGCGTGCTGAACTGCTTTTGCTACACCGGGGGCTTCACTATCGCGGCGCTGTCGGGCCTGCGCGCCGCCGGGGTACTGCATGTCAACCCAAACGGAGTGGCCAGCCATCACATCACCAGCATCGATTCGAGCGGCCCCGCCATCGAACGCGCGAAGGCCAACGTCGCTCTCAACGGCTTTAACGCTGCACACACGACTTTTATGGATGCCGACGTGAACGCCAGCTTGCGCCAGTTCGATGCGGCAGGCCAGACCTTCGATGCCATTGTGCTCGACCCACCCAAGTTCGCGCCCACTGCCGCGCACGCAGACCGAGCTGCTCGGGCCTACAAAGACATCAACCGACTGGCCTTCAAAATTCTGGAGCCCGGTGGCGTGCTGTTCACCTACAGTTGCTCCGGTGGCATTACGGCCGACTTGTTCCACAAAATCGTCGCGGGCGCAGGCATTGACGCAGGGGTTGACGGCTACATCAGCGAGCGCCTAGGGGGCGCGCCCGACCACCCGATGACGATCAACTTCCCTGAAGGCGAGTACCTAAAGGGCTTGGTGGTCGTAAAGAAAGCGGTTTAAACTGCGCTGCATCAGTTACCGTCCTTAAGGACACCCATCATGGCAAGCGCTGCAGCCAGTACGGCGACAGCCTCTCCCGCTAGCTCCAGCTCACGCCATCCGAGGGGTTGGCGCCTTTAGGCAATAAGGCGGCAAAAACAGCGGTGCCTATGCCGCCAGAGACCCAAGCGGCGGTAGCCCAGCAGGTGGATCGGTATGTGCATGCCTTGCTCGCTGAAAAATGTGCAGTCCGAGGCGTTCAAAGCCAAGCTGGATAGCGCATTTGCCCTGGGAAAAGAGAAAATTTCGATCGACTCCAGCCTGATGCAAGGCCGCTTTGTGCAGCGCAATTTTGTCGGGTTAGAAAACTCTAGGGCCTACAAGGCGATCGCGGATGTGCGTGGCAATTTGGATAATTTGAATCCTGGCAAAGCGGGCGATCTGTTTCAGAAGCAAAAATTGTTGGGTCTCATGCTCTAAGGCAACAAACTGCAAGCCTACTTTCGCAAATACGAAAGCGCAGGTGGCCAGTTGCAAAAAAGTACGCAACAAATCTACGTAGCGCGCGGTGATATGCAGCGCGACGTGGTGGAAATTGAGTCGGTTCGTACCAAGCTGTGGGAGGCGATGCAAAAACTCGGCGGCGCCGTTCACTTTGCCGAAACTCTGGATGCCAAATTGGCCGCGAAAGTCGATAGTCGGCAAGCCACCGATCCGACGATCGGCATCGAGAAAATCAAAGAGATGTTTGGTTTGTGGGACACTGAGCAAACCGCCGCTACTGCTTGGCCCTGTGGCTGGTTTATAAAATGAGAAATACGCCGTACCGCCAAAGGCCGCTCGTAGGACCAGTGTGACGATAGCTTTAGGCGTATTCTTCATGAGGCCCTTGGAGATAATGACCTGATTACTAAGCAAGTCGGCAAGCCACAGCGGCCCGCTAAGTAGCGTCCTTGAGCGGCGGCTCGCCTGCCGCGGCAAACACCTCTTGCGTCGAGTTAAATGCATGCAGATGGTATTCCACGTCGTCAGGCTGCACGTAAAAGGTATCTTCATCGGCGGTAAACGCGATGGTAGGCCGATAACCTGCGCCATCCATCTCGATCTCCCCTTGGTCAAACAACATCGAGAGTTCAAAGGTAAAGTCGCCGCAAATCTCTAGTGCAAGCTCAGGCGCAATGCCATGCTTGGTCAAAGCTGCTTTGAGCATGGCTATCTGCTCGTATTGAAATTGCGCTGCCAGATGCTCGTAGCGACTGTCCATGATGGTGCCCATGTGAATCCTCTTTGACTATTTGAAAAACGGTTTACGCTACTACTGCCCAGCGCTCATGGTCCCGCCATTGGCCACCAATTTGGAGGTAGCGCGGTGAGTAGCCCTCTTTGGTGAAACCGCAGGACTTTACCAAGGCGATGGATGCGTGGTTATCGGGCTGGATGTTGGCTTCCAGCCGGTGCAACTTGAGTTTTGTAAAGGCGTAACGCACAGCCGCTTGCAAACCCTCACGCATAAAACCTTGGCGCTCAAAGCCTGCGAACACGTAGTACCCTAAATGAGCGCTGCAAAACTTGCCTAACACGATGTTGGTAATGTTGACCACGCCAACCATACCCCCGCCTTCGCGGGCACATACCCATAGCGCGCATTGCGCCGGGCCCTGCACACTGGCGAGGTAGTTGTCAAACTGCTTGGGAGTAGCCGGTGCAATCACCCAAGGCTGGTGCAGTGCGCGGCTGGCACGTGCCAAAGTCAAAAATTCACACTGATCTTCGGGTCTGGGTTTGCGAAGCTGGATGAGGCTGGAAGTACACGCTGGCATGGCGTAAATGTAGCATCGGGTGGTTGGGTTGGCTTGCACCGCGCGCCAGTCAATGACGGGCTAAGACTTCACCGCCCAGCCGCTGTTTTGCTTCCAAGCCAGCCGTGGCAAGCTGTCAAGGAGACAATAGTTGCTATATATTACGTAGCGTATCCCGCAATCTTTCACGGGCCTGAAGCCTGATTGACTGTCTAAAAATGGTGAAAATGGCCAGTCGGACGGCAGTGGGAAGCGCTGAGCGCCCGAAAACGCGCTGAAAACCGGGAATTTGCTGGTTTCACAGCCGTTTTTAAGGTGCTTATCGGGTTCTAGGCCAATAAAATATTGCGAGAGCAGCTATGAAATAGAGAGTACTTATTTTCGCAGAAGTAGGCTGCAAGCGATCAGTGAATCGGTCTCGGTGCAAAAGTTGGCGACAAGTTGGTGGGAAGTTAGCGACTCACGGCGCCAAATGTTTTATGGTCGGCGGGAAATCCGCAAAAGTAAGCCCAGTGCTTTTGGCACTGTCTTGATTTCACCGCTAAACTCCCCATCTCAGCGGTATACACATCAGGCTCCTATTAACTGATGTAAGTGCGCGCAAACTCTCTGAAATTTATACGTACGGACTCGCTATGTCACTCATTCCAGCCACCATTCTTACCGGTTTTTTAGGCTCCGGCAAAACCACCTTGCTCAAACGCGTGCTGTCCGAGGCGCACGGGCAGAAGATTGCGGTGATTGAAAACGAGTTTGGCGAGGAGAACATTGACAACGAAATTTTGGTGGCCGACACCAACGAACAGATTATCCAGATGAGCAACGGCTGCGTGTGCTGCACTATTCGTGAAGACCTGCGCACTACGCTGAAAGATCTGGCCGAGAAAAAGCGCAAGGGGGAGCTCAATTTTGACCGCGTGGTCATCGAGACCACCGGCATCGCCGATCCCGGCCCCGTGGCGCAAACCTTTTTTATGGATGAAGAGATTGCCGAGCAGTATTTACTGGACTCGGTACTCACCTTGGTCGACGCCAAGCATGCTGCGCAGCAGCTCAACGACCGTCAAGAAGCGCGCCGCCAAGTGGGCTTTGCTGACCAAATTTTCATCAGCAAAACCGATCTGGTGGGCAAGGACGAAGTAGATGCCCTGATTCACCGTCTCAAGCATATGAACCCACGTGCACCGATGCAGAAGGTGCATTTTGGCGAGGTGCCGATCAAGGATGTGTTCGACCTTCGCGGTTTTAATCTAAATGCCAAACTGGATATTGACCCGGATTTTTTGAAAGAAGACGGGCATGACCATGGGCACGACCATGCGCATGACGAACACTGTGACCACCCCTCACATGCCCACGATGCCCACGCGCATGATGACCACGACCACGCGGAGCATTGCGACCACCCTTCACACGCCCACGACAAGGCCGGCGCTGGCCATGGGCACCACCATCATCATGACGACGACGTGAAAAGTTTCGTTTTTCGCTCCGACAAGGCATTTGACGCGGCCAAACTGGAAGATTTTTTGGGCGCCATTGTCAACATTTACGGCCCGCGCATGCTGCGCTACAAGGGTGTGCTGCACATGTTGGGCACCGAACGCAAGGTGATCTTCCAGGGAGTGCACCAATTGATGGGCTCTGATCTGGGTCCCGCGTGGGGTGAAAACGAAAAACGTAACAATAAAATGGTGTTTATTGGCATTGATTTGCCAAAAGACATACTAATGCAGGGTTTGGAGCAATGCTTGGTCTAGACGCCAACCAGATTCGGTGGAGCTGAGGTTGATTTTTAAATTTATAGGATTTTCCTTCGTTAAATCGCTACAATCCGCGCCGACAGCTATTCGCAAGAGTAGTTCCGACCGGTTAAGTAATCTGAAAAACCAGACGCAGGGCTGGCAGCCATTAGGGCATAAAGCGACTGCGAGGAGACAATACAGTGAAAGCCACAGTTAAAAAGTCCACTACGGTGAAGAAACCCATCGTCAAAGCCAAAGTAGCCCCGGCCAAAAAAGCGGCTAGCAAGCCGGTGCAAAAGCCAACTGCCAAGCCCAGTAAAGCGGCAGCCAAACCTGCACCTAAAGCAGCTGCAAAATCTGTCTCCAAGCTCGCCAGCAAACCGGCCGCGAAGCCTGTTGCAAAAAAAGCATCTCCAAAGCCTGCAAAATCGCTGGCCAAACCGGTCCCTAAAGTACCTGCCCCTGCGGCTAAAACTGCCAAACCTAGCACCCCTGTCAAAGCCAAAACCTCTACTCCCACGAAAGCGCCTATCTCAGTTTCTGCCAAAACCCCAGCCAAAGCTCCGGCCAAAGCCTCTGCTAAACCATCCGCCGTGCCTCCTGCAAAAGTAGGCGCAGCGCCCTCTACCGGCAAGCCCACCGCCAAGCAAACTACTCCCGCCCCCAGCAAACCTGCAGCGCCGACGGTTGCACCCGTCATCGTGTCACCAAAGCCTCGCACGTCAAAATCCGGCTTCATCAGCCCCGCCAACATTGCACCAAAGCTGATGGAGGTGTCCACTGCGGCCAAGACCAACTTTACGATGTCATCGCCTGTACTAGCCCCTCCGCCACAGTTGGCCGTCAAAAAAGACGCCAAACTGGTGAACAACTGGAAAACCAAAACCGCCGCCTTGCTGACTGACGCAGAAGCCATTGCGATGCCTGATTCGGAGTACATGAGTGCCCTGCAAATGGCGTTTTTCCGGCTCAAGTTGGTGCAATTGAAAAAGGACATTTTGAGCAACGCAGGCGAAACCACTGAACATTTGCGCGAAGACACCAGTGTGGTGCCAGATCCGGCTGACCGCGCCACCATCGAAGAGGAGCACGCTCTGGAGTTGCGCACCCGCGATCGCGAGCGCAAACTGCTCAAGAAAATCGAACAATCCATTGCCCGCATTGACAGCGAAGACTACGGCTACTGCGACGAGACTGGCGAGCCAATAGGTATTGCCCGCCTCATCGCCCGGCCCACGGCCAATCTGTCCTTAGAGGCACAGCAACGAAGAGAATTGAAACAAAAAATGTTCGGTGACTAGTCTGGTGCTAGACTGTTACCTCTTCATACCCATCAAAGCAAACGTAGGTCATGGCAAAAGACGACACCACATCAGAAGGCTTGTTCTCCAAGGTGGTGAAGTTCGTGCGCAATCCAGGTACCAACTGGACTGACTTGGACTCCAAAGAGTCTGACCGAGAAAACTCGTACAGCAAGCAAGCGCTCAAAGAAATGATTGAGCGCAAGCGGCGCAATGATTTCGTGCGCAAGCGCGAATTTGACATGCTGCGCAAATTGCGCCGCCGAGAGGCAATGGGCGGCGTGGCAGGCCCGACAGATGGTGTTGAACGGCCCTCCTTTTTTCAAAGCTCCATGCCGTCCAAGCCGGACGATCGTGCCATGACGCTGAAAAAAATCGATGAGATTGAAGCGCAAATGTCGATGCAGTGGTGGAAGACCAAGCATGGCCCGACAGGCGTGCAAAGCACATCTGGTTTTCCAAATTCTGATTTGGCCAGTGGTCCACAGTCAACCGATTCCGAAAATAAACCGACTAAGCCTATTGTGCTGGGCGACAGAGCCTATGCGGCGACGGAGCCAGATAATTTAAGTGCGTCCTTTTCTATGGGCGCGGCTAAGGCGCAACAGGCGCGCGCAGCGGCCGCGGGTGCGGCACCTTCGCCGGTGGGGGCAGCAAAAACCTCTGCAGTAGTCCCATCTCCAGTAGCTCCAATTGCAGCAAGCAGGCCACCTCGGCCTGCACGACCCTCAGCTACGCCAACGCCTGCCGCCGTAGCTAATCCGCTCAATCTTAACGGATTAGCAGCGTCAACCGAGGTAACCAAGGGCAATACCAGCTTTTCGTCATCCAAACTCATTGCCGTAGATGTCGATGAGATACAACACGACCCGGAACTGGAAGAAGCGGCTATCCGCTTTGCCAATGGTGATGATGCGGGGGCTGAGGCCGGTTTGCTGGAAGTGCTCAACCCCCAAGGCGCTCGTCACAACGACGAAGAAACTTGGTACACCACCTTTGATTTGTACCGCGCCACGGGCAACCACGATCGTTTTGAGAGTTTGTCCATCGACTTTGCCAGTAAGTTCAATCGCTCTGCGCCGATATGGTTTTCCATGCCTGAAATGGTGGGCGTTTTAGCCAGCAAAGAGCCTGCAGCGCGTGCTACTGCTATGCACAAGTCTGACTGGCGATCACCTGGCAATTTTGGAGTACAAACGCTGGCCGCTTTGAACGCGGCAGTAACCAGGTCTCCAATGCCGTGGACTTTGGATTGGTCGGCACTTAAAACCATTGAACCCAATGCGGTAGTTCCATTACTTAAATTGTTTTCCAGCTGGGCGGCGCAGCCTGTCCAGTTGCGTTTTATGGGTGCCCATACGCTCGATAGTATGCTGGGCTCTGCTACACCTTCAGGCCAGCGCGACACTAACCAAGACCTTTGGAAGCTGCGTTTGGAGCAACTACGCATTACGCATCGCCCAGATGAATTTGAATTGGCCGCGCTGGATTTTTGCGTCACCTACGAGGTGTCACCTCCTTCATGGGAAAGTGCGCGTTGCACCTACAAGTCTTTGGATGAGGATGGGATGCCTGGCTTGGGCCACACCATTATTGGCGACGCTGTGCACGACTCTATACAGTCAGAGATAAGCCGTTACGACGACGAGACTTTTCCACATAGCTCTTTGCAGGTCACTCAGCTTTCTGCAGTGGAGTTGTCGGGCCAAATCTACGGGGACCCGGTGGGGGTATTGGATAAGCTGGAAAGCCGAATGGTCGGCGCCGATGTGATGGTAATTTCGTGCGCCAAACTGATTCGGGTGGACTTTTCAGCAGCAGGCACTTTGCTCAACTGGGTGTCAGCGCGGCAAGCGGAAGGGCGCTTGGTTCAGTTTACCGATGTCCATCGTCTGATCTCAGCGTTTTTTCACGTCATCGGTATCAGCGAACACGCGAAAGTGACCCCGCGAACAGACTGAGTCTCGCTGCTGCAAGAACGGTACTTTCAGGCCTGATTCACGCAGCAGTCACTCAAAGGGCGATCAGCCTAAAAATCCCTCATTGCCGTTGAAATACTGCAAACGCGGAAATACCTGGGCCGATACCGTGTCGTCTGCGCCAAACCAGCGGCCCAGCGCGGCGGCGTAAAAAGCGGTGACCGCAGCGCTGATCTCGCCTAGTAGCTCCGATTGGCCTGTGAGCTGGTCTTCACCATGCGTGTCAAAGCCGCCTATGCTGCAAAAGAAGCATTGTTTTTTCAGGCCCAGCTCGTCGCGCGCTACGATCAGGCGCGCCACCATGCGCAGTTGGTTGCCAAGGCCCGTGTCAGGAAAAACGGTGGTGAGTGTGCTGCCCTCTAAGGCCTGCGAAAGTACCCGCTGCACTTTGATAGAGCGGTCCATGACATCGACAAAACCTTGCTCAAACAGATGCTGGTGGGTGTCGGCCAGGGTTTCGGTGATGGCAATCGACAGCGGGTCTACCGGTGGGTTGGTAAAAATCAAACCCAAATTTGCCGTTAGCTGACACTTTGTAGGCCAACAGGCTGCGGTCACCGGTCTCCCACAAGTTACCGCCCGTCACCGACAATACACAGTAGCCCCGGTTGATGCTGGTGTCGCTGACCAGGCGCTTGGTCAGGCGGCCACCCCAGCCGTTGGTGGGCCGCTCCTACAGCGCGGCTTGCCACTGCGACTGCTGGTTGGAGTGGGAAAATGAATTGTCAGGTAATAGTACCGAACGCGCCTCCCACTGGACCTTGCTGGTAGGCACCAAGAGAGGCCCGGCGTTGACTACCAGCGCGGCTTTGGGCACGGGCACCGCGTTGGCGCCATTAAATAAGCCAGCCAAGCCTGTCATAGCAGGGTGCAGCGCGTAGCGCACGCCGCCGGTGTTGCTGGGGCTGATGGGTAGCAAGGTGTCGCGCGCCAAGGCCGGATTGCTGCGCGCGGCGGCGTAGCGGCTGTGGTCGGCTGGCTCGTAGGGATGAGCATGTTATTGCTGTCGTTGCCGCCGAACATAAACAGGCAGACCAAGGCGCGGCAGTCGTTACCGGTGGTGGCTTGGGCCAGCGCTGACAGATGAGTAAATGCGCCGAGGCGACTGCCCAAGCCTAGTGCAGCACCGGTTTTAAGAAATTGACGTTTGTTTATCATGATGTCGTGTTCGCAGTTTTATTTTTGAATAATGTGGTCAGGTGACAGACTGGTCAAAATCAAGGCGGCTTTGACACGCCGCAGTGGCTGGTCACCAGACGCTGGATGAGCTGGCGGCATACAAAGGGGCCGACGTTGGGGTGATTAAAAATATTGTCGATGGCCGCGTGCATGTCGCGCGCAGGGCTTTGGCTGCTGGGCAAGGTTACGCCACTGAGCAATCTGCTGCACCGACTGGATACCGAAGCTGGTTTGGGTTAAAAACCGCGCTGCGTGGGTGACATCTGGCCTGTCGCTTAGATAGGTTTGACACTGAGGGTGGCTGGTGGTGCCTGGTGCACAGCGGATAAAAATTGTTCTTTTAGAATAGGAGGTTGTTTTGCAACAGGCTGAACTATCAGCCCTGCTTTTCGCGTTTCTAGGCGTGGCAATCTTGTCACTTAGGCGTAAATTCATCTGCGAAAGTGTTCACCACCTCCCACTGCGGGCTCACTCTGTGCACGCCGGCTCTGGGGTTTTCAAGATGCTAATCAGCTTGTAGCGCAATGAAACTTGGCGAGAGAAGCTATTTAATTGATAGCGTATACTGTCGGGCATCGACGCTAACCATGCCAACGCTCAAATAAAAAAGTCTGATCGCCCGTTTGTATCGCAATTGCTCTATGCGCTTTGCCAGTTCCTTAGCAGTACAAACCCTCACAAGACACTTTCATATTGCACGCTAAGTGCTTGCAATACAAGGACTTTTTAATCGCGGACTGTGTGCAATACCAGTCCTAAGTCTTTGATTTCATTGAACTTTTTTACAGTTCACCCCTTGTAAGTGAATGGATTCCTGCTACAGTGGTAAATAGTGCAAAAAGGTGGGTATTTTTATTCATTTTCAGCATTTTTGATAAATAACCATGTTCCAAGGCGCTTCCTCAATCCATCTCGACGCAAAAGGCAGACTCTCGGTACCCACGCGGCATCGGGATGTGTTGAGCGCGACGGCGGCTGGCTGCTTGACAATCACCCGCCACCCTGAGGGCTGCTTGATGATTTTTCCGCGCCCAGAGTGGGAAAAATTTCGTGAGCGTATCGCCCAGGTACCGATGTCTGCGCAATGGGTCAAACGCATATTTTTGGGTAATGCGATGGATGTGGAGATGGACGGCACAGGCCGCATTCTCATCTCGCCCGAGCTGCGCGCAGCCGCTGGCATCAGCAAAGACACCGTGATGCTGGGCATGGGCGAATATTTCGAGCTGTGGGACAAGGCCACCCACGACGCAAAAGAGGCCGAAGCACTGGTCAAAGAAGTTCCTGAAGCGTTCAAGGACTTCTCCTTCTAACGGGATCGCGGTGAACACAGCATGGCATCACACCACTGTCTTGTTAAGCGAAGCGGTCGATGCACTGCTCAGCACAACAGACGGTCACTATATCGACGCTACCTTTGGTCGTGGCGGGCACTCACGCTTGATCCTCTCGCGTCTAGGCGCCAACGGCCGCCTGACAGCCTTCGACAAAGATCTAGAAGCGCTGGCCGAAGCGCAGACCATCGCCGACCCCCGCTTTGCAATTCGCCACGAAGGCTTCCAAGCCATCAGAGAGCTGCCCCCTGCCAGCGTGCAGGGAGTGCTGATGGACTTGGGTATCAGCAGCCCACAGATCGACAACCCAGCGCGCGGCTTTTCTTTTCGCGGCGATGGCCCGCTGGACATGCGCATGGACACTACCCGCGGGCAAAGCGTAGCGCAATGGCTGGGAACAGCCGAAGAATTGCACATTAAGGAGGTGATTCGTGACTATGGCGAAGAACGGTTTGCTGGGGCCATTGCAAAGGCGATTGTCGCGCGCCGACAAGAACGGGGCCCTATTCTCACCACCCTCGAGCTGGCCACACTCGTGGCTGGCACGGTCAAAACCCGCGAGTCGGGCCAGAACCCTGCAACGCGCACATTTCAGGCTTTTCGGATTTTCATCAATGCCGAGCTTGAAGAGCTCGAACGTGCGTTAGAGGCCAGCTTAGATGTGCTCGCACCCGGAGGTCGTTTGGTAGTAATCAGCTTTCACAGCCTGGAAGACCGCATTGTCAAACAATTTATCGCCAAAAATTCGCGGGAAGAGGTAGACCGCCGCTCGCCCGACTGGATGCTGCGCAAAGCCCCGGCCAACAAGCTCAAAGCCTTGGGGCGCACTAAAACCAGCGAGACTGAAGTGCAAGCCAATCCACGCTCGCGTAGCGCGGTAATGCGGGTAGCGCAGCGCTTAGCGACACCAGAATGACAAGGCTCAATATCGTGCTCCTTATAGCCGTCATCGCCAGTGCCTTGTACCTTGTGCGTACGCAGTACGAGTCACGCCGTTTGTTTGTGGAAATCGAAAAAGCCCAAAGCCTGTCACGCAAACTGGACCTGGAGCGTGAGCGTCTGGACGTAGAAAAGCGCGCGCAGGCAACGCCATTACGGGTGGAAAAACTGGCCAAAGAGCAACTTCAAATGCGCACCGCTACACCCGCAGTGACGCAGTATGTGCGCTCTGTGCAAGAGGCGGCTACCACCAGCGCCACTGCCAATGCATCTTCCAGTGGAACCATCAGGCCCGCCAGCGCTGCAGGAGCGCGCCCATGAAAAGCGTGGCCTATCACTCCAGCCCACTACTCGCCAGCAAAACCCCGGTCTGGCGCAGCAAATTCATCGTTGCGGCAATCGCGTTGAGTTTTACCGGCTTGGCGGGGCGCGCAGCGTATGTCCAAGTGATTAACAACGACTTTTATCAGCGCCAGGGCGAGGTGCGCTTTGCCCGCACCCTGGAGCTGCCAGCCAACCGGGGGCGTATTTTGGACCGCAATGGTTTGATCCTCGCATCCAGCGTACCTGCACCCAGTATTTGGGCCATCCCTGAAGATGTCGACGCCGACAAAGCCAAACTGTCCAAGTTGGCCAAGCTGCTTGAGATGCCGCTTCCTGAGCTGAACAAAAAGCTCGATGACGAGGACAAAACCTTCGTCTGGCTCAAGCGCCAAGTCGAAGACTCAGTGGCGCAAGAAATTACCGCGCTGGGCATCAAAGGCGTATACCAACGCAAAGAATACAAGCGCCAATATCCCGAGGGCGAGTCCATTGCGCAAGTCGTGGGCTTTACCAACGTGGAAGACAAAGGCCAAGAGGGCGTAGAGCTGAGCTTTAACAAAGACTTGGCAGGCAAAACCGGCAGCCGCCGCGTGATCAAAGACCGTTTGGGCCGCGTGGTGGAGGACGTGGGCGAGACCCAAGCACCTGAAGACGGTAAAGATTTACAGCTCTCGATTGACAGCAAAGTACAGTTTTTTGCTTACCAAAAACTGCGCGATGCAGTGATCGAACACAAAGCCAAGGCCGGCAGCGTCGTAGTGCTGGACGCTGTGACCGGCGAAGTGCTGGGACTGGCCAACTACCCCAGTTACAACCCGAACAAACGCGTGAATCTCAGCCCCGCGCAAATGCGCAACACTGCCATGACCGACACCTTTGAGCCCGGCTCGGTGATGAAGGCATTTACGGTGGGCATTGCTCTGGAAACTAACCGGGTCAAACCACTTACCCAAATCCAGACTGCGCCCGGTCGCATGCAAATTACGGGTTCCACCATTTCTGACTCGCACCCGCACGGGGTGCTCACAGTGCAAGAAGTGCTGCAAAAATCCAGTAACGTGGGCACCGTGAAGATGGCCATGCAAATGCAGCCGCGCGAGATGTGGGAAACCTTCTCTCAAGCCGGCTTTGGTCAAAAACCGCAGATCACTTTCCCAGGGGTTGTGTCGGGCCGCTTGCGCGCGTACAAGACCTGGCGTCCCATAGAACAGGCTACCATGTCATATGGCTACGGTTTGTCTGCCTCGCTGTTCCAGATGGCGCGCGCCTACACGGTTTTCGGCCACGATGGTCAGATCATCACCACTACGTTACTCAAAAGCAACGAGATAGCAACGGGTGTGCAAGTCTTCTCTCCCGGCACAGCCAGTGAGATTCGCAAAATGCTGCAAATGGCTGCCGGCCCGGGAGGTACCGGGCAAAAAGCGCAGACCTCTGGCTATTCAGTGGGCGGTAAATCTGGCACCGCTTACAAGCAGATTGGCAAAAATTACGGCACTGATGGCAACCGCAAGTACCGCAGTTGGTTTGTGGGCATGGCTCCTATCGATAAACCGCGCATTATCGTGGCTGTGATGATTGACGAGCCGAGCAATGGCAAACACTTTGGTGGCGACGTAGCGGCCCCCGTGTTCAGCGAAACGGTAGCGCAAACCTTGCGCATGCTGGGTGTGCAGCCGGATATGGCCGTCAAACCCCAGTTGGTCGCCAATCCAGAAGTGGAGTCCTTCTAATGGAGCGGCTTGACTCTCCCCAGCAAGCCAGCCAATGGCTGCACTCCCGAGTACACGGCGTGCTGCACACGGACAGCCGCAAGGTGCGTGCGGGCGACGGCTTTATCGCGTGGCCTGGTGCAGCGACGGATGGGCGCCGATTTGTGCAAGCCGCGCTCGATGCGGGTGCGGCGGCATGTTTGGTCGAGCACGATGGTGCGCAGGCTTTCAGCTTCACTGATCCACGGGTAGCTAGCTACCCGGCTCTCAAAGCCGCCACCGGACGGATTGCCAATGCCTACTACGAACAGCCTAGCAATGCAATGGACATAATTGCAGTCACCGGAACCAATGGTAAAACTTCGACCGCTTGGTGGGTGGCACAAGCGCTTAACTTTTTGCACTACCGGACATCATCGCAAAGCGATTCACTATCGAATAGAGAGCTCCTCCCGCACTATTTTAGTGGCTTGGTGGGCACTTTAGGTATAGGAACCCCGGGCAATATGGTGTTCAATGGTCTGACCACGCCAGACCCAGTGTTGTTGCATGCAGAGTTTGCCAAAATGTGTGCCGACGGGGCGCAGGCCTGCGCGATCGAGGCATCCAGCATCGGTTTGGCCGAGCACCGCTTGGCGGGCACAGCGATTCGGGTGGGGGTGTTCACCAACTTGACGCAAGACCATTTGGACTATCACGGCAATATGCAAGCCTATTGGTTGGCCAAACAGGCATTGTTTGACTGGCCCGGAATGCAGGCGGCGGTGGTCAATTTAGACGATCCACAAGGCGCTGAACTGGCGCAGCATTGCAGCGCGCGCGGCATGCAAGTGTGGACGGTGTCGCTCCTGCGCACCGATGCTCGGCTGTGGGCGCAAGCTATTGAATACACCGACACTGGAATGCGTTTTACCGTGTGTGAAGGCGCACATAAAGCCACTCTAGAATGCCCTGTGGTGGGCGACTATAACGTCTCTAACCTGCTGGGTGTGGTAGCCACATTACGCAGCTTAGACATAGACTTACACGCTGCATGCCAGGCGATATCGCGCTGCACGGCTGTGCCTGGTCGGATGGAGTGCGTCACCTTGCCTGGTGCGCCAATGGTGGCCATAGACTACGCACACACACCCGACGCGCTTGAGAAGATACTTGCTGCGCTACGTCCTATGGCACATGCGCGGGGCGGCCAGCTATGGTGCGTATTTGGCTGCGGTGGCGACCGCGATGCCAGCAAGCGGCCCTTGATGGCGCAGGCGGCCGAGCGGGTAGCCAACAAGGTACTGGTGACCAGTGACAACCCCCGCACCGAGGAGCCGGACAGCATCATTGCGCAAATTGTCGCAGGCTTGTCTTCGCCGGTCCGTGCCCAAGTGCAACGGGACAGAGCGCGGGCGATTGCCGATGTGGTGCAGCAAGCTGGTGCGCAAGACGTGATCGTGATTGCTGGCAAAGGCCATGAAGATTACCAAGATATCGCGGGTACCAAGCACGCATTTTCAGACATAGCCCATGCGCGCATCGCTCTACAGAGCCGCGCAGAGAGAAACTAAGATGATGAATCTGCAACACGCCCAAGCTCTGCTGTTAAGCCGTGGTCTGCCAGCGCGCTTGATAGGCAATGGGGGGCTCACCATCCAACGGGTGCACACCGACACCCGCAGCGTACAAACGGGTGATTTATTTGTGGCCTTGAAGGGCGATACGTTTGACGCCCATGATTTTCTGCCCCAAGCCCAGCGGGCCGGTGCGCAAGCAGTGATCGCGCAGCAAGGCATTGCCGAGGCAGGGCTCAGTGGTCTCGAGGTTGCCGACACTAAACTCGCCTTGGGAGCACTGGCCAGCGCTTGGCGCAGGCAGTACCGCTTGCCGGTGATCGCGGTGACCGGCAGCAACGGAAAAACCACGGTCACGCAAATGGTTGCCAGCGTTCTAAAAGCGGCCTGCGCAGACCAAGCCTTGGCTACCAAGGGGAACCTCAACAACGACATTGGCGTACCCCTTACCTTGCTGGGCTTGACGCAAGCGCACCGCATGGCGGTGGTAGAGCTGGGTATGAACCACCCAGGCGAGATCGCATATCTGGCTGAGCTCACGCAGGCGAACGTGGCCATTGTCAACAACGCACAACGCGAACACCTCGAGTTTATGCACACCGTCGACGCGGTCGCTCGGGAAAACGGCGGCGTCATCACTGCATTGCCTGCAGAAGGAATAGCGGTCTTTCCGGCAGACGATGCCTATGCCACCTTGTGGCGCAGTATGGCCCAAGCGCGTCGCTGCATCACCTTTGCGATGGCCAGCTCCGCCGACGTGACAGCCAATGCCG
>JAYWHJ010000125.1:0-10455 GCA_043777795.1 Polaromonas sp. | reverse complement strand
CGGCGCGGCACCCGTTTTGGCCCCTATATCCACGACGATTTGGCTGCCAGCTTCCAGCCTCTGATGGACGATTTGCGTCGTAGCTTGTCGATGGTGCTGGAGCAGTCTGCCATTCGTATCGAGCTGCATGACCGCAAACACGGCGTGCGCGTTGCAGTGATCAGCGATGTGGAACTGCAACGCAACGCGACATTCGTTTTGGCCGTTACATCCACCATGCCGGGTGATGCGTTGCGTTCGCGCTTTCCTACCCAGGTCAAAATTGGCCCCGTGGAACGCATTCGCGATCTTGTCAACTTGCAACTCCCCGGCGTCACCTTGCAGCCGCTGCCGGTTGCGCCGCGCCAAATACCGTTTCACACGGGTGCCAGCTACTTTGAGCTAGAGACACGCAATAGCGATTTATGGCGCCAGCTGGAAAAATCAGGCGGGGTCGCCATGCATATTGCCGGTGAGTTCCCGGGGCTTGATCTTGCGTTTTGGGCCATACGTTCTTAAGGCTTTCACTATGAGCACTCCCGACCCCTTTGCTGCGTTTGAAACTGACCGCACGGTCATCAAACCCAAGCCCCGAATGTCGGGGAACGAGCATATCCAAACCTCTCCATTGTCAACAGGTGCATTCCGTGTGCCCGAAACCGCGCCAATTGATATGGCCGCAGTGGCCGTACTCAACCCACTGGTCTCTGCCGCCAGCACCCTGCTAGGATTAATATCCAGCCTGCGCAATGTGCGCCACGCCCCCAACATTCCCGCCTTGCGCAACTCGCTGACGCAGGCCATGCAGCGCTTTGAATCCGACGCCCATAAACTAGGCTTGGACAATGGGCAGGTGGTAGCGTCTCGTTATGTACTGTGCACCGCTCTGGACGAAGCCGTGGCCAACACCCCTTGGGGCGCGCAAGCCGCCTGGAACAAGCAAAGCTTGTTAGTGCAGTTTCACAACGAAACGTGGGGCGGAGAAAAAGTATTTCAGCTGCTGGCCAAGCTTGCTCAAGATGTGACCAAAAACCGCAGCCTGCTCGAACTGATGTACTGCGTTCTGGCCCTGGGTTTTGAAGGCCGCTACCGCGTCATTGACAATGGCCGCGCGCAACTTGACTCGGTGCGCCAGCGCTTGGCCGATATGGTGCGCAAAGACCGCCCGCAACCCGATACCGATTTGTCGCCCCATTGGCGTGGCCAGGCAGCCAGTAAAGGCAAGCTCACAGACGGCATTCCCATCTGGGTAGCCGCTGCGGTATTTGGCTTGGCTTTAGCGTTGATCTATCTGGCATTCCGCATGAGTTTGAACTACCGCTCCGACACTACATTTTCTGCGGTGAGTAGCCTGCGGGTACCCAACGTGCAAATCGTGGCCGCCGTGCCTGTGCCGGCAAAAAGCGCGCGCTTATCGGGATTTTTGCAGCCCGAGATCAAGGAGGGTTTGGTCACCGTCTTGGAGGAGTCAGACCGCAGCATTATTCGATTGCGTGGCGACAGTTTTTTTGGCTCAGGTAAGGCCGAACCCAACACACAGTCCCTCCCCGTATTGAAGCGTATTGGCGAAGCCTTGGCACAAGTCAAAGGGGATGTGCAGATCGTAGGCCATTCCGACAACCAGCCCATCCGCTCCCTGCGTTTTCCCTCTAACTGGCATCTGTCTACCGCACGGGCCGAGGGAGTCAGGGCGGCGCTAACGGCCCAGGTACCTGAGGCGCGCATGCGCGCTACTGGCAAGGCAGAGGCTGACCCGGTAGCGCCCAACGACAGCGCGGAGAATCGCGCCCGTAACCGGCGGGTGGATGTGATTTTGGTACCCGAAAAAACTCCAGGGATTGACGGCACGGCAGGGGTAAAAAAATGATCAAGAAATTTTTTGCTTTTCTGCTGCACCCAATTCTTCTAACTGTCATCGCGATGTTGATCATCGCCACCTTGGTATGGTGGATTGGTCCTCTCGTTGCCATTGGCTCCTGGACACCCTTAGTGTCAGAATTGTCGCGTTACATTTTGATCGGTGTGATAGTTCTTTTGGTAGTAATGCGGATGGCACTTGCCCGCTGGCGTGCCCGTCGCGCTAGCCATCAGTTGACCGACGGGCTCATGAAAGCCCCAGCAGCCAAAGCGGACGTACCGGAGAACGCGGAGCAAAAAATTCTCAACACACGTTTTGCGGAAGCTGTCGCCTCGCTGCGCAAAATGCGCTTGCACGCGGCTGGCAAAAAGCCTGGCTGGCGCGACTGGATATCCTTGTCCAGCGGCAGCTATTTATATGAGCTGCCGTGGTACGTATTTATCGGCGCACCAGGCGCTGGAAAAACGACTGCATTGGTCAATTCTGGCTTGTCATTTCCGCTGGCAGACAAATTTGGACCGGGAGCGATTCGCGGTGTGGGTGGAACCCGAAATTGCGATTGGTGGTTCACAGATGATGCCGTATTGATTGACACCGCTGGCCGCTACACCACGCAAGACAGCCACCAATCGGAAGACAAAATTGCGTGGGATAATTTTCTCAATCTACTTAAAAAATCCAGACCACGCCGCCCTCTTAACGGTGTATTTTTGACCATCAGCGTCGCAGACTTACTGAACCAAAGTCTGGATGCACGCAATGCACTCGCCGCCTCGATTCGCGCGAGATTGATGGAGCTGGACACGACACTTGCAACCCGTTTACCCGTGTATATTTTGGTCACCAAGAGCGATCTTTTGCATGGCTTCAACGAGTACTTTGGAAATTTAGGCAAAGAGCAGCGAGCGCAGGTGTGGGGGTTTACTCTGCCTGTGACTGAACAAGCCAGTACGCACCTAGAGCAAGACTTCAAACGGGAGTTTGGTCTGTTGTCTGATCGGTTGGATGCTGGGTTGATTGAGCGCATGCAGCACGAAGTTGACAACGCGCGCCGGGCCGCTATATTTGGCTTCCCAGTGCAGTTCGCTGCCATTGGGCCGTTGGTGTCAGATCTGATCAATCAGGTGCTATCGGGGTCTAAATTCACCCAAGCACCGTGGGTCCGCGGCGTCTACTTTACCAGCGGCACCCAAGAGGGTAGCCCCATTGACCGTATGATGGGCAATCTGGCCCGCGGATTTGGTTTGGAGCATGTGGTTTCTCCCCCCAGCAAAGCCAGCGCTCGCAGCTACTTCCTCACCTCGTTATTGCAAAACGTCGTATTTCCTGAGCAGCGCTTGGCCAGTGCAGACATGCGCTGGGAGCGTCGTCGCCATATTTTGCGTTTGTCCGCTTTTGGCGCGATGGGCGTGGTGGCCGTGCTGCTCATCGGTGGCTGGACAGTCAGCACTGTGCGCAATCTGAATTACCTCAAAACCATTGAAGCCCAAGTAGAACCTGCGCGCCAGGGCTTAGCCGCCATGCCAGCGCGCATGCAAAACCCAGCGCAAGTCGCACCCGTTTTGCAGGGCTTGCGTGATATCTGGCGTACCCCTGGCATGGGTGAAGGATCCCCACCATTACTCATGGGTCTAGGGCTGTACCAAGGCGACAAAATCAATGGTGCCGCGTGGGTGGCGCATCAACGTTCGTTGAACGATGTGTTCTTACCCCAGCTGGCCAGACGCTTGGAGGACCAACTGCGCAGCGCGCAAAAAGACAATCTTGAGTTTGCCTATGAAGCACTCAAAAGCTACGTGATGCTGCATGACCCCGAGCACTTTGACGGCGATGCACTTAAGGCGTGGATCACACTGGACTGGAATCGTAGCCTGGACCGCGGGATTCCAGAAGAGCAGCGCAAAGCACTGGAAGAACAACTCGATGCGTTGCTAGCGCAAGGACCACCCCGCTCCCCATTGCCCAAGGACGAAAATCTGGTACGCAACGTGCGCGCTTTACTAGTGAGTTACCCGCTAGAACAACGTATTTTCAGTCGTCTCAAGCGCATGCGTACCGGCGCTGATATGCCAGCCTTTACCGTAGCTAATGCTGCGGGACCGGCTGCACAATTGGTACTGGAGCGTGCCAGCGGCAAGCCCTTAACAGAGGGTGTGCCTGGTATGTTCACCTACGACGGCTACCACAAACGGTTCCAATCCAGTGTCGTACAGCTCACAGGTTTGATGGCAATGGAGGAGCCTTGGGTGCTGGGCTTGGAGCGCAGTGTGACCGAAAAGGCCCGTGATGCGGCGGATGTGGGTGCACTGACTGACCGCGTTCGGCGCATCTATCTCGAGAACTATGTGAAAGAATGGGATGCGTTGATAGCAGACGTGCGCCTGCAACGCTCCAGTAGTCTGGAAAAGAATATTCAGATAGCCAGAACGCTGTCCAGCCCTACTTCTCCGCATGCGAACTTTCTGCGTGCCGTGGTACGAGAAACCACTTTGATAGCCCCAGACAGTGCCGCTAAAAATGTAGTTAACAAAGCGACGGAGACGGTACGCAACACCCGAAAAAGTTTGGAAGACTTGCTGGGACCGGAAGGTGCTGCCAAACCGGTCAATACAGGCAAGCGAATTGAAAGCATTGTGGACGATCACTTTGACGCGTTACGCCGTCATATGACCGCCCCCGCACCCAACCAGCCCGCGCCGATCGATGAAACGCTCAAATTGTTCAATGACGTGTACGTGTACTTAACTGCGGTAGACACCGCTGCCAAATCTCGCTCACCGATGCCCCCTGGAGACATTGCAGGCAAGCTTAAGGCTGATGCAGGCCGCTTACCCGAGCCCATGCGCTCCATGGTTGAAACTCTCAGCCAGTCCGGCGCGGTGCAAGCCCAAGTCGCTGAGCGCGGTAGCCTAAGCCAAGACCTGCGGCCCTTGGCGGATTTTTGCAACCGCGCTGTAGCTGGCCGGTATCCGTTGGTTTCCAGTAGCACCCGCGATGCTTTGCCTGAAGATTTTGGTCAGTTTTTTGGGCCAGGTGGGATGATGGATGACTTCTTTCAAAAACGCCTTGCGAATTTGGTAGATACCAGCACCAAACCCTGGAAATACAAGTCCGTCGCCGGACAGGCCAATGTGTCTGCCGCTGCACTGGCGCAGTTTGAGCGTGCAGCTCGTATCCGCGAAATCTTCTTTCGCGGCGGTAAAACACCGTCCATACGGCTCGATTTCAAGGTCATGGAAATGGATGCTGGCATCACCCAGTTTGTGCTGGATGTGGACGGCCAATTAGTGAAATACGCACACGGCCCCGTTCTTCCAATGGCAGTTCAGTGGCCCGGCACCAAAGGCAGTAACCAGGTGCGGATTCAATTGACACCCCCGTCCGCCAGCGGGGCGTCTGGTCAAGTCGCAGATGGGCCCTGGGCCTTGTTCAGGGTGATGGAAAAAGCCCAACTTGAAAGTACCAATATTCCAGAAAAATTTCTAGTCACCTTCAATGTCGAGAACCGGCGCACGCGTTTTGAGGTGACTACCAACAGTGTGCAAAGCCCAATTAGGGTGAGAGAGCTCCTGGAGTTTTCATGCCCTGAGGGTCTTTGATGCCTCAATTCACGGTCCCCGCACAAGGCTTGGATGTACCCGCTTGGTTTGGCAAACTACCAGGCACCGGAGATTTTGCACAAAGGCGCTTTTCACCTGATTTTGTGGAGGCATGGGATAACTGGCTGCAAACCGGCCTGCAGAACCTGCGCGCTGAGCGCGACGATTGGCTGGCCCACTACCTTGAGGCTCCAATGTGGTTTTTTGCACTTGGACCTGAGGTGATTGGCCCAAACCCGTGGGTGGGCGTGCTTATGCCGTCTGTAGATTCTGTAGGTCGCTACTTTCCATTGACCTTGGCGATCGAGCTCACTCCCAATGATGAAGTCTCTGCGGAGCAAGCTTTGGCACGCGTTCACCACTGGTGGGAGCAGAGCGCTCAAGCCGCTTTGTCCGCGTTAAACTCGAACATGGATGCAACACAATTTGACCATTCTTTGTTTGCGATTTTTTGTGAGTCTTTCAGTCGTGAGCTCTCTACAGTCTCCATTTCTCAGCTTCCTTCACAGGGCATGTCCAGTTGGCTGGTTAATTTAGGTATGCCGGATGCTGTCGTTCACACCATCTCCCATTTACCGACCGTAGCAGGATTTGAAGTCTTGTTCGGTTATGCCAATTTGGCTATGACTCAACGATAATTACGGGTAATATGAGTCAACTCCCTACAGATTCAGGCCAAAACAATGGCGCCAACCCGCAAGTGGTTCCGACCTCTGAACTTGGTGATGACGCGACCCGAATTGTTTCCATGCCCAAAGCGGTCGCACCCGAGCCCCACGACAACGCAACAGTGATCGTTTCACAAAAATCGCCCCCCCGGGTTGACGCGCCTACTGCAGCAGCAACCCAATTTCCAAGTACCCGAGCCGCTCCTGCAGGATCGTCCGGATCCAACATGCAGGGATCAGGTACGGGGTCTGTCACCGACAGCAGCCTTTTGCCCATCGGCACCCGCGTAGCTGAATTTGAAATATCCCGCCTGATCGGACAGGGTGGCTTTGGCGTAGTCTACGAGGCTTGGGACCATACGCTGGAGCGCATCGTCGCCATCAAAGAATATATGCCCTCGTCCTTGGCCAACCGGCAAGCCGACGGCAGCGTAGTGCCCTTATCCGAGCGGCACAAAGAAACCTTTGACCTGGGTATGCGCAGCTTTATCAACGAAGCGCGCTTGCTGGCCCAGTTTGACCACCCCGCACTGCTCAAGGTCTATCGCTTCTGGCAAGAACGTGGCACGACCTATATGGTGATGCCTTGCTACAAAGGCGATACGCTGAAAGAAGCCCTGCTGGCGAAAAAGGATGACATCAATGAAGAGTGGCTGATGGGCGTGATCGACGGCGTGACGCAGGCCCTGGCTGTGATGCACCGCGCCAGTTGTTATCACCGTGATATTGCGCCCGACAACATCATGCTTTTGGAGAGTAGCGGATTGCCCGTGGTTTTAGACTTTGGCGCGGCGCGCCGAGTAATCACCGACATGACCCAGGCGATCACCGTTATTTTGAAGCCCGGGTATGCGCCCATCGAACAGTATGCTGAGACCCCAGACATGTCGCAGGGTGCCTGGACCGACGTCTACGCTCTGAGCGCTGTGATGCATGTCGCTGTCACCGGCCGC
The DNA here is from genome assembly GCA_043777795.1 of Polaromonas sp. Lineage (GTDB taxonomy): Bacteria > Pseudomonadota > Gammaproteobacteria > Burkholderiales > Burkholderiaceae_C > JAAFIP01. The sequence goes on along the minus strand of JAYWHJ010000125.1, from coordinate 3,398 downwards.
TCTCCCCCGCCTTCGGTGGCCCGCATGCTGAACGATCGTTACGTGCCTTTGGCAGCAAACGCAGCCTTGCAGAGTCGCTTCAGCCATCGTTTGTTAGCTGCGGTGGATGCAGGCTTAGCGGTTCGACCCGAAGCACGGCCACAGTCTATGGCTCAGTTTCGGCTGTCTTTAGATTTACCTCCTGTTGACGAAGCCACTACCGCACAAACCACTAAGGCCGTTTCAGCCAGGTCTTCGGGGCCCTCAGCACCTACTTCCAAGGCACCTGACAAATCACCCTCTTACTCCCAGCAAACTAAAAAACCGCATCTGGCCTTCATCGCTGCGGGAGTTGCCAGCCTTGCCATCGCCGCTGCCGGCGCATGGTGGTGGTCAAATAATGCAGCGCCCAAGCCCTTAGCAGTCAATCCGCAAAGTGTGCAGCCATCTATGCAAGGCCTTGCGGCACCCCCCGGAACGAACAATCCCCCCCCAGTACCTGCACCCATTGTGGCCAAGCCCTTTAGCGCCAGCCAATCGCTTAACGACCTGCAACAAACCGCCAAAGGCGGTTTTGACGTGACCGCCAAAGCGGGTCAGCCAGAGGTTCGAATTGGCAAGGACAAACTGGAATTTCAGATTCAGAGCAATAAATCCGGTTTCGCTTACGTTTACCTGCTCAATACCGTGGGAGAGATGTATCTTTTATTTCCCAACGCGCTGGATAAGCGTAACCGCATTGAGTCTGGAGCCACCCTTACATTGCCCAAAGCATCTTGGGCAATGAACGCCGACGGGCCTGCGGGAACGGACGAGTTTGTCGTGCTGGTGAGCGAGCATGAGAGAGATTTAAAAACCTCTGGAATCCAACATGAGGGGGTTTTTGGCCAGTTTTCCCTGAAAATTCTGCAAGCGTTGGAAGCCGCGCGTGGCGCAGGCCCCTCCCCATTGCTCGGGCAACCGATTTGTCCAGGTGGCACCCCTTGCACCGACAACTATGGCGCAGCAAGTTTCAAAATAGTTGAAAAGTAATCGTCTAGTAGGTATCAGCACTCCGATCTGTTGGGTGCCACTCATTTCAGGAGCTCTCCATGGACGCTAAAAATCTGCCCCTTGCCGCCTTTTCAACCGCTTTCTTGGCCTTGCTGGTGGGCTGTGCTGCACCGCAGCAAGCCATTCAAATTCCTGGTGAGGCGAGGCCTTCGCAAGCGGCCAGCGGCGCACAACCAACCAGTGGATCATCTTCGTCACAGGCATCCCAGCAGTCACAGGCCTCTGGTGCGGAGCCAGCTCCTCGCGTTGAGGGCAGCACCGCTGGGCTGGCTGCTACTTTTTCGACCCAACTAGCTAACTACACTGCCAGCAGCTTCGATAATGTTCCGGGTTGGAGTACAGACAATTTTTCCGAAAGCTGGCCGGCTTTTTTAGAAAGCTGCAAAGTTCTCACCAACCGGGGCGCCGAATGGAAAGACCTATGCGCTCGGGCACGCCAAGTTGACGGCAGCAACACCGCTACGATCCGCGCATTTTACGAGCGCGAGTTCGCAGCCTACCAAATCCGGGGGGACGACCGCAAAACCGACGGCGTGGTCACCGGATATTTTGAACCCGAGATCAACGGCAGCCGTCGCTACGGTGCGCCTTTTATCTATCCAGTCTATGGACAACCCGACGACATGTTGTACCTGGACGCACGCAAGGTAACTTCGGAACAAAGAAGCGGTACCTTGGCAGCCCGTGTTGAAGGTCGTAACGTGGTACTACAGCCCAACCTGAGCACCAAAGATATGGGCGCACCGGGCCTGTTTGTGGTGAACATGACGACGCTTGGCTTTGATACCCTGGATCGCAAAGTGCGCCTGCGCATCAACGGCAAGCAGCTTCAGCCCTACTTCACTCGCGAGGAAATCGAAACTCTGGGCGCGCCCAATGCCAAGGTATTGGCATTCGTGGACAGCGCGACAGCGTTGTATGAAATGCAAGTGCAAGGCTCGGGGCGTATCCGCATGCGCGAAGGCGGTGAGATCTTGCGGGTGGCCTATGCTGAGCAAAACGGCCATCCATTTCGGCCTACTTTGGTAAGCTCCAATAGCACCCGACCCCAGGTCAAAACGCGCGGCTTAAACGTCGAACTAGCTAACGAGGACGATGGTGACGACGGTGCCATTCGCACACGTGGCTTTAAGCTGGCTGCGCCCGCTAAGTCGGGCGCTGTGGCGCTGCCTGGACAAAAACCAACTGCTCAGACGACGGGCAGTGGTATCAAAGATCCGAGCTACGTATTTTTCCGCGAGGCACCTGTCAAAACCGGTGGGCCTCTAGGTGCTTTCGGCGTACCGCTGTCTGCGGGCAGGTCCATCGCGGTAGACCCCCGCAGCACGCCGTTAGGCTACCCGGTCTTCGTGTCCACAAAAAACCCCACCAACGGCTTGCCACTGCGCCGCCTGACCATTGCCCAAGACACCGGGGGTGCTATTCGCGGCGCTGTGAGGGCCGATTATTTTTTCGGTGATGGCCAACAGGCGGCTACCCAAGCGCGCCGCATGAAAGAATCCGGCCAGCTCTGGCTGCTATTGCCGCGCGGCCTGAAGGTGGCAGCCGCCGCAGTATTACCCGGCAAGACGCGCAGTATTGGCGGTGCCAACGCAGTCGCGCCTCAGTGCCTTGTGCCTTCTGACGATTTTTGTGCAGACGATCAATAATCGGCTCTAGCCGAGGATAAATAGCACGTACTAATTGCTATTTATTAAGTAGCTGCTCCCGCAATATTTTAAAGAGCTGCAACTTATTTTGCATCTTAAAAACGACTTGAAAACGGTCAAATAGACTCTGAACGACCGGTTTTCAAGCCGTCAGGGCGGTCAAAGCCTGAAAAATTGGCCTGTGAGGCCACCTTTATGAGGCTAATTGGGCTATAGGCCAATAAAATATTGCGGGAGAAGCTATAACTTATATAGCTGTTTCACATTCCGTACTTCTCCAGACAAGGCATTCAGAACCCGCTGTAATGCCTGGTCCGCCAGCGCCGCCGATCTGACCCCGTACAAAAGCGGCCAAGCTAACTGGCCAATGTACGAGGGCCCACAAGTCGCATCACAGCTGCGGTTTCTGCGCAAAAAATTCAAATATTCTGAAACATCGTTGCCAAAAATTGCACAAACGCAAGATCAAGCGTTATTATTGGTACTTATTTGGATCTATTAGATTGAGTCCGAATTATTTGTAATGAACCGTCAGACGATCATCAGTTGAAGCATCCGGAGCATCTAAATGAAGGAAACACTAGACAGCGAGGAGAGCAGCACCTTGATAGCGCTGTGGCGGCGCAGGCACACACTGTCTTCCAGTGAGATGGGCACCATGTACCGCATCGTGGGCCAAGCTTTGCAGCATTGCAATCCGCCTGAGCTGCAAGTGCT
>JAYWHJ010000124.1:0-3722 GCA_043777795.1 Polaromonas sp. | reverse complement strand
CGGCGATGGCAGCATCCCCTGGTGGTGCTGCACGGCGGCCATGGCTATTGGCAGCACTGGGCGCGCAACATCGCGCCGCTGGCCCACCACTACCGCGTGCGCGCGCCCGATGTGCCAGGCGACGGCGAGTCGGACACACCGCCCGAGCCCACCATGCATTGGCTGGTACACACCACCCGCACCGCGCTGGACCGGCTGCTGGGCGCTGACACTCCAATGCGGCTGGCAGGCTTTTCGTTTGGGGGTTTGGTAGCCGCGCACATTGCCGCCCAGCGCCCCCACGTCACCCACCTGGCCCTGCTAGGGCCCGCAGGCCATGGCAGTCCCCGCCGCCCCCAAGGCGCGCTGCAAGACTGGCGGGATGCTCCAGGTGCCAACGACGCAGTGGTCTTACGTGAAACCATGCGCCACAACTTGCTGATGCAGACGCTGGAGCGCGCAGCGGCCGTGGACGAGCGGGCCCTGGACTTGCACACCGCTGCCTGTATCCACGTGCGGTTTCACAGTAAAAAGATATCCCTGACTGGCGGTTTGCTGGACGCGCTGGCCACCGCGCGGCGCACCAACCCTTCCCTGCAGCTGTACGCGATGTGGGGCGAGCATGACGTGACGTGCACGACACAAACGGTATTGCAAATGATGCGAACGTCGGGCTGGTGCCGCAGCGCAGCCTGGTCACGCCTGAAGTGGGACATTGGGTGCAATACGAAGCCCCAGACGAGTCCTGCGCTTTTTTACTGCAAGCAATAGCTGACTAGATCACTTTTACTGCAGCCAAACGGCGTTGAATCTGCTGCACGATATCGCTTTGCATATTGCGGTACAGCAAGCCCTCTTCGGCTTCTTTGGACAGCGCAGCTGACTCGGTAAAGCTGATGTCGCGCTGCTGCAAAATTTCGGTTTCGGCAATCAGCTCTTTGCCTTCTTTGCTACGCAGCTTGAACTTAAAGCGCAGGCGCAGCTGGAACTCGCGCACCTGCCCGCTGCTGGTCACACCCACTACGGTTTTTTCGCGCTGGTCACTCACGACATCCAATACCACTTGCGCAGTGTCCAGCAACTTGCCGTCGGTCACCACCTTCACCTCACCACCGCTCTCCATCGCACGACGCAGCTCGGAGAGCAAAGGCGATGCATCCACGCCAGACATAAACACGGTTTTGAACGCAAACGACTGCGCACCGCGCAGTTTGAAGCCGCAACCTGTGAGGGCAGCGAGCGCGACGACGGCAACGCCTTGCACCATCGCGCGGCGGCTGGGAATAGGGTGCAGCATAGTGGTCACGGGAGTTACACCACAATGTTCACCAAGCGCCCCGGCACTACCACCACCTTCTTGGCAGCAGCTCCGTTGGCTTGCTTGATAAATGCTTCATTCTCCAGCGCTATTTTCTCAATCGCTTCTTTGGCAGCGGTGGCTGGCACCAAAATGCTGCCGCGTAGCTTTCCGTTGATCTGCAGCATCAACTCAATCTCGTCTTGCACGAGCGCGTTGTCGTCCACCACAGGCCAAGGCGCATCCAGCAGTTCACCGTGCAACGCGGCAAAGCCCAGGCCTTGCCACAGTGCATGGCTAATGTGCGGTGTAGCGGGATAAAGCACCCGCAGCAAGATGCTAAAGCCTTCGGCGAGTGCAGCGTTATCACCTTCACTGCCATCGCTTTTAAAGTCTTCCAACGCATTGAGCAGCTTCATCGCGCCGCTCACCACGGTGTTGTACTGCATACGCTGGTAGTCGTAATGCACCTGCTTGAGCAGAGTGTGCATCTCCAGCCGCAAGGCCTTAGCTTGCTTGCTTAAACTGGCCTTAGCCCAATTAAATGATGCGCAAGCAGCTATTTTTTCAATAGCATTTAACTTTACACCAAAGTTGTACACGCGGCGCAAAAAGCGGTAGCTGCCCTCTACGGCCGCGTCGTTCCACTCCAGCGTAGCCTCAGGCGGGGCGGTAAACATCATGTACAGGCGGGCGGTGTCTGCGCCGTATTTATCGATCAGCTCTTGCGGGTCGACGCCGTTGTTTTTGGACTTGCTCATGGTGGTTACGCCACCATAGTCCACAGCGCTGCCGTCACTCTTTAGTTTCGCACCAATGATCTTGCCGCCTGCATCGTGCACGTGCTCTACATCGTTGGGCCAGAAGTATTCAATGCCGCCTTTAGCGCCCTTACGCGAATACACGTGGTTGAGCACCATGCCCTGGCACAGCAGTTTGGTAAAGGGCTCGTCGAATTTCACCAAGCCCAGATCACGCATCACTTTGGTCCAAAAGCGGGCGTAGAGCAGGTGCAATATCGCATGCTCAATGCCACCGATGTACTGGTCCATGCCCTTGTTGCCAGCGGCATCGCCCATCCAGTAGTCGGCACCGCCGGCCACCATGTTGTCAGTGTTCTTCGGGTCGCAGTAGCGCATGAAGTACCAGGCGCTATCGACGAAGGTGTCCATCGTATCGGTTTCGCGCTTGGCCGCTTTGCCGCAGATGGGGCAGACCACGCCTGCATGAAAGCCCGCATGCTTGTGCAACGGGTTACCAGAGCCGTCGGGCACGCAGTCTTGCGGTAGCACTACGGGAAGGTCTTTCTCAGGCACGGGCACTGCGCCGTGTTCGTCGCAATGGATGATGGGGATCGGCGTGCCCCAGTAGCGCTGGCGGCTCACGCCCCAGTCGCGCAAACGCCAGGTAGTTTTTTTCTCGCCAAGGTTTTTAGCTATCAGGTCCGCAGCGACTGCGTCCACACAGGCTTTGAAATCAAGGCCATCGTATTTGCCAGAGTGGATGCTGCTGGTATTGGTTTTATCCGCGTACCAATCTTGCCACCCGTCCAGCGAATAGTCCTTACCGGGCACTGCGACGACCGGCTGAATCGGCAAGTTGTATTTTTTTGCAAACGCAAAATCGCGCTCATCATGCGCAGGCACACCCATCACTGCGCCATCGCCATAACCGATCAGCACATAGTTGCCGACCCATATCTCTACTTTGTCGCCAGTCAAAGGATGCGTAACGAACAAGCCCGTAGCTACGCCTTCTTTGTCTTTGGTAGCCAGTTCGGCCTCGGTCGTTCCACCGCCCTTAAGGGCTTCAATTTTGCCAGCCAGCTGCGCGTTCAATTCGCCCGCTCGCACTGCCAACGGGTGCTCTGGCGCGACGGCCACAAAAGTCACGCCCATGATCGTGTCTGGGCGGGTGGTAAAGACGTACATCTTGCCGTCTTGCACAAATTGGCCCGCAGCGTCTTTGATCTCGTGCGGGAAGGCAAAGCGCACGCCTTCACTCTTGCCTATCCAGTTCTCCTGCATCAGCTTGACGCGCTCGGGCCAGCCAGGCAGGCCGTGTTGCACATGCTCCAGCAACTCGGGGGCATACTGGGTAATGTTCAGATAGTAGCCCGGTATCTCGCGCTTTTCCACAGGCGCGCCGGTGCGCCAGCCCTTGCCGTCAATCACCTGCTCGTTGGCCAACACGGTTTGGTCGACCGGGTCCCAGTTGACCACTTGGGTTTTGCGGTAGGCAATGCCTTTCTCCAGCATCTTCAAAAACAGCCACTGGTTCCACTTGTAGTATGTCGGGTCGCAGGTAGCGATCTCGCGGCTCCAGTCGATGGACAGGCCCATCGCCAGCATCTGCTTTTTCATGTAGGCGATGTTCTCGTACGTCCACTTCGCGGGCGGTACGTTGTTTTTCATCGCGGCGTTCTCAGCGGGCAGGCCAAACGCGT